>JAZUAE010000014.1:0-137475 GCA_045637805.1 Clostridia bacterium
GGTGGCGACAAGCGGATATTTCAAGACGAAAAAATTTCTCGCTTAATTGAATACGCCATTTCAGAGTTCACTTTAGAAGGGCAACAGCATTCACAAAGTGCCCTATGCGACGTTTTTCACCTAATTCTCGTGTACACGATACGTAATTTTAGCAACGCGCCACGTCACGCGTCAAATGTTTCGGAATCTGAAATTTTATGCATGCAACTGATGAATTATATAGACACCCATATATATTCAATTAAAAAATTAGAAGAACTTGCGCCTAAATTTAATTATAATTACGGATATCTTTCTAGTCTTTTTAAGCAAACCACGGGAAAGACTCTTTCGGAATATTACCAAAAGAGAAAAATGGAAACGGGGAAAGCGCTCGTTCTTGAAAACAAGAAAAAAGTTGGCGAAATTGCCGAGATGCTGGGATATAATTTATATTCGTTTAGCAAAGCGTTTAAGCGCGCATACGGGACATCTCCCAAAAGCACACAAAAAGCATCGGGTTTAAACTAAATTTAACAAAAACCCATCTATAAGTCGATTATTAAGCAATCCCCCCTTACGATACCCCAAGTATCGTAGGTTATAATCACTTTAAAAAAGTAAAGTAAAAAGAGATACACAAAACTGTGTATCTCTTTTTACTGGCTAACACTTACAAAAAAGCTGTCATAAGAATTATTTAAAAAAGTCAAACGGCGTTTTTAGGAATTTTAAGAGCCTAATAACGCCGTTTTTGATTTCGCATTATCAAAATTTTATCAAAACAATCAAAAAAGGGCTTAAAAAGCCCTAAAAATGCAAAAAATTAGCACATTTATCGTTTAGACAAATGTGCTTTACTTTAATGGCTCCCCGAGTAGGACTTGAACCTACGACCTTGCGATTAACAGTCGCCTGCTCCACCGGCTGAGCTATCGGGGAATATTGTCTTGTGAACTCACAAGTAAGACATATTATATATCATCAAAATTAAATTTGCAACACTTTTACTAAAATATTTTTAATATTTCCAAAAAAAAAATCGCGTCATGTCGCGATTTTCTATTTTGGCATATAAGTACAACAACATGGACAAGCATTAGACGATTTTACGGTTATTCCGTTTGCAATACAGTTACATTCGCTATTAAACAAACATTCTGCATGGCATTTTACGTTTGTTTCATTTCGTGTGGGTGTGTGGGGTATTTTGTCTTGTTCTTTCTTTTCATTGTTTGCAGGGTTATATGTATTACATTCGGTGTTCTTATTTACATCTATATTTTTTGCTGTACAATTACAGTTTTGATTGTAAGTGCAGTTTTCTCGTTTACATTTTAAATCAAACATAATATCCTCCAAGTTTATTATGTGCTTTTTTATTCATTTTATGCTTGTAGTTGACTTATAATGATAATATTTTGTATAATAAACAAAAGGAGAAAAATTATGAAAGTTATATTACTTGCAGATGTGAAATCACAGGGTAAAAAGGGTGACGTTATTAATGTTAGTGACGGATATGCAACAAACTTTTTGTTTAAAAACAAACTAGCAGTTCCTGCTAATGCTGGAAACGTTAATATGAATAATGCTCAAAAAGCTGCAGAAAAGAAAAAATATGAAGAAGATTTGCAAGCTGCTAAAGATTTAGCTAAAGAACTTGAAAAATGTACTGTCGAGCTTACAATACCTGTAGGGGATAATAATAGAGCGTTTGGATCAGTAACAGCAAAAGAAATTGCTGAAGAGCTTGCGAAAAAGGGTTATACAATCGATAGAAAAAAGATTGTACTAGACAATCCTATTAAATCTGAAATTCAAACTAAAGTTGATGTAAAACTTTTCCCAACAGTCGTTGCAAAATTAAACGTTAGAGTATTTGGAATTAGAAAGTAAATAATAATTAAGTTTTAAATAAAAAGAGAGTTGAGAAAAAGTTGGCTCTCTTTTTGTTTTTTGTGGTATAAAAATATATAATAAAATTATTCGCTGAAACTAGGAGGAGATTATGAGAAAAAAATTTATAGATAAGGTTTATATGCGAGAAGTTACTGATAAAATATGGTATCTAGAAAAAGAAGACACTCTTAATGGATATATTGCATTAAAATATGTTAAAGAAATGTCAAAACCTTTAACAGCTTTTTGTAATGGAAAAAGATACGTGGGGTTGGATAAAGGATATTCTATTTTAGAATATGTTTTACTTGATAGAAAATATAATTGTAGAGTTTTTTTTGATAACATAAATAGACCTTTATGTTTTTACTTTGATATAAATAATGGCTCAGGTATTGAAAATGATATTCCATGGTATGATGATTTATATTTAGATGTCACAATGGAATGTCCTGCAATTACGGATATTGGTTATTATATACGTCTTGATGATCAGATTGAATTTAAATTGGCTAAAAATGAAGGTGTTATTGACGAAGATACCTATGCTTTAGGATATGAGATTGCAACAGGGCTAATGAAAGAGTTAAGAGAACAAAAAAATGACATTGTGAACAGATGTCAATTTGATTTATATCGAATAAAAAGTTTGTTGAATTTGTAAAACAAAAGGTTCCAAATTTTGGAACCTTTTGTTGTTTAATTGTCCTTTGTAATAAACATAACTTCAACTAAAAATCTTAGGAAATAGTAAAGTGATGTTACAAGTCCAGCAATGTATGTCCAAGCGGCGGCGTCAAGTAGTTTTTTTGCTGCTGGCATTTCATCTTCTGTTAAGTATCCGTATTTTGAAATGGTTTCAAGTGCGCGCTTTGAAGCGTTTAATTCAATAGGCAGGGTTAATAAGTAAAATAAGGTTGTAGCAAAGTATAAAGCTACAGAAATCCATAATACCGTAACGCCTATATTAGCTATGGCTGAAAAAATTGTAAGTAATATTCCAAATATAAACATTGGAATGCTAAGTCTATTTGCGAACTGAACAAAAGGCAAGATTGCAGCTCTAATTTTCATAGGTGCATAATTTTTATCAGCGTCCTGATAAGCGTGTCCAACCTCATGTGCGGCAACGGTTATATCTGCAATAGACATGGATTCATTGCTGCCTTTGGATAGGCTTATACTTTTTTCTTTTGGATCGTAACAATCAGATAATGAACCTCTTTTTGACTCTTTTATAGAAACATGGTTTAATCCGGCTACGTCTAACATCTTTCTTGTGCATTCGCCTGCAGTAACGCCTGCTTTAGAATTTACACCCTTATATTTTTTATAAGTAGAATTAACTCTAGCTTCCACAACAATTGTTAGAATAAGTAGTGGAATAAATAAAATTGATAAAACAATATACATCCATTCTGCCATAATTTCACCTCATTAATAATTATATTATATGTCATCTTTGGTGTCAATTATTTAAAATAATTGAAATTTAATATAGGGTATGTTATCATTAATGTATGAAACTAGAATATATTTTAGCCGATACTACCAGTTTAGCAATGAAAGCTGCGCTTTCGAATTTGTCACTTTGTGCAAAAAATAATGTTCTAGAGAATTATTTAGTACTTGTGCCTGAAACAAAAACACTTGAGGCTGAACAAATGCTTTTGAAAAATAATAAGGCATTTATGAATGTTTCAATTAATAGTTTTGATAGACTTCTTGAAAAAATAGATGTTGTGATAAAAAACAAACCGCTCACTCGTGAAACTGGTATTATGCTAATTCGTAAAATTGTGTATGAGATGAGAGACGATTTGGTATGTTTTAAAAAGAGTGCATCGTCAATAGGATTTATTGAGTCAATCTATGACACAATTTCGCAGATTAAGTCTAGTGGTTTGTCTCCTGAAGAGTTTAGTTTAAGTTCTAAAAATGCAAAACAATCTTTAAAGCTAAAATTGAAAGACATTAGTTTAATTTATGATGCTTATGAAAGTGAACTGGCAAATACATACAATGATGCTAGTGACAGGCTTGATATTTTGGCTACTGCTGTAAAGGAAAGCGAATGGATTAAGTCTTCGCATGTTTTGGTTTGTGGATATGACAGTATTACGGCAAAAGCTATGAACTTGATAAAATCAATTTTAATTACGGCTAAAGATGTAACGGTCGCTTGTTCTTTTATGCACCCTAACAACAAAAATTACCACATCGCAGAGACTGAAGTTTTTGATAAATTTAAAGCTCTTTCTGCAACGCTGCATATACCATATAATCCAACTAGAATAGAAAATAATTTTTCATCTGATTTTAAACATTTGAAAGATAATTTATACGGCTATCCTGTGGAAGTTGTTAAACCATCTGGCAATATTTCGCTTTATAATTTTCCATCACCATACGCTGAGCTTGATAATATTTGTAAACTTATAAAATATAATGTAAGACAAGGAAAACGCTATAATGAAATGGCGATGGTTTATTGTGGCTTAGAAGAAAACAAACGTTTAATTGAAGAAAAGATGAAAGAGTATGAAATACCATACTTTATTTCTAAACCTTATGACTTTGCAACACACCCTTTATTCACCTGCATAAAAAGTTTCTTAGACATGGTAAGAAAAGGTCTTGATCAGGCTTGTGTGATTTCTTTTATTAAAAACTTCTTTGTAGATGCACCAAACAAGCAGGAATTTGAAAACTATACTTTGCAATATGGCATTAACAGAAGTAAGTTTTTAAAACCATTTATGGCAGGTGGAGATAAAAACGAAGACAGGGTAAAGGCTGAGGAATGCAGAATTTATTTGGAATCAATTTTAACGCTGCTAATGGAAAATATCAATAATGCAAAAACATACAAAGATTATGTGAATTGCATTACAATTTTGCTTGAAAAATTACAAATAGAATCTCAAATTAATAAATTGTCCGAAATGCAAAAAGAGTTGGAGGATAACATAGGTGAGGCTATATCTGATCAAATAATAGATAAGTGCAATGCTGTATTTGAAGGCATCGTGAGTTTTCTAGGTGATACAAAAACCACTCTCGAAGAGTTTTCATTGCTTTTACAAAGTGGATTGTCGTCTAGTGATGTAAGTTTAATACCACAAACAATAGATTGCTTGCGTATTCAGTCAAATGGTGATGGCATAAACGAAATTAGTGATTTATTTATTTGTGGTGCTACTGAGGGAAAATTTCCTATTAAAAGTGAAGACTGCGGCATGATTTCAGATAGCGAAATCGGATATCTTGCTGAAAGTACTAATAAAAAAATTGAGCCAACAATACGAACACTTAATAGACGTGAAAGGTTTAGGGCTTATGAACTTTTATTGTTGCCGTCAAACACACTAACTCTTAGTTGTTTTAGTTTTAATATAAAAGGTGAAGAAGAAAAAACTTCAAGCATTTTTGGCATGATTTCAAAAATGTTCTTTGATGGTGATCAAAATTTACCGATTAACCAAACTGTATTTAATAGTGAATTATTAAAAATCGATGATGAGTACTTTGCGCGTTTTAATCCAACAATCAAAAATGCGACAAAAAACTTTTTACAATCAGCACACAGCAAAAATAAGGGTGCAAATCTTTTGTCAAAGAATAGAATAAATGATTTATATTTTAGTCTAAAAGAGCATGGTTTCAAGTTTGAAGAAATTAAAGCCCAGGCTGATAAAAAAGATACATACATAAATAATGCAGATAAACTTTTCTTTACAAATGGCAAAACTAGTGTCAGTGAACTGGAGAATTATTTTAATTGTCCATTTTTACATTTTGTTAATTTTGGGTTAAAAATAAAAGAGAGAAAACAATCTGATATTCGAGCGGTTGATGTGGGAGATATTTTGCATCAATTAGTTGAATATTTTATGAAGTTATTAATTCAAGGCAAAGAGCAAGATCCAAAAAAATTACTCCATAAAATTTTAGCTAATGAAAAATATATTTTAGAAGAGAATAAAATTATAGTTAAAATACTTGAATCGGAAAGTCAACGCATTTGTAACGCATTGAAAATTGAACTTAATAGCAGTAAATTTAAACCTACAGGTTTTGAGGTTTGGTATGGCGATAAAGGCAAGGTAAAAGCTTTACAATTAGACGCAGATGTTAAAGTTGAAGGAAAAATAGATAGAATTGATACTTTGGACGATAAACTTCGAGTAATAGATTATAAAACAGGTAAAATTGATGATAAACCAGCAGATATATATTATGGCAAAAAAATTCAACTTATTACATATTTGTGCGCACTTGATGAATTAAAGTTTAAACCAGTTGCATCGCTTTATTTCCCTATAAGAAACGAGTTCGCTGGAAGTGAAGAGGAAAGTCTTGGTGCTTATAAAATGAAAGGTATAATTTCATCAAATTCAAGCGACCTGCTTGCAATGGATAAATCAATTACTTTTGATAATCCAAAAAGTAAGATTGTTGATGCTAGTATAAGTGCATCTAAAAAGAATAAAGAAGAAGGCACGATTGTTGTTAATAAAAAGTCAAATATTATTGATAGTGATGATTTTGACAAAATTAAAAAATATGTGAAGAGTCTCTTGCAAGGTGCTGTAAAAGAAATTAAAAAAGGTTATGTTGCTGCATCGCCTATATCATTTGGCGATGTAAAACCTTGTGATTATTGTAAGTATAAAAATGTTTGTGGAATTGATAGGTCTGAGAATGATATGTCGCGTAAGTGCTCTAGTAAAATTACATTAAATGATATTGCGGAGGTGGAACATGAATAAGTTTACTGATGACCAACAACGCATTATTAATGATATGGGTAAAAATATGATTGTTAGTGCCTCTGCTGGTAGTGGAAAAACTACAGTTATGATTGAACGCATAGTTAAGCTTATGGTGGAAAATAATGTTCCTATAAGCAGATTTTTGATTGTAACATTTACAAAGGCTAGTAGTAGTGACATGAAAAACAAGCTTATAAAAAAACTAAGCGAGAAAGAACCAACATCTTTCTTGTTAGAACAAATTGATGATATTCCTATATCAGACATATCTAATTTACATAGTTTTTGTGCAAGGCTTTTAAAAAGCTATTTTTACGAAGTGGGAATAGATCCAGCATTTGTTGTTTTTGACGAAATTGAAGCAAATGCAATCAAAGAGCGAGCAATGGATATTTTATTCCGTGAACAGTATGAGACAAATCCTGAATTTTATGATTTAATTGATATTTTTTCAAAGAATAGGAAGGATTATAAACTACGTGAGCTAATTTTAAAGTTAGATAGTTTTCTTTCTGCTGAAAGTGATCCGGAAAGGTGGTTTAATGAGGGGCTGAATTGCTATAACAATATAGAAAATAATCCATGCGCAAAAATGTTGAATACGCATATAATTAAGTCTTTTGCAGCTCTTGAGAAAGAATGTGGCGAAATGATTGAATACGTTAATACATATAAGCAATCAAAGCTTGCCATCTTTTTACAAAAAATGGAAACAAATCTCAAAAAAATTCATTCACATTTTGATTATGTTAAAAATTCAAGAGCAATTTTGGATTTTGAAAATCTAGGAATTTTACCAAAGGTAGAACTTGAATTTGATGAAATTAAGGAAAAGGTAAAGACTTTTAGAGATAAATATAAGGGCATAGTAGATAATTTAAAAGGTATTGCTCTTGAAAATCCTGATAAAATGAACGCATATCTTTTAGTTACTAAAAAAAGAGTTGAAAATCTTTATAACGTAACCTGCAGATTTAAAGAAATATATAATACACTCAAGAAAGAAAAGGGTGGTTTGGATTTTAACGACCTTGAGCGTTTTACCTATAAAGTTCTTCAAAACACAGAAGTGTTGAATGAATTAAAAGACAAATATGAGTATATTTTTGTTGATGAATATCAGGACATAAATGGAATGCAAGAAAAAATAATATCGCTACTTTCAAAAGAAAACAACAGATTTATGGTCGGCGATGTTAAACAAAGTATTTATAGGTTTAGACTTTGCGATCCACAAATTTTTATCAATAAGTATCAGGCTTATAGTATGGATAGTAAATCAAGTAAGGTGTACGATTTAAATGATAATTTTAGAAGTCATAGCGATATCTTAGATTTTTGTAATTTTGTATTTTCAAGGTCTATGACAAATGAGTTTGGCGGTGTTGATTATGCTTCAAAGAAAATGCGTTCAGGACTTGAAGCGTGGGATAATAATAAAGAAAGGGCTAATATAAATCTACTTTATATAGATTCACATAAAGAGAGCGGGGAAGAGGAATCTTACATTGAAAGTGTGTATTCTGTAGAAAAACATAAAAATATACTTTCAGAAGAAGAAAAAACTTCTGTTGCTGAGGCTTTGCTTGTTGCAAAAAATATTTCTGAATTAATGCTTAAAGCAAAAATTTATAATGTTAATACTAAAAGACATAGAAAAATAGAATATAAAGATATTGTAATTCTTACAGCGTCTAGATCAGAGCAGCTCAAAGAATTTATAAACACGCTGAGAGATTTGGATATTCCGGTTAGTGCTGATTTGGTGTCTGATGCTATGGACGACCAGTTTGTAAGTGGAATATCTAACTTGTTTGCTCTTATCTCAAATTCTTCCCATGATGAAGAAATGTTGAGTGTTTTATATTCTCCACTATTTAATTTTAGTGCAAGTGAGCTTGCAGAAATTAAAGCTCAGGATTTGTCGGCAACTTTTAGTGAAAACGTAATGCAGAGTGTAAAAGACAATGCAAAGTTGAATAAAAAAATACAAACTTTCAAAACAAATCTTGAAAAATATAAAAATTATGCAGCATATAAAACAGTTCCTGAACTATTAAATATCATTGAAGATGATTTGGACTTATTAACTAAAATTTATGCTTCAGACTTGCATGAGGAGAGCGTTCTAAAATATAATAAATTTAAAAATTCTCTTCCAAATATGTTGCTTGTTGATTATCTTCAAGAAACAAATAAAAATATTCCTATAGAGGCTTCTGTTCAATCTAATTCTGTTAAGATTATGACAATTCACAAATCAAAAGGTTTGGAATTTCCAGTCGTGTTCATGATAGGAATGGGACGCAATTTTAATATGAAATCCATTTATGGGGATTGTCTTCTTTCAAAAGAATATGGTATAGGTTTATCTTACTTTGATGAGAATGCAAGGTATAAAGAAGATACGCTGGCAATAAAAGCAATTAGAATGTGTGAGAAAGAAAAACTTTTAGAAGAGCAGCAAAGATTGCTATATGTTGGTATGACGAGGGCTATTAATTTCTTATACATAGTTGGCAGTCGTGACCATGTTAAGTTGTCAGAAAATTTTGAGAATCCAACATGTTTCTTAGACTGGTTTACTGAAAGTCTATTTGGTGAACCTATGGATAAATTAAATGTTGAAACTTTTGATTTAAAAGATATATCAGAAAATATGCCACAAGTATCAAGTGATGAGATTATTTTTGTTGAGCCTGATAGTGGCGCATTATTACAGTTAAATCAAAATTTCAATTCTACTTATAAACATGTTGAGGCTACAAATTTGCCAGTAAAGTCTTCTTTTACAGCATTGAGTCGCGATGATGATTTTGTGTATCATAAAAACACAAAAGAAAGAACTAATAACGCTTTAGAAGTGGGCAATAGTTATCATAAACTAATGCAATTCATTTCTTTTGATGCTACTACTAAAGAGGGCGTTGAAAAAGAGATAACCAGACTCATAGACGATGGTGTTTTATCAGAAAAAGATAAAGAGTTGATTGATGCAGGCGTTGTTGCCAAAATTTTATCTATGTCAATATTTGATGATATAAGGCAGAATGATTGCAATGTGATAAGAGAGCGTGAGTTTTATTATCAAATGCCTGCAAAGAATTTTGTAAATTCTTCAGTAGAAGACAATGTTTTAATGCAAGGTATAATTGATCTCCTTGTTATAAAAGATGATTCTTTTGATATAATAGATTATAAGACGAGTAGATTATCGGAAAAAGAATTAATAGACAAATATAAAAAGCAGCTAGCTATTTATAGTGAGGCAATGCAGGCGGCTTTGGGTAAACCATTAGGTAAGGCAATAATTGTTTCTTTAACCAAAGCTGAAGCGTATAAAATTCTTTAAAAAAATCTCTATTTTGTAAAAATTTATACAAAAATTGCTAGTGTTTACCATTTTTGTATGATATACTGGTCTTAGGTGAAAGATTATGATTTATGATTATATTAAAACAGCCTTTGGCGTATTAACAGGTATTTTAACTGGCAATATTTTACTTACTATTGCTATTGTGGCTTTATCTTTATATGTGCTTTGGATTACTTTATCGCTCATTTTCAGTTTTGAGAGAAGATTTGATAAAAGCGCGCGTAAAATTTATGATATTGTTTATGCTAACGGCATTAACACTGCAAATTTTTATAAAATAAATGAACTTATAAATAAAATGCCTTCAGCTTTTGTTAGAGGCTGGAATACTTTTAGATATAAAAATAAAGGATTGCCATCAGAATATATAAAAAGGGAAGACAGTCTTGACTTAGAGCTCTCAGGTGGTGTGTTTAATAGAAATAGATCACTTATGAGAACTATCATATATAGTGTTTTTGCTTTCTTATTTCTATGCAGTATTGCAATGCTTGGTAATGAGGCTGTGATAACAGGATATGCATTAGCAGAATCTGCGCTTATACCATTACTTTTCTTAGCTTTTGCTAAGATGGCTTATTATATTTATACAGCTATTAGGCAGTATCAATATCGTGTTGCGGTTGAAAGTTTTAACGATTTATTAAAGGCGATGGATAATTGTGTCGTAGGCGGACAAGAAAATAAAGGTGAAAATAATTATAAAGAAGACAAGGCTGAAGAATTAAATCCTTTGCAAAATATAAAAGCCGGAAATGAAACAATAAAAATTGTGGCTGATAAACTTCAAGCGGACACTTCTGAAAAAGAAAACAAAGAAGAAGTTGTAAAAAAAGAAGAAGTAGAGGTTGAACAAGGTTTAAAGAAACGAGGAAGGCCAAAATTAGAGTTTCCAGCAGGTGAACAAATTATAATTCGAACAGATAAAGAGTTTGAGGCAGCATTAGAACGTGCTGAAAAACTAATGAGAAAAAGTGAACAAAAACTTTCTAGCGTTCAGGCAAAGAGGGTTGAAAAAAACTTAAAAGAATTAATTGAGGCAATGAATAAATATAGGGAAGAGGAATAATTATGAAAAAGAAAGTTACTATTAAAAAAACTATGACAATCGGTGAAGTTTTAAGAATTGATGAAAATTTAGCTGAAGTATTACTCGGATTTGGAATGCACTGCTTTGGTTGCCCAGTAAGTCAAATGGAATCACTTGAAGAAGCTGCTGCTGTTCATGGTGTTGATGTTGACTTAATGGTACAAAAACTAAACGAAGCTTTAAACCAAAAGTAAAAAATCTCCTTAGTTTAGGACTTTTGAAACTAGCAGAATAAAGAATTGAGATAAATTCTCAGTTCTTTTTCTTTTGGCTACTTTATGCCGTGAAATGTGCTTGTCTGTCGGAGCGAAGCGACGACACTTGTATCATGACAAGCACACTCGTTGGTGCTAAAATTTTTAAAAATCCTATAAATTAGAAACCACCTTTAGAAATTATATGTTATAATATGAATAAATAAGGAGAAAAATATGAAAATTTTATTGGTTATTGATATGCAAAAAGGTTTTATGAAAAACAATAAATATTTAGATCTTAATAACAAAATAAGTGATTATATTGCAACAAGTAATTATGATAAAATTATATCCACAAAATTCATAAATGAAAAATTAAAGAATTCACTTTATCAAGATAAAATTGGTTGGACTAAGTTGACAACAGAAGACGATCAAGACATTTCTCTCAACATTCCAAAAAATGCAATAATTATGAAAAAATATGGATATGGATTAAATAGACAGGATTTAGATTATATTAATTCACTTAACATCAGAGAGATTGATGTTTGTGGGTTAAAATCAGAGGCTTGTGTTTATGCAATTTCTTTGCAACTATGGGACATGGGAATTTATCCAAACATATTATATAACTTCGTAGAAGGCGATGTTGATATGAAAAATATTTTTATTAAGCAATTTGGCAATATCTCATTATAAATACAAAAAATCACTCTATCGTTATTTGATAAAGTGATTTTTTTCTAGCTTCAAAAGTTTATAAACTTACTAGGAGATTTTTTTATATTAAAAAATTTTCAAAGTTGTTCATTAAAATATTAATAAAATCAAGTAATTGTTCATTTGAATAATTATCATCTGATTCGAGCCAGGTTAATAATACTTTAATTATTCCACCAGTGAAGAATTGGGAAATCATAGGTTTTGGTACAGAAAACACATGCGTGCTTAAATTTAATAGTTCTAAAATATTTTGTTCGTAAGCGTAAGAAACTTTACTGATTAAAAGATCACTACCTATATTATTCGTTATCTTCTTTAATACGTTTCTATTACTTTGCACATATTTTACAAAGAAAGTTGATAAATGCAAAAACATTTGTTTAGGTGAATTGTGATCCATGTTGTTATGCGTAACAGCGAAAAGTTTATTTCTAAAATCATCTAATGAATAAATCAAAAGCTCTTCTTTGTTATTAAAATGTTGATAATAGGTGGTTCTATGAACCATTGCATTATCACAAATGTTTTGTATTGTTAGTTTGTCAAAAGGTGTTGTTTCCAAAAGTTCATATAGAGACTTAGTTAATAATTTTTTTGTGCGAAGTGTTCGCATATCAGTTTTTTTATTTGTTTTTTCCATGATTAAATCTTAACAAAGTTAATATACCCGTGTCAAGTTTTTATACAAATGTATAATATTTTTTATATTCTTTTTTTCAACCTTGTGGCATAGAGTTTGTTAGAGGTTTTTATGAAGAAAAATTTGATAAAGAAAATTATAGCAATCAGTCTATCAGTAATCGTACTTGTTGTTGCTTGTTTTTTCATATTTAAACGCGATTTTGATAGTCTGGTTGAAAAGGCTGCAAAAGCGTTAAATAATTATAATATTCAAGCGGAAATTGATAGTGAAAACAAAACTATTGAAGCGTCACAAACAGTTGAAGTAAAAAATAATTATGGTATGGATATAGATGCGCTTTATTTTCATTTATATCCAAGAGCGTTCAGAGAAGGGGCTAGCATAAAGCCATATACTACGTTAAATCAGGGTAAATGTTTTTCAAATGGTGACAGCTACGGAAATCTTGAAATTACCAGTGTAAAAACTAACAATCAACAGCAGGATATTGTTTATGATGGTGAAGACGAAAATGTATTAAAGGTAAAATGTGATCTCAAAAAAGAACAAAGCGTGGTAATATCGCTTAAATTTATTGTGACTCTGCCAAATTGTAATCATAGGTTTGGGTATATGGATAGTAATATAAATCTTGGGAACTGGTATCCTGTGTTGGCGCATTTTGACGGAGAAAAGTTTGATTTATCTCCGTACTATTCAACTGGTGATCCGTTCTGCTCTGAAATGGCAAATTATAATTTGAATTTAACCTTTTCAAATGAGTTGGTTTGTGCTACAACAGGAAATATTATAAAAGAGGAAGTCGGAGCAAAAAAACATATAGAAGTTCAAGCAAAAGCTGTTAGAGATGTAGCTTTGGTGCTTTCAAGTAAATTCAATTTAAAAAAGATAGAGCTAAAAAATACAACAGTAAACTATTTCGGATATGCTGGTGACAGCGATCTTGATGAAATGGCTAGCTTAGTGAAAGACGGATTAGAATTTTTTAATGCAAAATTTGGTGAGTATCCATATAGACAAATAAGTGTTGTTAAAACACCGTTCTTGTTTGGTGGAATGGAATATCCAAACTTTGTTATGATTGCTGATAATATTGAAGAAAAGCAAGATAAAGCAAGAGTTATAATTCATGAGATAGCGCACCAGTGGTGGTATGGTTTGGTTGGGAATAATCAAATAGCAGAGGCTTGGATTGATGAAAGTTTAACAGAATATTCTGCCTTCTTATTTTTTGAAAACTATCCTGAATATGGTTTGAATTACAAAGAATTGATAGAAGATGCGTCGAGCACATATGATTTATATGTTGATGTTATAACTTCACTTGGTGGCGTTGTAAATTATAGCATGATAGACAGTGTTGAAAAATATTCGAGTGAATACGAATACAGCTATATGATTTATGTAAAAGGCGTTATTATGTATGACGATATCAGAAATGTCGTTGGAGATAAAAAGTTTTATAAAACGCTACAAAAATACTATAAAAATTATAGGTTTAAGATTGTTACAGGTGATGATTTAATAAATTGTTTTGAAAAAACTACTGGAGTAAAATTAAGAGATAAGTTCAACGCATATCTTCTAGGCTAGAAATTTAAAAAAATGATTGTTTAATAAGAATAATATAGTGTACAATGTTCTTGGAGAAAAATATGAGAGTAATCAACTTGGGTTCGGGTAGCCATGGGAATTGTACATACATTGAATGTGGTAATCATCACATATTAATTGATGTGGGTTTTTCATATAGAGAAATTAAGAAAAGATTGCTGGACGCCGGAGTTAATATTGATGATATTGATACAATTCTAATCACTCATGAGCATATAGATCATGTAAAGGGGCTTCGAGAGGCTATAAAGCATGGTAAGAAAATATATTTAGAGGAAAATTGTGCCAAAGTTCTTGGAATGGTAAACAATGCGCAAACAACAATAATTAGAGATCAAGAGTTTAATATTGATGAAGTAAGAATTAAACCATTTTATTTGAGTCATGATTCTATTTCTTGTCTGGGTTATAAAATAAAATGCCATGATGCCGTGGCTGCTTTTGTTACAGATACAGGGGTTTTACCAGACGGTATTGTGACTGAGATTAGAGATTCAAAAGTTGTATATATCGAATGCAACCATGATGAGGAAATGTTGATGGAAACAACTTATCCTTATATGATAAAAAAACGTATATTAAGTGATATAGGGCATTTATCAAATAGTCAATGTGGCAGAGCTATTGTAAAACTAGCATATTTTGGTGTTAAACATTTTGTATTAAGCCATATATCGCAACATTCAAATACTAAAGAGCTTGCTTGTCATACCGTTGCACAACATATCGAGGCGGCGGGTTTAAAGCTGGGCGTTGATGTTATTGTTCGCTTGACAAGACAAGATGGAAAGAGTAATAATTTTATTATCGGAGAGTAAAAATGAAAGAAAAATTTGATTATTATGATAGTGGCATAAGTTCAATTATGTTTGTTGTGTTGCAATATTTGTTTATTCAATTATATTATTCATTACCTGAATCTTTTAGAGTTGGAGCAGTTGTAATAATTGCGTCCTGCTTAGTAGAGGGGGTATTTTTGTTGGCAGCATACTTAACTTCAAGAATATCAAAAACCAAGTTTTTAACGGCTACAACTCTAAATAAGAAAGTCAACACAAAAGGCGTATTATATTCGATTGCAATCTCTGTAATATTTTTAGTTTTTGCATCGCCTCTAACTAATGTTTTTGCGTCTTTCTTAGACAAAATAGGATATGTTTCAGATAAAAGCATAGAAATTAATAATTTTTTAACATACATAATTAATATTGTTGTAATATGTATTATTCCTGCGGTCACTGAAGAGGCGTTGTTCCGCGGTTGTATTGTTGGTGGGTTAAAGGAAAAAAATAAACATATAGCTGTTTTTGTAGGAGCAATTTTCTTTATGCTCATGCATGGTGGTCCAGATCAGACAGTGCATCAATTTATTATGGGCATAATAGGTGGTTACATTTTTGTATATACAGGAAACTTATGGTATCCTATAATAATACATTTTGCAAACAATTTTATGGCAGTAACAATGACTTATATATATAGTGGAGGAGCTGCATCTCAAACAATTGCTACAATTCCAACTTGGAACGAGATAGGTGTTTCACTAATTTATGCTGTGATTATGGCTGCGGCAGGCGCTGCAATATTATATTTCTTAATTCGTGAGCTTGTAAAAGAAAGCAAAGAAAATAAACAATTGAATGATGATAATACAATAACAACTGCCGCTGCAGAACCAAAAACTGATTTAGAAGCATATATAAAAACAAATACTAAAAGTGATAAAAGACCTGCATGGGTTCCTATAGCATTTTTTGTAATCTCTGGGGCATATCTTATTCTTGAATGGGTGGCAACATTGCTCTTAGGACTCGGGGTTGTCTAAACTAAAATAAATTGCATACTATAAGGTATGAATTATAAAAATTTAAGTAAACTTGCACAAAAAAGATATAAACATTTTGAAGTTACTAGTATTGCTAAAACTGTCTGCGATAGAAAAATATATAAATGGTCTTGTATTTTTGATAATACAAGGCCTTTTGTTTTATTGCAAGGAGCAATCCATGCAAGAGAGTTTGTAACAAGCGACGTTCTAATGCGGTTTATTGAACTTATTGAAGAAGATTATGAAAACTTAAAAGATATAGGAACACCGAATATTGTTATAATTCCTATGGTGAATCCTGATGGTGTTGAACTGGTGAAACATGGTTTAAAAAGTGTGCCACAAAAATTTCATAATAGACTTCTAAAAATTAATAATTATAATCAGGATTTTAGTATGTTTAAAGCAAATGTTCGTGGAGTTGATTTAAATAATAATTTTGATGCAAAATGGGAAAGACAAAAACATTCTATATTTCCTGCAAGTAGTGGATTTAAAGGCGAAAGTGCTGCAAGCGAAATTGAAACTCGTGCACTTATTCAGGAATCAAAATTATATTCTGTTGCGTTTACTTTAAGTTTTCATTCAAAAGGTGAAGAAATCTATTATACATTCTATCAAAAAGGTGAACGCAAGAAAAGAGACAGGTGTATTGCTAAATTATTATCAAAAATAACAGGATATAAAATAAGAAATGTTGAGCGCTCTAGTAGTGGGGGATACAAGGACTGGTGTATTGAAAAGTTAAAAATACCTGCTATTACTATTGAGATGGGAAGTGATAATCTTGTGCACCCTCTTGGCGAAAAATATGCAAAAAATATCTTTTACAATCTTAAAGATATATGTTATACTTTGTGCGATATAACTAATATCATAGGAGAATATGATGAATCAGGATTTCATGAAAATCGCCTTGGATTTGGCAAAAAAAGCAAGACAAAAAGATGAAGTGCCAGTAGGTGCAGTTATTGTTAAAAATGGAAAAGTGATAGCAAAAGCATACAACAAAAGAGAACAATCAAAAGATGCAACAAATCATGCGGAAATTATAGCAATTAAAAAGGCGTGCCGTAAACTGAAAGATTTTAGACTTATCGGCTGCGATATTTATGTTACTCTTGAGCCATGCATAATGTGTTTAGGTGCTATTTTAAACGCAAGACTCGATAATTTATATTTTGGAGCGTACAACAATAAACAAGAAGTTTTGTCTTCTAGTGAGCTAGCAAGTAGAGCTGGTCTCAATCATAATATTGAGATAACTGGCGGAATAATGGAAAAAGAATGCTCAGCTTTAGTTACTTCATATTTTAAAGACAAAAGAAACAAACTATAATTAATTGACAAGAGAAAATAAAATTAATAAAATTAAATTATGGAATTAACATTAGAAAAAGAAACAAAAACTCAAAACTTTGAATTAAAAAATGGAGATGAGCAAAGCATCTCTTGTTTTGTGGTATTAAGTGATAGTAAGTCATTCAATATAAAAACGAAATCGTATAATTTGGAAATTTGCGGCAAGCCTATGGTGAGTTGGGTTGCTAGGGCGTGTCCAACACCTCCTGTTTATATTGAAAATAATACTAATGAAAGCATAATCGAAATCATCAGACCATATTTAAAGAATACAGATTATACCTTAGTATTGTATTCGGATACTCCACTTATGACAAAATCAAATATAGATCAAATTATGGATTTTGTTGTTAACCGTGGCCTTAATGTGTGTAAACTTACACGCGGGTATGTGTTTAAAACAGAATATATAAAGCGTGTTGGTGAAATATATACACCTCAAACATATTATTTTGAGGAAGAAGATTTTATGGTGGCATCTACTTTTAATCAAGTAAGCATAATTTCTGAAATTTTGAAAAATAGAATTTTATCTTTCCACATGAAAAATGGGGTGTATTTTAAGGACCCAAACTCTGTATCAATCGGTGGTGATGCAAGTATTGGAGCTGGCAGTATAATTGAGCCACAAGTAAGTCTTTTAGGTAAAGTTATAATCGGTGAAGAGTGTAAAATAGGTAGTGGTTCAAAGCTTGAAAATGTTAGAGTATTTGATAAATGTATAATCGGTAACGCAGTAATTAAAAGTAGCGTGCTTGAAGAGGGCGTTACAGTAGGTGAAAATGTAGTTATTGAAAAAAATAGCTTAATCAAAAAAGACTCAGTGATAAAAAACAATATTGTTATTACAAACACTGTAATTGCTGAAAATTCTGTTATCGAAAATGGTCAAATCATAAATGGAAAAGTTAACGCTGGAGATAATGTATGAAAATAATTGTAGGACTAGGCAATATAGGCAAAGAATATGAACATACCGTTCACAATATGGGCTTTGATTGCGTTGACAGGGTTGCAGAAAAGTTGGGCGTACAGTTTACTAAAAATAAATTTAAAGCAAAAATTGCTGAGGCTTCAATTAATGGAGAAAAAATTGTTTTAGTAAAACCTGAAACATATATGAATCTTTCAGGGATATCTGTAAAAGATTTTGTTAAAAATTCACCTATTGACATTAGTAAAGATTTGCTTATAATTTCTGACGATGTGGATCTTCCTGCCGGAACTATAAGGTTTAGAGTGCAGGGCTCTGCAGGTTCGCATAATGGACTTAAAAGTATTGTTGAACATTTGAAAACAACGGCATTTTTCAGGCTTAGAATTGGAGTGGGGCGTGCACCTGAGTATATGAAGATGGAAGATTATGTGCTTTCTAGTATAAAGAATAACAAGGAAGTTAATGATGGAAATATTCGTGCAAGCGAAGCTGTTATTGATTTTATAAATGGCTTGAATGCTCAGGAATTAATGCAAAAGTATAACTAGTATGAAACAATTTTTTAATTTTGAAAAATTAGGCACAAATTATAAATTATTATATGAAAATATCAGAGCAGGAAAAACCTGCTCGATTTTTGGTGTTGAGAGTAATGAGAAAATTGCTCTACTTGCTGGAGTGGACGGCACCGGGATATATATAGTGCCAGATCAGTTGTCTGGATTTAAAGCCAAGGAATTGCTTGAAAAAATTTATCCAGGAGAGGTCGAAATTTTTCCTGAGGATAATGACAATTTTGTTTACCGAAAAGCAGAGTCTGTTGAAAGCAAAATTAAAAGAACTAAGTGTTTGTATAATTGTTTAAATGGAAAAACGAAGTGGGTGATTGCAAGTCCTGAAAGTTTACTTGTTAAACTGGCTGATCCGAATAATTTTAATACAGCAAGCTTTTCTATAAAAAAGGGACAAGATTTTGAAATAAATAAGTTGATTGAAAAATTAATAGTGGCAGGTTATAGAAGAGAAGAATTGGTAAATAATCCTGGCGATTTCTCGGCAAGAGGAGATATTATAGACATCTTTCCTATAACTGAAGATTATCCTATACGAATTAGTTTTTTTGATGCGGAAATAGAAAGTATATATATTTTTGATATAGAATCTCAAAAATCAAGCAAAGAAATAAAAGATTTCTTAGTTTGTCCATGTACAAATATTTTTTATAAGGATTGTGACATTTCTATTATTACTGACAGGATTTTAAAGGCGAAAACAAATACATTTCCAGACAGTGAGAACGAAACTGAATATAAAAATATCTTAGATGAGGTTGTGTCTAGAGTTGAGTGTGGAGATAGGGGATATTCTATGGATTATATCCGCCCTGTTTTAGGCTATAAATCAAGTCTACTTGATTACATGCCACAAAGCATAATTGTTATTGACGAAGTGAAAATGGTATATGACCTAGGAAATGCTGCTGCAAAGGAGAGGGCCGCAAGGTTTTCATCTTTCGCAAAAAATGGAAGAGTTCTAAATAAAGATGAGTCGGGATACTTTTCATTTGAAGAATTGACAAATATATTAAAAGAAAGACAACTTATTTGCTATCAAAAATTAACTAATGCAAATAGGTTTAAAGATCCTGACGCAATTGTTTCACTTTCGGCTCAGCCACTTATTAAATATACTCACAATTATCCTGAATTTATACGTGATGTTAAAAGTTGGACACACTACGGTAATAGAGTGTTTATATTTGCAGGCTCAAAAGAAGAGGCAAATAGAATTTCTAGACAACTTGAAAATCATGACATTTATATTGACGTAAATAAAAAAGCAACATTAGACAGCAGCGAGTCTGCGATTTTACCGTTTGAATTTAATTCTGGTTTTATATTAAATAAAGAGAAAATAATTATAGTTGGAACATATAATATTTTGCCAAAAAAGAATAACGACAAAAAATTATTGGCAAGTAGAGAAAATGTTTTTAATGTACCAAAAATAGGGGATTATGTTGTTCACCAAATACACGGTATAGGTATGTGTGAAGGGGTTACAAAGCTTACAGGCTCATTTGGAACGAAAGACTATGTTGTTGTAAAATATAGAGATGAAGATAAGTTATATGTTCCGATAGAACAACTTTCAATGCTCGATAGGTTTTCAGGTGCTGAGAAACCTACAAAATTGAGTAAAATCGGAGGTAGTGAATTTGCAAAAGTAAAGGCAAGAGTAAAGGAGAGTGTTAAAAAATTAGCTTTCGATTTGCTTGAACTTTACGCGGAAAGAGAAAGTAAACGTGGTTTTGCTTTTGAAAAAGATAATATGCTCCAAACTGAATTTGAAAACTCGTTTGAATATACTGAAACCGAAGATCAATTAATTAGTTTATCAGAAATAAAGAAAGATATGGAAAGCCCAAAAATAATGGATAGACTACTTTGTGGAGATGTTGGGTTTGGAAAGACTGAAGTGGCGCTTAGAGCGGCTTTCAAAGCGGTCGCTTCTGGAAAACAAGTGTGTTTCTTGGCGCCAACAACTATACTTTCTGAGCAGCATTATAATACTTGCAAAAATAGATTTTTTAATTTTGGTGTAAACGTAGATGTTTTAAATAGGTTTAAATCTCCAAAAGAGGTTAAAAAATCACTTGAAGATTTAGCTGCGGGAAAAACTGATGTTATTTGTGGTACGCATAGACTTTTAAGTAAAGATGTTAATTTTAAGAACTTGGGTCTTATAATTTTAGACGAAGAACAAAAATTTGGTGTGGAAGATAAGGAAAAACTGAAGCATAAATATCCAACTGTTGATGTTTTAACATTATCTGCGACACCTATCCCTCGTACTTTAAATATGTCACTCTCTGGAATTAGAGATGTTAGTATTATTTCGACACCACCTAGTGAAAGATTACCGATAATTACTTATGTGGTAGAGTTTAGTGATGATCTCGTTCGTGATGCTATACTTCGTGAAACAAATCGCGGGGGTCAAGTTTTTGTTTTATTTAATAGGGTCGAAAAAATATATAACTTTGCACAAAAATTAAAGAATCTTGTTCCAGAAGTGAAAATTTCAGTAGCACATGGTCAGTTGCCATCTAATCAGTTGGAAAATGTTATTTATGAATTCTATCACAAAGAGTCTGATGTGTTAGTGTGTACTACTTTAATTGAGAACGGTATAGATATTGAAAATGCAAACACATTGATCGTTTATGATAGTGATAAACTGGGATTGAGCCAGCTTTATCAAATTAGAGGAAGAGTTGGTCGTGGAAATAAAACTGCTTACGCATACTTTACTTACGACAATTCGAAAGTGTTGACGGAGGAGGCTTATAAAAGACTAGATGCAATTGTTGAATTTACCGAGTTTGGTAGCGGATTTAAACTTGCCATGCGAGATCTTGAAATTAGGGGTAGTGGAAGTTTATTTGGGGCAGATCAACATGGACACTTGCAAAAGGTTGGATATGAAATGTATTCTAAACTTTTAGGAGAGGCTGTTGCTGAACTTAAAGGCACAGTAAAAGAGGAAGAAAAAGAAGTTTTAGTTAGGGTTAATATTGATGCATTTATACCTGAAAGCTATATTACTCAAAGCGAAGATAGAATGATAGCTTATAAAAATATAGCTAGTATTAATAGTATTGACTCACTAGACATGCAAGAAAGGGAGTTAAAGGATAAGTTTGGAAGCGTGCCGCTTGCCACACGCAATCTTATGAATGTTGCATTAATTAGAAATTTGGCGAAAAAACTTGGTGTAATTGAAGTGTTATCTTCAGACAAATCACTTGAATTAATCTTTGACGAAAAAACGGATATTATAGGAAACAGTGCTCTTGCTGAGGCTTTATATAAATTTGTAAAAGTGAGTCACCTTGATATGTCAGGATTACCTAAGATTAAATTCGATATGCAAGCTAATAATGTCGAAAATTTCAACCTTGTAAGAGAATTTTTATTAGTTGCAGTTAAAAATATAAAAAAAGATTGATTTTTAATATAAATATAGGTTACAATATGTTCGTCTAGTTTTAGGAGGAAGTTTAAGTGAAAAAGAAATTGTATGCTTTTGTCGTGATGTTATGCTTATTTGCCATCTCATGTTTTTCAGGTTGTACACTTGTTTCAAAAGATGTGAATGCAGAGCGTGAACAAAATGTTATAGTTGTTGGTGAGAGGGCTCTCTCTACTAACGATATTATTAATTCTTTTTATTCATTTTATCAACAAAATCAATATTACTTTTACTATAGTGATACAGAAACAATTATGAATTCTTTCTATAAATCTGTAATATCAAGAGAAGTTGTTTTAGAAGAAGCAGAGAAGTTGTTTAATACAGATGTTATTACATTAACAGACGAAGATTATCAAGATATTTGGAATGATGTTTTTGATTATTTCCATGGTCAAGTAGATGGTTATGAAAAGAGTTTGCTAGCATATAATGGAATTAAAGAAGAGTCTGAAGATTATCCTACGAGATTAAAAGATGAGAAGTCTGATGAAAAAGAAACAGAAATAAAGTATGAAGAGTATGTTTTTGAAGAATTTGGTGCGTATGAGGCTGGAGTAAAAGGCACACTTGCAACTGTGAAATCAAAATTTGATGATCTTGTTAATTTTATAAAAACAAAATATGTAAAAGATACAGAATCTGATACAAGAGAACTCGAAGTAATTGAAGATGCAGAGTTAGATCTTCGTGGTGAGGCTTTTGATAAGTATGTTGCATCATTAATGCTTTCGGCAAAATTGAATGGCAAAGAATATGGCAGAGAGGCAGTTTTAATAGATGAAATTCAAAGAGTTCTTGATGCTCATGTGGAAAGCGCTCTTTATGAAGAATACAAAGAATATGTCAATGCACTTGTTTTAACTGATGATTATAAAAAATTAAGTGACGAAGCCGTTGTAAACGAATATGTTAATCTTCTTGGCAAAGATAGTGAGAAGTATGAAAATTATACAAACTACACTAAAATTATCACCTCAACTGAAAATGAAAGTTTGATACTTTATCATAATGGCGAAGAATCAAAGTATTTTACGGTTCAACATATGTTGGTGCAATTTGATGACGCTACTGTTGCTGCGTTAAAAGAGGACCCAGGATATTCAACAGCTATTGATATAACATTTAGAAATTATTATGAAAACAATGTTAGAAAGTTATATGCTGATGAATTATATGAAGACACAGTAGTTGAATATAGAAATGCTGGAACAAAACTAGAGGATTCTTATGATATCGATACTACTAAAAAATATAGTGTTAAAACAATTATGGAGCTTTATAGCACTTTAACGAGTTCAATGGAGCCTGAAGACAAAGTAAAAGTGTTTAACAAGCTTTCTTGGGAATTTAGCCAAGATAAACTTTCACTTGTAAATGAACTTAGCAATGTGTTAGGTTATGCAATTTCTAGTGAAAGTTATGAACATGGCAGAGTAGTAAAAGACTTTGCTAATGGTGCGAGAGAATTATACAATGATGGTGAAGGTAATGTCGGTGATATTAACTACGTAGTAAGTGACTATGGTATTCATATTCTTGCTCTTACAGGTGAATACACAAATGGAGCTGTTGCAGAAGTTGTTAGATACGAAGAAGATGCTGCAGATGGAAGTTATAAGAAAGGTGACATTAATGTCGCAGCAACAAAAACAAAACTTGAAGAAGCAAAGGTTTCAAGCCTTACAAACCAAAGTGTATATGAATATATTTATGACCAACTTAAAGAAAAATTAGTTGGTGAAAGTGGAACATTCTTCACTGATTATGTTAATAAGAAAGTCGCAGAGTATACAGAAGAAGGTAAAATAAAAGAAAATAAAGATAGACCTACTTATGATGAACTTATCGAGGCTTTAAAATAAACATTATCCGCTAGCGTTTGCTGGCGGTTTTTTATTGACATTTATTTTAAACGTGTAATATAATAAACATTGTAATGAGAAAGAAAAAAGCAGAAGAAGTTAAAAATGAGCAGATAGAAATGCCTATTGAAAATGTCGAGGAATCGGCAACTGTTTCTGCTGTGCAAGAAAATCAACCTGCAGAGGAAAACAATATTGAAGATGTTAATTTAAAAGAAGAACAATCTATAGAGCAAAGACCTAAAAAGAAAAGTGTACGTACGAAAAAAAAGAAGACAATAAAGAAAGATGAGGTTTCAGAGGAAAAATTTGAGTCTATAGTTGATGAAGAAATTGTAAAAGAAAAATTGCGTGAGGCTGAAGAGACTCAAAATCCAAAAAAGAAAACAAAAAGCCTTATAATGAATAGCTTAATGCTTGCTCTTAACGTTTTCATTATGTTTTTTATTATTAATAGTTTTCTAAAGAGTACTGAGGGGTCGAATTTTTCAATCGTTGCTAATGTTCAAGGAAATAAACTTTGGTGGCTTGCGTTGGCATTTGGCTGCTATCTAGTTATGCTTTTATCAAATACTATAAACAACTATGTTTTGATAAAAAACACTTCTGGTATCAAAAATTTCTATTTATCATATAGAGTTTCTATAATTGGAAAATATTACGACAATATTACTCCATTTGCTGTTGGAGGTCAGCCATTTCAAATAATTGCAATGAGCAAGGCTGGAGTTAATCCAGGGACGGCAACTAGTATTCCGATTATAAAACTTATTGTTAACAATATGGTAATATCTATATTTGCACTTGTAGCATTTATATTTGGTATTCCAAACCTTCCCGCAACAACACCTTTAAATTCTTTTTTACAAGTGTTAATTAAAATTTGTGGCGTTATAGGTTTAATAATTAGTGCTTTTATGGGATTCTTATTATTGTTCCTTGGAAGTCGAAAAATTGTTGGAAAATCATTTTCAAGATGGCTTGTTAGGCTAGGTTATAAGATGAGAATTGTAAAAGATTATCGTAAATCTTTTGAAAAATTCAACAATCAGGTTATTGAATATCAAAATTCAACCAGCTATCTCGAAAAAAACAAAGGCGTTATGATTACAACTATACTTCTTTGTGTAATAGAGAATATTGCATATTCAAGTATTCCATTTTCTATTGTTATGGCCTTTTCAGGCATAGAAATAACCTGTTTTGCAGATTTTTTCTATATATGGGGTGTCTGTGTTGTACTGTATTATATTTGCTCTATGGCAACTGCTGGAATACCTCTTCCTGGTGGTACTGGAATGATGGAACTTTCGTTTATCCTTTTCTTTGGAATTAGTAGTTTAATCGGTGGCGTAAATATAGTTTGGGGACTTTTATTCTATAGGATTTTCTCATATTACATTATCATAATTCATGGGTTCATACAAACAGTAATAGATTCTTCTATATCTATTGCTAAAAATAGGACAAAAGAAGTCAAAGAATGACATTAATTTTATTATTATAAATGTTAGCAATAAATAATGATATGCTAACATTTTTTTATGAACGATTTTATTGATCATTTTAGTTTATCAGATAATTCCTATGATGTCTTTATTGAGTACTTAAACAAATATAAATTTGTTAAAGTTTTTATTGATAATGAAAATGTAAAAAGAAATGTTTTAAATATTTTTGAAAACAGCAACTATAATTTTCAAATTCATCATCTTAAATTTAAAACTAAACAATACTTAGATTCCTTAGAGTTTAGCGGAGAAGATATTGTTGTAGCTTACGGTTCTGGCGCGTTGAGTGATGCTGTTAAGTATTATGCTGCAGGTTTTTCACTTCCTGTAGTTTGTGTGTTTGTAGAAGAATTTTTTGATTATAATTTTTCTAAATTCGCATTAATATATGATGGAGTTTGTAGTGATTTTTATGAAACTGTTAGTCCTATTGCTTTCTTTGTAAAAAGACAGAAAGAATTTAGTGAAATGGAGGCGTATGCTAGAGCTAAATCGATAGAGTATTTTGATTTTAAATTTAATGAAATATTAATTCAAAATAAAATAAATGATGATGCTAAACAATTTTTTAAAAACACTATTTTGGAATTACGTTTAGAAAATTTTAATTTTGTATCAATAGTGAAAGCTTTTTTAAGACTGGGAATGGCTATGACATTTTTTAGTACAACTAAATTTTTTCTATTTGGATATTTTGATTTGTTCAATTTTTTAAATAGTAAAAATGATGTAAACAAATGCAAAACAGCCACTGCGATTATATCTAAAACGTATTTACTAGCATTTAAGTATAAAATAAAAAAACGGGATATAAATTTTAATTCGGTTATAAATAAATCGGCAAAGTTTTTAAAGTTGCCTAGTTTTTGTGTGCTTAAAAGTTTGAAAAAAACCACTGATACAAATATAATTAAAAATGATATTATTAAATTAAATGCATATAAGGAATATTTGAAAAACTTATTATTAAGAAATTTAATTACAGTAAAAAATTATAAAATAGAAGAAAAATATATTGAAAGTATAAATTATGCTTCACATTTTTCTTCTAGAATGAGTTTGCTTAAATTATTAAATGATGCAGGAATGATAAAAGTATAAAATGCAAAAATTAGTCAATCATCTACTTTAGGTAGGTGATTTTTATTAAGAAATATTTTTTATTACTAATAGTTGTTATTTTAATTATTGTGGCGGGATTTGGCTCAATTTCTCTTTACGAATTAAACGATACTAAAGCTAATATATATGTCGCGTCAAAGAGTGATACGTTTGGTTTTTTTGATATTGTAAATGTCAAAAACGACAATTATATTAAACTAAAAAGAAATGGAAATATTGTTGGAGAGTTTATAGAAATTGATAAGTCTGATTTAAGAACAATAATTAAAAAACTAGGTGTTAATATTACAAAAGAGTATTACGCGTCTGGAAGAAAGATTGTGGAAGGTGTTAGTAAACTCTTACCATATTCAAATGAAAATCAAAATTTTAATATACAAATATGTATTAATTCAGAATACGTAAAGGTGGGAACACCTGCTTTACTCGATAGTTTTTAGTATAAAATAAATTTTGTTGGTTATAAATTTGTTAGGAGGCAAAAATGTTTAAAAGATTTATTGGTTGTATAAAAGATAATTTGAAGAATATAGGTATAGGGTGTTTAATCATAACTGTTATGTCTATGATTACAATTTCAGCTTATACTGCGCTTGTAGGTGGCACGGAAGGGGAGATTACCGATGAGATAAGTAATGAATATCCGCCTATAGAACAAACTGGAAGTCAATCAACTATTGTTTTTGTAAATCCGGTGGAAAATGGTACAGTTCAAAAGGAATACGCTGATGATAAATTACTTGAAGATAAGACATCTGGGTATTGGCAAACCCATCAAGGTATTGATTATTCTGCACCAGCCGGTTCAAAAATTTATGCTGTTTGTGATGGAACTATAGAATCCATAAAAAACGATATGATGGACGGAACCGTTATTACATTAAAGATAAGTGATGATATTAAAGTTGTATATAAAAGCTTATCGGAAGAAGTTGTTGTTAAAGAAGGTGATACTGTTAAAGCGGGTGACCAAATAGCTGTTATTGGTACAAATATGACAGAAAAAGCAGATGGTGTGCATTTGCATTTAGAAATGTATGAAAATGGTGTATTAGTTAATCCGAGCGGATATTTCAGTGAAGACAATAAATAAAAAGTACAACTAAAAAGTTGTACTTTTTATTTGCTAAATATTTTTATATTTAATATACTATTAATTAGAGGATAGAAAAATGAATAAAACAAAAATAGTATGTACAATAGGACCTGCATCTAGTGATTATAAAACAATCAAAGAAATGGCTATGGCAGGTATGGATGTTGCTAGATTTAACATGAGTCACGGAACACATGAATCGCATCATAAAGCAATAGAAATTGTAAAACAAGTAAGAGAAGATTTGGGACTTCCTATCTCTATAATGATAGATACAAAAGGCCCTGAAATTAGAATTAAACAATTTGAGCATGGAAATATTGTTCTAAAAAGAAATGCAAAATTTATTTTAACAACCAAAAATATACTTGGAAATAATGATGTTGTTTCTGTTACGTATTCTAAATTGCCAGAAATTTTAAAAGTTGGAGATAGGATATTGTTAAATGATGGTTTCGTTGAATTAATGGTTGTAGATAAAAACTCCACAGACGTGTTGACAAAAGTTGTTGTTGGCGGATCATTATCTAACAATAAGAGCATAAATATCCCTGGTGTTGATTTAAAAATGCCGTACTTGTCTGAAACGGACAAAAAGGATATAAATTTTGCAGTAGATGAAGATGCTGATATACTGGCTATTTCTTTTGTTAACTGTGCAAACGATGTTTTTGAAATAAGAAAATTATTGAAAAAATTAAATTGTGAAAATATGCTTATTTGCGCCAAGATTGAAAGCAGGCAAGGCGTTAGCAATATGGACGAAATAATTCAAGTATCAGATGGTGTCATGGTGGCGCGTGGTGATCTAGGTGTAGAGGTTAATTTTGAAAAGATACCTTGGTTACAAAAAGAACTAATAAAGAAGTGTAATGATTGTGGTAAATTTACAATAACTGCAACTCAAATGTTAGAATCAATGATTCATACTAATAGACCAACAAGAGCTGAAATTTCAGATGTTGCAAATGCCATATTAGACGGTACAAGTGCATTAATGCTTTCAGGAGAAACTTCTAGTGGAGATCACCCTGCTCTGGTTGTGAAAACAATGCAAAAAATAGCTAGTGAATGTGAAAAGACATTAAAAACAGAAATAAGAAGTTTTGAGTCTAAAAATATTTCTGAAAGCTTAGGTTTTGCAGCAGTAGATTTGGCAGATAGCTTAAAGGCGAAAGCTATTATTTGTGTAACTCAAACGGGCTTTACTGCTAAATGCATTTCAAGATTTAGACCAAGCAATATAATTGTTGCTTGTACTCCAAGCAAAAAAGCATATAATCAACTTGCAGTATATTTTGGTGTAATGTCTGTTATGGATAAACAATATAAAGATACTGACAAAATGCTTGAGAGCGCAAGGCTTCAAGCTGAGGCTTGTGGATTTGTAAAGAAGGGGGACCTTGTAGTTCAAACTTCAGGAAATGCGTGTGGGCTTTCAGGAACGACAACTCTTCATGTTTCAAAGATATAAAAAATAAGACCATTTTGGTCTTATTTTTTATTCCATAGATTATAACGTTCAGGATGGATGATTGAATTTATTAGATTTTGTTCAATTAACTTGTCGCCTTGGCTAAGATTTTTAACAATGTTTTTTGCATCTTCGCGTTTTGTTTTTTTATTAGCTGGGCAAGGGTTCTTAAAGATAGGGAAGTTGACGGTCGCTCTACATATTTCTTCCTCAGTCAAATATACAAGTGGGCGAATAACGGTTATCCCAGATTTTGTGAGTTCGGTTTTTGGTGCAAACGTTGAAAGTCTACCTTCGTACATCATTGACATGATAAGTGTTTCAACAAGATCGTTTGCGTGGTGCCCTAATGCTACTTTATTTGCCCCAAGTTCCTTGGCTTTATTGCATAGGGCACCGCGACGCATTTTAGAACATAGAGAACAAGGATTCTTTTCCTGGCGCAGATTAAATACTATTTCAAAAATATCACTTTCTTCAACATAGAAAGGTACGTTTAATTTATTGCAAAATTCTTTCAATGTAGAAAATTCTGTACCGCGCTTACCTTGATTGATAGTGATAGCTATAAGATTAAAATCGCTATCATTGTATTTTTTATACTCAGATAAAACTTTTAAAAGAAGTAAACTATCTTTACCACCAGAAAGACCAACGGCGACAGTGTCACCCCTTTCTATTAAATTTAATTCATGGATTGCTTTTACTGTTTTACTTATTAATTTTTTCATAAGTATTATTTTACACGGCTTTGGGAATAAATCAAGTAAATAAGTAAAAAATGCTGGCAAGAGTTTGACAAGATTGTTATTTAACTATATAATTGTTTTAGAGTAGTTATGAAAAAGAGAAGTTTTATTTTAGCAATGTTTCTTATTTTTTCTACGGTACTTTTGTCTGCCTGTGGCGTACAAGGAAGTACTCAAGTTGTTGGTGTAAAATTTTCAACAGAGAGGCTTGTAAGCTTTGATGGAAGACAAGTAAAATGTTTTATGCTAGATGTGGGGGAAGAGTTTAATATCCCTTATCAAATTTTCCCAAATACAGCAACTGAAGATGCGAACGTTGTTTTTTCTCACAAAGCAGATAACAGATACAATAATACATTCAATTTTATAGATGGTAAATTTCAAATATTAAATAGTAATTTTCCTGAAGAGGGGGTTCTTGTTAATATAGTTGTAAACAGTGAACACACAGATGAATGTCTTATAAAAAAGGTTAAATATCCAGAAAGCAACTTAAAAGGTGACACTGAAGATATCATATACCAAAATGCGACTTATGTTTTTTCAGTTGTAGACGATTATGGAAAATCTATAGATGTAACTAAATATAATTTTTGTATTGAAAGCTCCGATGAATCAGTTGTTAAAATTGAAAATAACGATTCATTAATTGTAAAATCTACAGGCAAAAGAGGCGCGTCCAAAATTACAGTTTCATATGTTTCAGATGCTGGTAAAAAATATAAAATTGGTGAAAAAACATTAACTGTATTGATGAATGCTGTAGATTCAAAAATTGTTATAGATGGCAATATTGTTAATATGCAAAATTTAAATATTGTTTTGGATAAAGATCAAAATGGCGATGCTATACCAAAAGATATGGACGTTTCGGTTTATTTAATTGACAGTGAAGGATTTGAAATAACCGGTTTTGATTATGAAATTAAGATTATCTCAGGCAGTGCGATAACCGTAAACGAAAAAAGAATTACACTTCATCATAGTGGTAATAAAGAATTAAAATGCATAATAGAAATTGTAACAAAAGCGTTAGATAGTAATGGTTCTCATGTTAAAATTAGACTCAATATAAATGTGACAAAAGAAACTTAAGCGTGTGCGAAAAAATTCTTGATTTTAATCTATTTTTACTTGTAAAATATATAAAAATCGCAAAATTATATCTAAACCACCTCTCAAGGGGTGGTTTTTTTGAGTTTAAATTAAAAAGTGGTATTGACAGTGACATTATTTTGAGATATAATATTCATAAATTATCGCATGGAGGCAAAATATGAATAAAAAAGGTTTGCTTATTAGTGTTGCTTGTTCAGTTGTTTTAACTTTAGCATTAGCCATTTACACACTTGTATCAGTACTTGATGTGAAAATGTCTGATGAGCCTAAAAACTCAACTGTTGCAGTAGCATACAGAACAAGAGATGAAATAAAAGATTTATCAGCTTACAATGAAGATTCAATGACTTTTAAGTATAGTGACAATGAAAATCCAGCTATTTCTTATGATGAAACAACTGGAAAATATATTGCTGCAGGTGCTGGTACCGTTGAAGTTGTTGTAAATATTGATGATAAGGGTAATACAAAAACTTATAATATCACAGTGGTTGATCAGGAGTTTGATGGGGAAGGTAATCCTATTAATAATATTGCAATCACATCAAGAGATCATTTGTTAGAGTATGCAGAACTTGCAAATTCAACAGAAAGTGATTCGGTTAATTTCCGTGGTTTTACAGTAACCCTTTACAATGATATTGATTTGGCTGGTATTAACTGGACACCTATTGGAACAAGAGAAAGACCTTTCTATGGAATTTTCAATGGTAATGGATATACAATAAAAGGAATGAATATTCATATTACAACTGAAAATATTTCAGATTTTATAGCAATAATTGATAATAAAGTTACAATGTATGTTGGTTTCTTTGGTTGCGTTGATGGACTTAAAGACGAAACTGATTCATTCGAAGCTTTTGGTGAGATTAATGATCTTAATTTCGACAGTGCCTTTATTAAAATTGATAGTGATGTAAAAACAGCTATTGATTCTATTTTAAATGAAGATGCATTAAACGTAAAAACATTCTCTCAATCAGGTATAGGTATACTTGCTGGTAGAATATATTACTCAACAGTTAGTGGTGCTGAAAATAATTCAACTTTAACTAATTGTAAAATTGATGGTTTTGGAGTGGTTGTTGATGAAACAACTCCTAATGGACTTGGCGGACTTGTTGGTGTGATGCTTAATTCATCAAATATTGAAAATTACAATGTCAACATCACAATAAACAATGACTATACTGCAGCAAGCGCCGTAGATGAAAAAGGTACAATTTTAGAAGGAAACTTAATCGGTGGTTTAGTTGGATTAGTATTAAACAATTATGACGGTGCTGCTGATTCTTCAATATCTAATTGTTCAGTTAATGTTAAAGCGTTAATAAAGGCTGATAATATGACAAGGTTTGGTGGCGCAGTTGGCGCATTAGTTGATGCAACAATGAATAATGTGGCAATTAATGCGGATATAAAAACAAATACTGGAAAAACAAACGATGAGGTAATGTATAGTGCTGTTGCTGGTGCAGTTTATTACACTCAAGGAAGTGCTACAATTGCAAATACAACTGTAAGAATTGAAGCGTCAGTTCATGCAAATGTAAGCGGTTTTATTCATGAAAATAATTCAACAATTACGAACTCAAAAGTAGAGTATGCTGCAATTAGTTCGTTCTATACCAACGGTTTTGCATATACAAACTTTGGAACAATAAGCTTTGATAAAAAATTTGAAGGTGTTGCTGTAAATGCTAAACTTGCTGGTTTTGTAAATTCAGGATTTGTTTACAATAACTACAATACAATTACGGGTTATGCTGCAGCAGGTGAAGTTTATACTCCAGTTAACGTTATAATTAACAGCAAAAACAAAATATATGGTTCAGTACAATCTTCAAATACATTCTCAAACACTGTAGGTTCTGCTGGTTTTGCAAATAAATCTGAAAAAAATACTACAATATCTAATTTTGATGTTACCGTTCAAATTAAAAATGATGTTAACCAAGCTGGTCTTGTGTTTAATCTTGGAACATATAATTCTACTGAAGCGGCAACGCTTTCAAATATGAAGGTAAACGCAACATTTACATCTGTTCAAGTAACAACTAACGGTAAAGATATTTCTACAACAAAATACATGGCGGGTGCAGTTGCTAGATTATTTGGAAATGGAACTGTTGATAATGTTGATGTTACTCTTAATGCAAATGCTGATGCCGATACTTCAAAGCAATATGGCGTTCAATTCTTTGGTGGTGTTGTTGCAAGAATTCTTGAAGACGGTGCTGTTCTAAAGAATGCAACAGTTAGTGGTTATGCTTATTTTAATACGGCCAACTATACGGTTTCAATTAATAGTGCTAACGAGGTAGCAACTTATCAATCGTCATTAATAGGTGGACTTGTTGGTGCAATTTCTGATGATGGATTGTCTGAATCAAATGGTCTATATACGGATAAAAAGCAAGATCAATATGCAAAGATTGAAACTGTAGCAAATATAGTTATTACAGGAAATACTGTAGAAAATATGACAATAATTGCTGATATCGGAAACAATGATGTCATTACATCTGGTAAAATGGTTAGCCGTTGGAGATTTAGAGCTCTTGGTGCAACTATCGGAAGCATTAATAATGGTGACTCAGATTTAGAGCTTGATTCTAACACATTGATAAATGTGACAATATATACAAATCCTAATGACTATAATTTCACAACTTCTGATTCTGATTATAAATCAAGTTTAACTGATTCAAATAAAAGTTATGGTTTTTCAAACATTGTGGTTTCAAAAGATGCAGCTGTCACAAATGTTAAAATTAATGAATTATAATTATAAAACAAAAGGGGGCTAATAAGTCCTCTTTTTTGTTTGACAATAATAGTTATATTTTATAAAATAAATATGTAAAAATTGTGTAAACTATAGATAAGGATTAAAAATGAGTGGTAAGATAAAAGCTTTAATATCTATTGCTGTTAGTGTAGTCGTAATAGTTGCGGCTGTTTTTATAATCACATCTGTTCTTGGCACTAATCAAAATGTTACAGTTTATGATTTTAGGATAATGCAGAAGAATGCTCAAAATGTCCGTACAGAATTAGTAAATAAAACAGTTTATTTAACAAGTGAAGAAGAAAACTACTTTGAATTTGATGTGTATTTAGATGCAACGCAAACTGTTAATATTTATTTTGAAAGTTCAGATGAATCTATTGCAAAAATTTTTATAAGTTCTGGAAAGTATATATGTAAATATTATAGATCCGGCAATGCAACAATAACCGCCTTTGCAGGCTCTAATGGTGTTGTAAAAGATCAATTTAATGTTGTTGTAAAAGAAACTGTTGTTGATTCAATTAAGTTTAAAGACAATGGATTTGTTGAAAATGATTTAGAGTTAAATATATTTAGTGACGGAAGAGAATATTTGTTTGAGTATGAAGCAGTAGGTCATAATAATGGATTAGTTAATTATGATTCAATTACACTTGTCGAAGAAGATTTTTTATTAGATACTGTTAAGTTTGATCCAAAAGCAAAAACGCTTATGCTTCAAAAAAATGAAGGGGAAGGATTTACAGAATATTTAACATTTAAAGTTTCATACGATTCAGACGAAGGTGAGGTCTTTGTAAAGACTATATCCGTTAAAGTGAATGTAAAAAAGAATACTACTATGGGAATGATTGCTGTAGTTTCAAATACTCCTTATTTTGAAACTGAAAAATTTATTTACACAAATATAGATGGTTTTGAAGCCGAAAACGAAGAGCAAGTGGTAGATAAATTGTATTTAAATGAAAAATATCAATCATTATATGTTAGATTGTATAGAGTAGACGAAAACAAAACACGTACAGTTGTTTATGGTGCAAGTCTTTCTACTTCAACAGGATTAACAGTTGTTCAAATTGGAACTGGTAAAGATTCTTACTATGAAATAAAATTGACCGCGAAAACGAATGCTGAAATAAAATTCTCCTATGGAAAAGAAATTAATCTTTCTATTGAATATAAAAACCCAACCATTGAAGATTTATATACAATAGAGCAAGTGTCAGGAAAAGATGTTTATATCTATACATACTGGGATACAAGATTTGAAAGAACTGATACAATTTGTGACGCGGCAGGTAATATAATAGGATTTTCAGAAGATTCGAACACATAGGTGATTATGATCGGTTTTATTGAAAAAGATTATGGAAAAACAAAAATAGTGGACTTACACGGGCTTTCGCTAGAACAGGCGAAAGCCGAAATTATTTATGAAATAAATAGTGTCGATATTGATATAAAAAATATTTTACTTGTTCACGGCTTTAATCGCGGTACAGTTCTAAAAAATTTTATTAGAAAAGAATTTGTATATGACAAAGTGTTAAAAAAAATAAATATTGACGCAAGTGCGACATTATTAGTTTTAAAATAAGGGGAAGACATGGATAAGGCAAAAAACACAATTGAATCTAATGACTTGCTTGTTAATCCAGATGTGGAAACACAGGTTAAGGATAAGCCTATTAAAAAAGTTCCTAGAGTTATATTTATAACGCTTTTGTCTCTATTTATTTTTGTTGGTTATATATTTGGATTTTCAGCTTCTGGTTACCCAAAAATAAATAATAAATTATATATTGGAATATTAAATACGTCGAACTTTTACGAGGTGAATTTTGGTGATCTTTGTGTTGTTAAAAATATTGACAGTCTTTCTTCTGTAAAAAAAGGAGATGTAGTATTTTATATTATTAATGGTGAAAGTTATAGTGCACGTGTCGAGAGTGTTGAAACTGAGATAATTGTTATTCAAAACAAAGAAGGGTTTACAAGTGTAGCACAAAAAAATTTACAAGGTGTACTTGTTAGTAGAGTTGCGGTGCTTGGTTTTTTTGTTGGGTTAGTTTGTAGCTATTATGGTGCGATTATATTTTCTTTAATATTATTTGCTTATTTGTGTTATACAACAATAAGTCGCATAAACTATGAAAATACAGAAAAAGGAAAACGTTTAAGAGATAAATATTTAAAAGAAAACAAAGCACAAAAGCGTACAAAATCACAAGATTTAATTTTAAACAAGAACGAAGCTAAAGAGTTGTTAAATTTTGTTGAGATAGATGCTATTACGACATTAAATAATATTAAATCTTTAACAAAAAATAAAAAACAATTTGAAACGTATGAATTAATTGTTGATAATGCTCACAAAAAATATCTTTCTTTAAAAAGATGGTCTAAAGACGAAAAATTAAAGATAACAATTATTGTTGAACTTTGTGTGTGCTTTGGAAGAATTGATTTAGATGTTGAATATAAAATAGTTGATCTTCTATTAAAATCAAAATTAGCTGAATTTAACACCTGTCAATTTTTAGAGAATACAAAGAAGTTAATGGCTAAGGGGACAGAGGAAACATTGTTTAATTTTGCTTCCATTTTATATGTTCTGATAAGTAAAAATCCTACATTGAAAAATAAAGAAATGAAGCAAATAGTAAATCTTTTTGAGAAAGAACTTCAAACTAGAAGTTATGATAAAGATTCAAGATGTGTGATGACTTTGAGCAAAATTAAAAATTTATTTCAAATATAAAACAAAAATATTATAAAAGGTCTAGCATTTTTAAGATTTTATGTTATAATGGATATATAAATACAAGAGGAGAGCGTTATGGAATTTACAAAGAAGTCTTTAATTATTAGTGCTATAACAATTTTTGTTTGTTTGACAGTTGCAATCGTTTGTTTACTTGTTACAAAATTTTCTACCTGGTCAATTATTCTTTCATCAGTAATTGTTGGACTTTCAATCTTTAGTAGCGTAACAGCTTGGTTTTTAGCTCGTAAGTCTAAAGCATAATAAAAGCAACCTTTATGGTTGCTTTTTTATTTGACAATAATTTGTTTTAATTATATACTAATTTTGTAATGAAAAAGAAAAATGAAGAAAATTTCAATGCTAATGAAGAGTTGATTGCACCGCTAATTACAACACAAGCGGACGAATATGATGAGATGGTTGCATATAAAACTTTAAGGCAAAAGCGAAAAAAGAAGGTTGCTATTAGACTAGTAACTTACGCTTTGCTAATTGTTTTTATTCCGATTTTTGTTTTTTTTACAATAGTTGTTATTTCTCCATCAAATGGACAAAACTTTTTTGGTTACGTTTTTTATGTTGTGGAAACACACAGTATGGAGCCGGAACTAATGGCGGGAGATTGTATTGTAGTAAAAAAAGTGAATTCTCCAAAAGACTTGAAGGTTGGTGATGATATTTCTTATATAAGAGATATTGATGGTAAGGTGGTGACACATCGAATTGTAGAAATACAAAAAAATGGTGAAAGTTACAATTATGTAACTAAAGGGGTTAATAATCTTACAAATCCTACAGATGATGAGGTGCCAGTTAATTTTAACAACGTAATTGGTAAAAGAGTTGCGCACATGCCACTGCTCGGCCAAACAGTAACATTTTTTAGGTCGCCTTTAGGTGTAGTTGTAATGGTGTTACTAATAATGGGAATAGTTACAGTGTTTTTTGTTAGTTTTAGAGCTTCAGAAGATATTAAAGCTGTGGGAAAATAAGTATAAAAAAATAGTGATTGGCAATATTTCTTTTAGAGGTATTTATGAGAAAGAAATCTTTTGCAGCAACAATCACTATTATTTTTTGTGCAATTTTTGTAAGTGTTATAGGGGCAACATTTTCAACATATTTACTCAGAAAAAACATTATAAAAATTGAAAACCCAAAAATTGAATCAGCTAGCGGAATATTTATATATGATAAAGAAGATAAAATAATAAACGAACTAAAACTTAGCGATATGAAACTGGGTTTAAAACCTGCAACTGGCGAAGAAGATGTAGAGAGCGAAATTCCTAGCACTGTTACGTCAAAAGTGGGCTCAGAGGGTTATTTTGCCACATTTAAAGTAACAACTCCACAAGCTTTTAAAATTTTCATTACAGATATAGTTTTAGACGCAAAGTCTGATAAAAATAAATTACAAAATGAAAGAGAAAACATAAAAGTGTCATTAGAAGATGTGAAAGGTAGTACAAAAAATTTGGTAGAAGATAAGGTTTTATTGTACTACTCTGAAAGTGCTGTAAGCAAAAAAGAGTTTACGATCTATGTTTGGTTAACAGCAAAAGCCAGCGATGCTCTTAAGGGGGCTAAAATATCTTTTACAATAAAATTTGAATAGTGGATTTTCCACTATTTTTATATTTTATAATTTTAAGCAAATACTAAATGTATGAAGGGTAGAAATTTTATACAAGGAGCAGTAATACTTACTATATTTGGTATAGTAGGAAAGATTGTTGGTGCACTTTATCGTGTTCCTCTTACGAGTATTATCGGAGCTGAGGGGTTAGGGCTTTACCAAATGGTTTTTCCTTTATACTCTCTTTTACTGACAATTTCATCATCAGCTTTTCCAAATGCTATAGCAAAATTATTGTCTGAATCCTATGCTCAAAATAATTTTAATAAAGCTAGGGTAATATTTGGCACAAGTTTAAAGATTTTGATTTGGCTTTCATCAGTAAGTTTCTTAATTGTAGTTATTTTTGCAAAATATATTGCGGCGATGCAGGGTAATGTTCATGTATATAAATGTTATTACGCGATCGCTCCATCTATAATAATTGTTGCGCTTATTGCAAGTTTACGTGGCTATTATCAGGCTCGTGAAAACATGTTGCCATCGGCGATATCTGGTTTAATTGAACAAGTTGCAAAAATGGCTTTTGGTTTAGCTTTTGCAAAACTGTTTATAAATCATGGCGTTGTAATGGGCGCATTCGGTGCTCTTTTGGGAGTTACAATTAGTGAACTTGTAGCCTTAATATATTTGGGATTTAAATATGCTTTTGAACATAAAACAAAGATGCAAAAGACTCTTGAAAATAAAAAATATACAAAAACAATTTTGTCAACAACTCTTCCGATTACTTTAGGTAGTATTGTTTTGCCTCTTTCACAATTTGTAGATAGTGCATTAATTGTAAATTTGTTAACAATGCTGGGATATAATATATTGCAGGCGACGAAAATGTTTGGAATCCAAACGGGAGTAGTGGGTTCAATCATTAATATGCCAGTTGTATTTTCACTTGCAATCAGTAGTGCAGTTTTGCCTATGATTAGTCGTCTAAAGGTTAATGATAAAGGTGAAATATTTAGTGCTGTTAAAAAATCTATAATTTTAACACTTTTCTTGGGTGTGTGTTCCATTCTAGGTCTAATTATTTTAGCCAAACCCATTATATCAATTTTATATTCCAAAAGTTTGAATGAAGCGGATATTGAATTGGCTGCAAAATTATTAAAAGTGGCAAGTTTTGGGGTTTGTTATTTGTCTTTAGCACAAACAACAACTGGTTTATTACAGGGTATGGGAAAGTTTAATTTGCCAGTATATGCATTAATTGTTGGTGGTGCTGTAAAATTGATTTTAAATATTATATTAATTCAAATGCCTTCAATTAATATATATGGTGCTGAAATAGCGACTGTTTTGTGTTATGCTGTTGTTTCTGTTATAAACTTAATTAATGTTTTTAGGAGTGAAAGAAAACTCGAAAATGTATAATTAATTGCAAATTTATGCTTTTGTTTGTATAATATAGTTATGAACAAATTAAAGATAGGAAACATTGAACTAAATAACGATTTACTGTTGGCACCGATTGCTGGTTTTTCTGATATAGGAATGAGAACGCTTTGCAAAATGGCTGGCGCTGGACTTACGTGCACAGAAATGGTGAGTGCAAAAGCTTTGTGCTATGACAATCAAAAGACAAAAGATCTGCTATTGACAGAATCTATTGAAAGTCCTTGCATGGTTCAGCTTTTTGGATATGAGCCTGAATGTTTTGAAAAAGCTTTACAAAAGAGTGAACTTGCCAAATTTGATATTATTAATATAAATATGGGTTGTCCGGCATCCAAGGTTATAAAAAACAATGAAGGCTCTGCTTTGATGAAAAACATGGAACAGGCTAAGCTTATAATCGAGGCTTGTAAAAGGGTAACAAGCAAACCTGTAACAGTAAAGTTTAGAAGTGGTTGGGACGAGAAAAACAAGAATGCAGTAGAGTTTGCAAAAATGTGTGAATCTGCTGGTGCTGATGCAATAATTGTGCATGGTAGAACGTCAAAACAGGGATACTCAGGCAAAGCAGATATGGAAATTATAAGACAGGTAAAAAATGCTGTTAAAATTCCCGTGATTGCAAATGGTGATTGTGTAACAAAAGAAGATTATATTCGAATGAAAAGAGAAAGCGGCGCTGATGGTGTGATGATTGCAAGAGGCGCTATAGGTAATCCTAAATTATTTTCCGAAATCACTGGTCAAGAATTCAATATGACAATTCTAGAACAAATTACTACTCACATAGATATTCTTCGAAAATATTTTTCAGACAGGCTTGTTGCTTTGGTGATGAGATCACATATACCTTTCTATTTAAAAGGTCTAAAAAATAGTGTTGCTGTAAAAATTGCAATAAATAAGTCTGAAAATATAGATGAAACACTGAAAATTCTTAAAAATTTCTTTTTAGAGAGTTAGCATTGTTTGACACCAAATTAATGTTTTTGTTAAAATTAAAGTGTAACAAATTAGGAGAAAATTATGAATAAGAAATCATTTAAAGATATAGATATGACTGGTAAAAGGGTTTTTGTCCGTGTTGATTTTAATGTGCCTATGGACGAAACCGGAAAAATAACAGACGATACTAGAATTAAGGCTGCACTTCCTACAATAAATTATTTATTAAAACAAAATGCAAAAGTTATTCTTTGTTCTCATTTGGGGCGTCCTGAAGGTATGTTTAATCCAAAATTTTCGCTTAGTCCCGTTGCTAAAAGACTGAGTGAAATTTTAAAAAGACCTGTAAAAATGGCACTAGATGTTATAGGCGATAGTGCAAAAGCTCTCACAAGTGAAATGCAAGATGGTGAAATTGTATTGCTAGAAAATGTAAGATTCCATAAAGAGGAAGAAGAAAATGATGATAAGTTTTCTGCTGATCTTGCGAGTCTTGCTGATATTTATGTAAACGATGCGTTTGGTTGTGCACATAGGGCGCACGCGTCTACAGCAGGTATTGCATGTCATTTGCCTTCGTCTGTTGGATTTTTGATGAGTAGCGAGCTAGTGGCTCTTTCTAAAGTTGTTGAAAATCCTGAATTGCCATTTGTCGTTATTCTTGGTGGTGCTAAGGTTTCTGATAAGATAGGAGTAATTAGCAAACTTTTAACAAAAGCTAATTGTATTTTGATAGGTGGCGCAATGGCGAATACATTCATTGCTGCACTTGGTGGCAATCTTGGATTTTCAAGATACGAAAAAGATAAATTGATGGTTGCAAAAAATATATTAGATGAGGCTGAAAAACGAAATGTGAAAATTCTTTTACCTGTAGATTGTATTGCAGGATCTGAGTTTGCACCTGATGCAAAAATCAAAAAAGTCGACTCCTATCAAGTTCCTGACGGGTATCAATCTTTAGATATTGGACCAAGAACAAGAAAATTGTTTGCTAAAGAAATAAATAAAGCAAAAACAATAGTTTGGAATGGTCCTATGGGTGTTTGTGAGTTCAAACGTTTCCAAAAGGGAACTAAGGCTATTGCAAAGGCGGTTGCAAGAAGTAAAGCCATGTCTGTTATAGGTGGTGGAGATAGTGTTGCAGCAATTCAAGATTTGGGATTTGCTAATAAAGTTACACATATTTCAACCGGTGGTGGAGCTACACTTAAATTTTTAGAAGGTGCACCGCTTCCAGGTGTGGATATTATTGAAGACAAGTAAAGCGAATATGTTTCGCTTTCTTTTTTAGGAGGATAGTATGAGAAAGTGGATTATTGCAAATTGGAAAATGAATAAATCAATAAAAGAGGCTGAAGAATTTGCTAATGTAATTACAGGACTTACTGCTGGTATTGATGACAATTTAGTTATCTGTCCTACGTTTTTATCAATTAAGCCATTTGCAGATAAAGTTGCAGGTACTCAAATAAGAGTAGGGGCTCAAAATTGTTATAAGGAAGAAAGCGGGGCTTTTACAGGTGAGCTTTCTGCTGCAATGATAAAGGAGGCAGGCGCCGAATTTGTTATTTTAGGTCATAGTGAAAGACGTCATATTTTCGGAGAAAGTGACGTACTTATAAATGAAAAAATAAAAGCTGCAATAAAAGAAGGATTAAAGGTTATATTTTGTATAGGTGAAACATTAGAAGAAAAGGAAGATTATGAAAATGTTTTATCATTGCAGCTAGAAAAGGGATTAGATGGCGTTGATGCTAATGGAGAGAATCTTATTATTGCATATGAGCCTGTTTGGGCAATAGGAACTGGAAAGGTTGCAACAATTGACGATATAAAGGAAGTACATTCATTTGTATTACAAAAAGCACAGAGTATTTTGGGCTATTATCCACCAGTCTTATATGGTGGCAGTGTAAAACCATCAAATTCAAAAGAAATTTTAAAACTCTCTGAGGTTGGTGGCGTTTTGATCGGTGGTGCCAGCCTTGATCCAAATAGTTATGAGCAAATTGCTCGAAGGAAATAATATGAAATCAGATAAAATTCGTGCGCTTATTATTATGGACGGTTTTGGAAATCCTGAGAATATAGGGGTAAGCTCAATTTTGCCAAAAAATACCAAATATATACAGTATTTGAAGAACAATTATTCGTCAGGACTTTTGAATGCTTCTGAAACATTTGTGGGGCTTCCAAATGGGCAACCTGGCACTAGTGATATCGGGCATTTATCTATTGGAACAGGTAGGGTAAATTATCAACCACTGGTTCGCATAAACAATGCAATAGAGAATGGTGAATTTGATAATAACCCTGCAATAATGAAAGCTTTTGAAAATGCAAAACAAAAGGGCAGAGCATTGCATTTGCTTGGAATTCCATCGGACGGTGGTGTACATAGCCATATTAGTCATTTGTTAAAGCTTATTGAAATGGCTGCCAAACATACACTAAAAAGGGTTTATATACATTTCTTTTCAGACGGAAGAGATGCTCCTATAAAAAGTGCAAAAAAATATTATGATATAGTACAAAATCATATTAAAAAATATGGTGTTGGCGAAATAGTGACTGTTATGGGTAGATTTTATGCCCTCGACAGAGATAACAACTGGGACCGTGTAGAAAAAGCTTATAATGCCATGGTTTACGGTAATGGAGACCGTGTTGACAATCTACTTGAGGGCATTGATTCAGCGTATGATAATGGTGAGACAGATGAGTTTATTAGTCCTATAGTAAAAGTGAAAAATGGAAAACCCGTTGCTGTTATTCAAAAAAATGACAGTGTGATAATTTATAATTATAGGGCAGATAGAGAACGTCAACTTGCGAGAGTATTGTCAAATTATTCAGATATAAGTTATTCTAAGAAATTAGATTTAATTTTGGTTTGTATGACGGAATACGATGAAAATCTAAAGGGAACAATAGTTGCTTTTCCAGATAATGATATTAAAAATATTTTGTCAGAAGTGTTGAGTAATCGTGGATACAAACAGGTAAAAATTGCAGAAACCGAGAAATTTGCATACATTACTTTTGCATTCAATGCTGGACGTAATGAAGCATTTAAAAACGAAGATAGAATTTTAATCAATTCTACAAAAATGCCTAAATACGATTTAAAACCAGAAATGGGGGCGTATGAAATTGCAGACAAAGCGGTTGAGGCTATAAAAACTAACAAGTATGATGTTGTTATTATAAATTTTGCAAATCCTGATATGGTAGGACATTCTGGAAATAAAGAGGCAACAAAGGTTGCAATACAGGTGGTAAATGATTGTGTAAAAAAAGTTGTTTCTGCGATTCTTGAAAAAAATGGAGAAGTTATAGTAACAGCTGATCATGGGAATGCTGATATTATGGAATATGAGGACGGGTCTCCCTGTACAACACATACAAAAGCATTAGTTCCAGTTATCCTTGTAGGTGAAAGATTTAAAGATGGAAACAAGGAAATTTCAGGTTCACTTATAGATATTGCACCAACATTGCTTAAAATGATGGGCGAGGCTATACCATCAGAAATGACAGGTAAACCATTGTTTTAATATTGACAGATTTTGTTGTGCATGATAAAATTAATACATAGGAGAAAGTTATGTTACAATTAATAAATACAATGTCGATCTTGTTAACACAAACTGCTAAAGAAAAAAATTTAACAATTCTTTATGTGGCTCTTTTTCTTATATTTTTATTAATGATGGTACTTGATGGTCAAATATCAAAAAAGTATACAATGAATAAATTTTTTGGTAGAGCGATTATTATTCTATTTATTGTGACATTAATAATACTTGCAATCTTATACTTCTTTACGTAAATTGCTTGAAAATTAGAAAGTAGTGTGTTATAATCAATCTACTTTTTGGAGGATATTATGGATTATTTTATATGTAGTGACACAGCAATGGCACCTTGGGTTGTTAACTCATTTCCGATTATTAAGATTGTTCTTTGCGTACTTATTGCTATTTTGTCTATATTTATGATTGTTGCTGTACTTATGCAAAAAGGTAATAGTAATGGTGTAGATGCTGTTACAGGACAAATGGATACATTTTATAACAAAAACAAAGGTAGTTCATTGCAGGGCAAAATAAAGAAATTAACAGTTTGGGCTGCTGCATTATTACTTGTATTTTGTGTGATATTCTTAATCATTAATACAATTTATCCAGCTATGTAAAGAAAGTAGACCGAAAGGTCTATTTTTTTATGTATAAAATTTACTTTTCAAGTACATACTAAAAGAAAAAAGGAGAAGAAAAAATGATTATAGCAAACATTATTTTACTTAGCTTAATGATTCTTGGCTGTATTAACTGGTTTCTTGTTGGTGTGTTCTCATGGAACTTGGTAACATGGATTTTTGGTTTATCAGTATTTGCAAGAATTCTTTATGCTATTATAGGTCTTGCAGGTATTTGGATGCTTATTCAACTTTGTGTACGTGGTTGCAGATTGTTCCGCGATGATAAAGTAAAAATGAGAAATTCAAATAAGTAAAAAAGCCCATTTGGGCTTTTTTTATTTCGCTATTGCAAAAATTAAATTCTTATGTTATAATTTTCAAACGAGGAATTTATGAATAAGAAGATATCAGCAATAATAAAAGATTTTTATAAAGGTAAAGATTTAAGAGTTGATCATTTTTTAATCAGATGTGCAAGAACAACTGATCTTTTTTCTCATTTAGATGAAGATATTGTTGATCTTGGTGTTTATAATGTTGAACAATTATTAAATGTATCACTTGCTGATTATTATAGAAGTAGAATAAAAGAACTAAACCTTCAGATGAAAGCTGTTGTTGATGAGAATAAGAAAGCAAGTAAAATGATTTATAAAAGAAAAATGCTAGAATTAAAGGAAAATCTTAAAAATTCAGAAAAGAAAAGTGATAAGTACAAAGAAGCAAAGGTTGGATTGATAAAGTTTAAAAGAATGGGGTATGATGGATACCAAAAGTTTAGAAAAGTATCACTTCGTGATAAAATAGTGCCCTTAGGCGATTTAGTAATTGAAAGTGAGGAGTTTAATAAAAAACGCAATAGTGAGGTTTTGGAATTTATGAAATCTTTACCAAAAACTATTGTTACACAAGAGATGTCTTCTGATTGGCAAGAAATAAAAAATCCAAAAGGATACGATAAATTTTTTAGAATTAATGAAAAACAATTTTCTTCACGTGAACAATATTTAAAAACTATTTTATGTAAACTCAGAAGTTTAAATTCAAACAAGCGTGAGGCTTTTGAAAAGATGATGTTGGAGTGTGCAGAGGCTAGAGCTCAAGAAGAACAAGAAAAACAAAATCAACTTAAAGCCCGTTTTAATAATTTAAGATATGCTATTTGGGCTTGGCCTGAATATGAAAAATATAATGAAGTGACAAAAGTTGCATTAGAAGAAATTAATAAATTAATGGCAAATCAAAAATCAAAAGAAACATCAGAGTACGCAAGACTTAAGACAAACAATCATTTGCATAGAGTATATCAAAGTGTGTTGTGTGATATTGAAAAACAAGTAAACGAATTGGATTATCAAATGTAAAACATGGGACTAGTCCCATGTTTTTAGTTTTATATGTATATAATTGATGAAAAATAATAATATTTTACATTTTATAATTTCAAAACGATTACCTTTAAATGCTTGCAGCAGATAAAAAAATATAATATAATAAAATTGTTAATGGAGAGTTGTCCGAGTGGTTTAAGGTGCACCCCTGGAAAGGGTGTGTTGTACAAAATGCAACCGGCGGTTCAAATCCGCCACTCTCCGCCACATAAAATAAAGTTTACTTTGGAATATTGTAATATTAGTGGAGATGTTCATGGTAGGAAAATATAAAGTTATAACACTTTGTGGTAGTACAAAATTTAAAGATGATTTTTTAAGAGAACAAAAACGTTTGTCTTTAGAAGGTAATATTGTTATATCGGTTGGCATGTTTGGACACTCAGGTGATAGTGAAGTATGGGCTGAAGGTGTAAATGAAATGCTAGATGATATGCATAAAAGAAAAATTGATATGGCTGATGAGATATTTGTGATTAACAAAGATGGATATATTGGTTCTAGTACTAAATCTGAAATAGAGTATGCAATAAAAACAAATAAAAAAGTTAATTATATGGAAGAAATTTAATTAAAAAAGGGGGGAAACAATATGAAAGCAATAATTAAAGATAAGTATGGACAATATTTATCAATCATATTTGCTATTAAGCAAGATGGTTTTAAAAGTGAATGTGTTGCGTTTAATAGGGATTTTTCACAAGTGCAAAAAATAAAAATGTGGGGTACAAAGTCTAAAATTAAACGTAATGTTTATATAGTTGAATGGGATAAATTTGAATCTAAAAAGGGTGATTTTGAAGGCTTTGATTTTGTTTTAAACGATGAATCTTTAATGCAAGCTCTAAATGTTAATGGGTATGTTAAAGTTGACAAATATTCAAAATTTACCGATTTCATAAAAGAAGAGATTTTACCTGAATGGATAGAATTGAAGGACGAAAACGGTATACAAGGTTTAATGGAAGCTGCTTTTAATTTTCATGATTCATATATGGGTAAAGATTGTATAAAGACAGAAGATGATAAACTGCAGATAAAATTTGACACAACATGGGACTGTGATATAACAATTCGCTTTATAGACGTTAAGTCTTGTTTAAATATAGATAAAGTGTTAATTATTGATAAAGTAAATATTGAAATTAAGGATAAAAAAGTTTTTTTCAAAATAATTGATTTTGTAAGTAAAGATTCTTATAAAGAAGAAATTGCTGATCCATTTATAGAATGTGAAAAAATTATGTGGAAAATTAATGTAAAATAAAACGCCAGTCTGGCGTTTTTTAGTTGATCTTTTTGTTTTATTCTAATATACTTAATGAGTTAGGGGATAGTATGAAAAAAACAATTCAAAATTATAATCATAATTTTTGGGATGTAGTAAAAAAATATGATTTAAATGAAAGTAATTTATTTAGGAAATTTATTCATTCTTTTTATGTTGCAAAAAATTGTTTTACGATTGCTTGCAATAAAAAGATGAATCAAAAAGAAAGAAATATTTGTTATTTGATGGGTTTATTTCACGATATAGGTAGATTTGAACAGTGGGTGAAATATAAAACTTATGATGATGTAAAAAGTGAGGATCATGGTGATTTATCATATTCAATTTTAGAAACCCTAGATTGTTCGTCTTAGTTTGGTTTAAATAAAAAGGAATTAGATGTATTAAAAAATGCAATCAGATATCATACAAAACCATATATTGGGAAAGATTCTTTAATTATAAAATTTAATGATATACTAAATGATGCAGATGCGTTTGCAAATGTAGTAACTGTTGCAAACGGAATGCAACAAATGACAGTTGAAAAAGACGGATATACACAAGAGTTTCTAAATGCTTTTAACAATAGAAAATTACTAAGAGTATATTCTCCTAAAACCAAACTTGATAGATGTTTAATTCTTGCTGCTAGTTGTTATTATATAAAAAACAAACAAATACGAATGGACATATTAGAATCTAATTATATAGATGTTATATATGAAACGTTTTCTAAATATTTAAACGGGACAGATAAAAAAGTGTATAAAGAAGTTTTAGAAAATTTAAAAGACAACTACTTGAATTGATTTTTACCATTATAACATTAACTAATTAATATAGTATAATTGTTATACGAAGGGAATGCATCTAATTTTTCTTTTGATAAACAAGCATATCAAAATCTTGATAAGTATGATGAAGAAAATCAGTCATCTTTAGAAAATAATACATTTGGGGGATAATAAAAACACTCAAACTAATGATTTAGTTTGAGTGTTTTTAGTTTAAAATTTATTGTTTTAATATTTCATCGTTATTTAAAATATAGTCTTTTAAATAATTGTTTTCAATTAAATATTTAATACGTTTTCGCAGATCTTCGATATTTTTTATATCTATATTTTCATGGTTGCAATAAGTATAAATTTCAGCTATTGAAGTGTGGTTTTTTTGCGCTATATAATTTAAGATTTTTTCATTTTCTCTTTGCTTTTTAATTGAAATAATTGTTAATAATAATAGTACTAATCCAACCATAGAAATTAGCAAGAAAAGACCATTTTCATTAGCTGCTGAAAGGGATATTCCAGCAATTATTGTAAATATTGATATTAAAATAAAGACTTCTAAAATACCAAGAGAAATCGTGATATTTGTATTGCTTTTTATTTGAATTTCAGAACTATTTCTATTTGTCAAAGCAGTTTCGGTTTCATTGTATTGATCGATAAGATTGTTGTATTCTTCTGTTATATTTGCTTTAATATCATCTTCTGCTAAAATGCATGCCTTTTTAAAATCTTTTTTAATCTCACTCATAGGAAAAAGTTCTGATTTTACTTCAATTTCATTTATATTTTGTAATAATTTTATTTTAGCTGATAACCACCATGCTAAATAATTTCCAGCGTCAATGGATTTTGCTTTTTCAATAAATGTAAGAGCATCTTCGTATTCATCAATTTCAATAAATTTTTCTGCAATATTTATATTTTTAAAATAATCTTCATCATGATATTCTTCAGAAGAATAGATATTTTTTGTAATATTTTGATTCACAAAATAATTACTGGAAGAATTTGGTTTAAGAATTTCAATATTGCCACAATGTGGACAATGATATTTATTGTTTGAGTCTTTTGTTGTTTCTAAAATTGCTCCGCAGTTACTGCATTTTAATGATACTTTTTCCATAAATTATCCTCGTTGATATATTATCACATTTATTATTTATTTGCAATAAAAAGGTGTGTTTATTATAAATATAAAAAGTAGGGGATTAACCCCTACTTTTTTACTTTACTGCGATAACATGAATTCTATTTCGATGTTCTAATTCTGGTTTAGATAGTTCATTAAATTCAATATCTGTTGCATAAACTTCTTTAAATTTTGCTTCTTTTACTGCTTTTAATATATCTTCAGTTTCAAAGTATGATTCAACTAAAATGTCAAATGTTTTTTTGTATGTATTATTTTCACCCTTGATGAAATAAATTTCTTTCATAATACACTTATTATCAATACCTGGTTTGATATCTTTGATATAGTTCATATTTGAAGATTCTTCATGTTTTACTTCAACCCAGTCTTGTAATTTTTTCTTTGTATAGAAATCAAAAACTAAATATCCACCCTTGTTTAAATGAGCATAAGCATTTGCAAAGAATTTTTTCCAGTCAATAAACTTTTCCATAAGATTTACGCAATCATGATTACAAGTTATAAGGTCAAATTTTCCTTTCATTTTGAAATCTTGAATATTAGGTGTTAAAGCAAGTGTTGCAGATGGTACATTTTCCTTAGCAACATCTAACATGCTTTGAGCGATTTCTGTAGCTGCAACTTTTACGCCATTTTTTTCCATAATGCGAATGCCTTCACCTGTACCACAAAGAATATCCAGGTGTGATGTAAATTTCATTTTACCTTTTTCACGCATTTTAATAAGGTTTGTGGCAACTTGGGTTGAAAAACCGCCCTCGTTTGCGCTCCATGCTTTTGCATAATTTTTATCAAAAGAATTAGCTTTATATTTTTCCATACATAGCCCTCCGTATGCCTTATATTATATCAAATTAATTAAAAAATAAAAAACAAAATGTGTAAGTTTTTGTTATTTTATTAAATTATTTTGGTTTTTTAAAAGTCTTGGTTATAATTAAATCATGAGAATTATTTTACATTCTGATTTAAATAATTTTTATGCAACTGTTGAGTGTCTGCTTGATCCGACGCTTAATGGCTTTCCTGTGGTTGTTTGCGGCAGAACGGAAGATAGGCATGGTATAGTACTTGCTAAAAACATGATAGCTAAAAAAGCTGGTGTAAAAACAGGTATGGTGCTTTTTAAAGTGAAAGAATTATGTCCTAACGTTAAGTGTGTTTTGGCACGCCATGATATGTATTTAAAATATTCTAAAGCAGTAAAAAAGATTTATTCTGAGTACTCTGATAGGGTAGAATCATTTGGTATTGATGAGGCTTGGATAGACTTAACAGGTATTGCAAAATCTTATGAAGATGGAGAACGAATCGCAAATGAAATAAGGCAGCGCATTAAAGCTGAAATAGGGTTGACAGTTTCAATCGGTGTAAGTTTTAATAAGGTTTTTGCTAAGCTTGGAAGCGATCTAAAAAAGCCTGATGCTGTTACTGTAATTACTGATAAAGATTATAAGGAAAAATTATGGAATTTGCCAGTTGAAGAACTCTTATATGTAGGGCGTTCGACAAAAGAAAAACTCAATCTTTTTGCCATAAAAACGATAGGCGATTTGGCAAAATTTGATAAAAAAATAATCGTGGGTAAGCTCGGAAAATGGGGCGAGGTGTTGCATAACTATGCTAATGGTGAAGATCATGATGAGGTAAGAAAATACTCGGAGCATGACGAAATAAAATCAGTTGGAAACAGTGTAACCTATTACAAAGATATGAAGACTGAGGAGGAGGTTGAGACTTTGATGCTTCTTTTAGCCGAATCGGTTGCTTCTCGTATGGTTGATTATGGTTTTAAAAAGGCAAGAAGTATAAGTTTGCTTATAATGTTTAATAATTTAGATAGTAGAGTTCGTATGTGTAAAATGAATCCACCAACTAGATCAAGCACAGAATTTGCAAGATATGGAATGAAACTCTTTAAAGACAACTTCGACTGGAGTCAAATGTTGGTGCGTGGGCTAGGATTGTCAGTTAGTGATTTCGTGGAGAATGAACAAATAAGTATAGACGGCAATAAAAAATTAGAGAAAACTGAGAATTTAGAGGCGGCGGTAGAGCATTTAAGAAAAAGATATGGTAGACATATCTTACAGCGGGGAATTGTGCTCGAGGATAAACACATGAGTGAACTTAATATAAAAGATGATCATATAGTTCACCCAAAAAGTTAGGAGAATAAATTGCGCAAAAACATTTCGGTAAAGGCGCTAATGAAAAAAGAGGGCAGTGTGTTGCCTGAGAAGATAATATGGGACGATGGGCGAGAGTTTATTGTAGATAGGGTTTTAGATATTCGTCCAGCGGCGAGTACAAAGGGTGGTGGTATGGGACTTCGATATTTATGTCGTATAAACAGCAAAGAGAGATATTTGTTTTTAGATGACTATATTTGGTTTGTAGAAATTTGACAATAAAAAAATCTAGGAGTGTTCCTAGATTTTTTGTTTGTTATTTTACTTTAGTTCCGCATTCAGAGCAGAATTTGGCATTTCTTGCAAGTTTTGATCCACACTTTGAACAGACAGTGTCGACTTTAATTTTGGTTCCGCATTCAGAGCAAAATTTAGCATTTTTACGATTTTTTGCGCCACATTCTGGGCAGAATGTTCCCTCGGTTTGTTTTGCTGATGTCATAGAATCTCTCATTACTTCAGCGATTGTTGCACCAACACCGATTTGTGTGCCAAGACCAGCAACGCCTTGATTTTGAGCGGCATCTGTAATAGCTTGAGCTGATTGATATTTTACAAACGTATCCATAGAATCGCCCATAACGCCCATGCTAGATCTTGTATCGATTGCTTTTTCAACTTCTTCAGGGAAAGATATATTTTCAATTAGAAGTTTGTTGAGTTTTAGTCCAAGCTCTGTAAAGCTTGCGCTAGCGTGCTCTCTAGCAATTTTTGAGAATTCAGTTAGGTTACAAGCGATGTCAAGAGCACTAATCTTTGATTCAGCTATTGTATCAGAAATCGATGTTACAAGTATACTTTTTAAATAAGAAGCAATATCTTCCGTCTCAAAAGTAGAGTTTGTTCCAAATAGTTCCTTTAAAAATGTTTCAGGATTATCTACTTTAAATGAGTAACTACCATAACCGCGAATTCTAATTGTGCCAAAATCTTTATCTCTCATTGTGATAGGATTGCTGGTACCCCATTTTTGATTTGTAAATTGTTTAGTGTTGATAAAGAACACATCGGCATAAAATGGTGACTTGAAACCATAAGGAAGTGATAAAAGTTGGGTAAGAATAGGTAGGTTAGAAGTTTTTAGTGTATAGATGCCAGGTCCAAAAATATCTGCTATTTTACCTTTGTTTAAAAATACTGCAACTTGTGATTCACGAACTGTGAGTTTTGAGCCATATTGTATTTGTCTACCGTCCATAGGAAATTTGTAAACCATTGTGTTTTTAGACGCATCGGTCCATTCAATAACTTTTAATAAGTTTGTCTTTATAAATCCCATATTTTCCTCCAAGGGTTAATTTATATTTACATTATATATAAATTAATTTAAAAAGTAAAATAAAAACTTGACAATTTGAGCATTTGTTGTCAAAATATGTAAAGACGAATAGACGTCTAAAAGAATAAATAAAAAGGAGAAGGAAGATGAAAATTCACGGACAAGAGTTGTTTGATTTTCTAGAAAATAGAGGACTTTTATATCAAACTACAAACAAAGAAGAAGTAAAGAAAATTTTAAATGGGAAACCAACAACATTTTATTTGGGCATTGATCCAACAGCAAACGCTTTGCACATTGGGCATCTTTGCTCACTCCGTACTTTTAGATATTTACAAGATGCTGGACATAAAGGTATTCTTGTAATTGGTGGTGCAACAGCCCAAATAGGTGATCCAAGTGGTAGACAAGACATGAGAACAATGATCTCAAAAGATAAAGTCGAAGAAAATTTAAACTGTGTTCGCAATTTTGCGAAAAAGTTTATAGTTACAGAGGGTGATAATGCCGCAATAATTTTAAATAATAATGACTGGATGAAGAAATACACTTATGTAGACTTCATGCGTGATGTAGGTACATTCTTTAATGTTAATGTTATGCTTTCTGCTGAAGCATATAAGAAGCGTTTAGTTTCTGGTGGATTAACATTCTTAGAAATGGGATATATGCCTATTCAGTCTTATGATTTTGAATATTTACACAATACTTATGGTTGTGAGCTTCAAATCGGCGGATCTGATCAATGGGGAAATATGGTTGCGGGTTGTGACCTTATCCGCAAGAAGAGTGGAGACGTTGTTCAAACGATGACTACACCATTACTTTTAAACAGTAAAGGCGAGAAAATGGGTAAAACCTCTGGTGGTGCTCTTTGGGTTGATTCAGGCAAAACCAGTGTGTTTGATTTCTATCAGTACTTTATGAATGTTGCTGATAGTGATGTTGAGGTTCTTCTTCGTTGGTTCACAAACATTACAACGGAGGAAATAAAGAATCTTTGCAAAGCTGATATTATTAAGGCTAAAAAACTTATGAGTTTTGAAATAACAAAGCTTGTACATGGTGAAAACTGTGCTATGGAAGCACAAAAAACCGCTGAAGAAATATTTAGTGGAAAAGGTGAAAGTCAAAACATGAACACTGTAGGCTATGATAAAGAAAAACTCGTAAATGGTGTAAATGTGTGTGAACTTTTAGCAGATATTAAAATAACAGACTCTAGAAGCGAAGCAAGAAGGCTAATTAGTCAGGGCGGAATAGTAATAGATAACGAAAAAATTACCGATTTTAATGCAATTATAAAATCAAATGATTCTATAGTAGTACGAAAAGGTAAAAAGGTATTTGTTAGAGTAAAAGGCGAATAAAATAAACAAATTCTATAAAAATAGTTGTGTTTTTAGTAGAAAAAGTATACAATAAAAGTAGTCTAGGAAATAGACCGAGTAAAAAAGAGGAGTAGAACATGAATATTACAGACGTAAGAGTGCGCATTGTTAAAAACGATACAAGCAAAGTAAAAGCTAGTGCATCTATTACATTTGATGATTGTTTTGTTGTTCATGACATCAAAATCATCGAGGGTAACGATGGCTACTTTATGTCAATGCCAAGCAGAAAAACCCCAGACGGAGATTTTAAGGATATTGTACATCCATTAAATACTGAAACTAGGGAAAAAATCCGCGATCTTGTACTCAACGCTTTTGAAGAGGCTAAGAAGAAACAAGATCAAGAGTAATTTCTACTCTGATTCTATGCGGTTAATCTGAGGTGTCGTTTTTATAACGGCGCCTCTTTTTTATTAAAAAAGGAGGATTAACTATGTTAGAATTAAAAAATTTATCAATAAAAATAGGCAATAATAGGAAATTAATAGAAAATTTAAATTTTACACTCAACCCAGGAGACAAAATTGCTGTTATAGGTGAAGAGGGGAATGGTAAAAGCACATTAATGGCAGCCATTGCTGATAGAAAAGAAGTTGAATCTTTTGCCACGCTTGACGGAAGTATAAATTTCTCAAATGAGAGGATAGGATATTTAAAACAGATGATTGATCCAAAACTTGCAGAAATGTTAGTTTGTGATATTTTTACGGACTTTGACGATAATAGTCTTTATAGGGTTTTAAAAAGGCTAAGGTTGCCAAGTGAGATTTTATACAGTAAACAAACCATAAATTCTCTTTCGGGCGGAGAGAAAATAAAAATACAATTAGCTAAACTTTTATTAGAAGAACCAACAATTATTCTTTTAGATGAGCCGTCTAACGATTTAGATATTAAAATGCTTGAATGGTTAGAAAATTTTATAAACCACGCAGATGAGGCAATCATGTTTATTTCTCATGACACAGTCTTACTAGAAAATTGTGCTAATGGAATATTGCATATTGAACAATTAAAGCGAAAAACGGAGCCACACATAACCTTTTCGCGTGTTCCTTACAGGGAGTATATAGAGCGCAGAAAATATAATATAGAAAGACAAAACCAAATAGCCTCAAAACAAAGAGATCAAGATCAAAAAAGGCAAGAACGCTGGCAACAAATTTATAACAAAGTTGATTATCAACAAAGAACAATTTCAAGACAAGATCCTCATGGGGCAAGACTTTTAAAGAAAAAAATGAAAGCTGTAAAATCACAAGAAAGACGTTTTGAACGTGAAAGAGGGAATTTTATGGATTTTTACGACCCAGAGGAGGAGATAGTTGTTAAATTTCAAAATACAACTATATCAAAATCGAGAGTAGTAATTGACAAAGTTTTTAAAGAGGTAAGCATTGGTAATAAAATTTTATTGAAAGACATAAATTTGAAAATTGTCGGACCTGAAAAGGTTGTTTTTATAGGCGAGAATGGTGTTGGGAAAAGTACTTTAATAAAAGAAATATATAAGTACATGTTGCATAGCTCCATTTTTAAAATTGGTTATATGCCACAAAACTATCAAGACGAGTTTTTTAAATACACAAATGTAAGAGATTATTTAAAAAATAATACTGCTTCAAAAGAGGAGTTGACAATGGTTATGACTATGCTTGGTAGTTTAAAATTCACTGAAGAAGAGATAAATGGAAGCATAAAATCTCTATCTGGCGGTACAAAAGCGAAATTGTTTTTAGCGAAGATAATGGCAGAAAAACCAGATGTTTTATTGCTAGATGAACCAACGAGAAATTTGAGTCCGCTTTCTAGCCCCGTTTTAATAGAGGCAATTAATAGTTTTGATGGCGCTGTTATTTGTATCAGCCATGATAGAAAATTTATATCAAGCATTGCGACAAAAATTTATAAAGTAACAAAAAATGGACTTATTGATGCGTTTTTATAAAAGTAAACATAAAATATTATATGAGTAATTTATTTGGTAAAAATATTTATATAATAGGAATTGGCGGAATTAGCTTATCAGCTTTGGCTGTTATGCTTTTGCAAAAGAATTATTATGTTTTTGGAAGCGATGAAAAAGAAAGTTTAGAGACGGAAAAACTTCGTAATCTTGGTGCTAAAATTTATATAGGTCATAATAGCAATAATATACAACCAAACATAGATTTGGTTGTTTATTCTGCTGCAATATCTGAAACAAATGTGGAATTATTGCGTGCAAGAGAACTTGGAATAAAAATTATAACAAGGTCTGAAATGTTAGGAATAATTGCTAGCGAATATAATTGTGTAATATCGGTTGCAGGCACACACGGAAAGACAACTACCACAGGAATGTTGTCTTCAATTTTCTTAAACTCAGGATTAAATCCAACTATTCATATAGGTGGTAATTTTGATAAAATAAATGGCAATGTTTTTGCAGGAGGAACGAGTCATTTTATAACCGAAGCTTGTGAATATGTAGATAGTTTTTTATCGCTTAAAAGTAGTTATGCAATAATTTTGAATATACAAAAAGATCACATGGATTATTTTAAAACGATAATTAATTTGTATAATTCATTTCAAAAATTTGCAAATAATACAAACAAAAATGGATTTCTATTAATTAATGCAGATGATAAGCTTAGTAATAAAATTAATTGTGCGTGTAACAAAGTAACATTTGGAATTGATAATAATGCAGATTTTAAGGCGGAAAATATCAAACTTGGCAATAATGGTAAATATAGCTTTGATTGCTATTATAAGGGTGAATATGTTTGCAATTTCGAGCTGGGTGTTTATGGAAAACACAATATATATAATGCGTTAGCTAGTATTGCTGCAAGTTTTCTAGAAAATATAGATATTGATATAATAAAACAGTCACTATTTGAATTTAATGGTGTTAATCGTAGATTTCAAAGTGTAGGAAAAATAAATAATGCTACAGTAATTCATGACTATGCACATCACCCTAGAGAAATAGAGGCTAGCATTGAAACGGCTAGGGAAATATTTAGTGGTAAGATATTTTGTGTTTTCCAACCACACACTTACACACGCACGCAGACGTTGTGGAGTGAATTTTGTAAGTGTTTTAAGAATGCAGATACCACAATTTTGTATCCCATATATCCTGCAAGAGAATGTGAAATCGAGGGGGTAACAAGTGAATTATTATCTGAGCAGCTTGTAAAAACACAGTCAATATATTTTGATCAGTATGATCAAATTTATGGTTACTTAAAGAAAAATGTTAAAAGTGGCGATGTTGTTTTGGTACTTGGCGCCGGTGACATTGTGGACTTTGCGAAATATTTTAAAAACTGTTGACAATATTTAGGGCAGGTGATATATTAAAACTACCGAAAGGAAATATATAAAACGCGTTACTAGATAAGACACGTTTATATCTACGAAACTTATAGAGAAGCCCTGGTTGGTGGAAAGGGTTAAGCGGACGGGTATAGATATCACTTATCGATGCGGGGTGCTGAACATAAGTAAGCATCACGGGGACTTCCCGTTATAGAAGTGTTGTGATGATGGTCACAAGCAGTTATAAGTGGTAAACATATTCAGTGTGTTTCTTATAACGCGCTGAATTTTTTTATTGGAGGATATTATGTATAAAAAAGTCGACAGTTCTCTCAACTTTGTTGAAAGAGAAGAAAAAATGGTTAAATTTTGGCAAGACAATGATGTTCTTGGCAAAATGATTGAAAAAAATAAAAATGGCAAGGTGTATTCATTTTTTGAAGGCCCACCTACAGCAAACGGTAAGCCACACATCGGCCACGTTTTAACACGTACAATTAAGGATTTATATCTTAGATTTAACACAATGAAAGGATATAACGTATACCGTCAAGGTGGTTGGGATACTCATGGACTTCCTGTCGAACTTGAGGTTGAAAAACAGATAGGATCAACTGGAAAGGAAGATATTGAAAAGTATGGTGTTGAACCATTTATTGCTAAATGTAAACAAAACGTTTGGCTATATAAAGACATGTGGGAAAAGTTTAGCCATAGAATGGGTTACACTGTAGATAATGACAATGCTTATATTACATACAGCAATAATTATATTGAATCTGTTTGGTGGAGTTTATCTGAACTTTTCAAAAAAGGATTGATTTATCAAGGATATAGAATTGTTCCTTATTGCCCAAGATGTTCTACAAGTCTTTCTAGTCAAGAAGTTGCTCAAGGATACAAAGATGTCAAAGAAAAAACAGTTTATGCTAAATTTAAAGCAGTAGGTGAAGAAAATACATATTTCTTGGCTTGGACAACAACCCCTTGGACTCTTCCATCAAATGTTGCTCTTTGTATGAACGCAAAGGAAAAATATTCTAAAATCAAAGTTGGTAATGAGTTTTATATTTTAGCAACAGCATTAATTCCTGCGCTTTTTAAAGAAGAAGAGTACGAATTAGTTGATGAAAAACTTGGAAAAGATTATGAATTTAAGAAGTATGAGCCTCTTTTTGATTTTGTAAAAGATCAATATGAGGATAAAGCATGGTACATAGTAAATGATGACTATGTAACGCTTACTGATGGTACAGGTATAGTTCACATCGCTCCTGCATTTGGTGAGGACGACAGTAAAGTTGGTAAAAAATATAATCTTCCTTTTGTTCAATTAGTAGATGGTAAAGGTTGTATTCCTGATGGCTGCGGACAGCTTTCTGGTTTATTTGTTAAAAAGGCAGATCCTGTAGTTATTGAAATTTTAAAGCAGGAAAACAAACTGCTCAAAGATCAAATGTTTGAGCATAGTTATCCTCATTGTTGGAGATGTAACACTCCACTTATCTATTATGCTAGAACAAGCTGGTTTGTTGCTACAACAAAGATGAAAGATCAATTAATAGAAAATAACGCTAAAGTTGACTGGCGTCCAGATACTATCGGTGAGGGCAGAATGGGGGGCTTTTTAAAAGGTCTTATTGACTGGGATATCGGTAGAAATAGATACTGGGGTACTCCTCTTCCATTCTGGGTATGTAAAGATTGCGGTCATGTTCATGCAATCGGTAGCGTTAAAGAGTTAAAAGAATTATCTGGTCTTCCAGCGGAAACTGATATTGATTTACATAAACCGTTTGTAGATAAACTTTCAATAAAATGTAAAAAGTGTGGCGGACAAATGAACCGAGTTCCTGAAGTTCTTGACTGTTGGTATGATAGTGGTTCAATGCCGTTTGCGGAGCTTCATTATCCATTTGAAAACAAAGAGAAGTTTGAGAAAGCTTATCCTGCTGAGTTTATTAGTGAGGGTATGGATCAGACACGTGGTTGGTTCTATTCATTACTCGCTGTAAATACTCTTTTATTTGGTAAAGCTCCATATAAGCGCGTTTTACCTTTGGGACTTGTTAATGATGAACATGGTAAGAAAATGAGTAAGAGCTTAGGAAATGTTGTTGCGCCTTACGACATATTTAATAAACAAGGTACTGATGCTGTTCGTTGGTATTTCTATACGGCGAATAATCCATGGCTTGGAACAAGTTTTAAAGTACAAACATTAGAAGAGTTCCAAAGGAAGTTTATGGGTACACTTTGGAACACATACTACTTCTATTGTCTCTATGCCGACATTGACAATTTTGATGGTTCAAAGAGTGATATTCACAAATGTGAACTTTCAAATATGGATAAATGGATAATCTCTGAGTTTAATAAACTTGTAAAAGTTGTAGATGAATCACTTTCTAACTATGTTTCTACTGAACCAGCAAGAGCAATCAATGTGTTTGTTGATAATCTTTCTAACTGGTATGTAAGAAGAAGTCGTGAAAGATTTTGGTCAAGTGGTGAAAATGCTGATAAGACAGCTGCGTTTACAACACTTTATTATTGCTTAACAGGTATTGTTAAAGTTATTGCACCATTTGTTCCTGCAATCGCTGATGAGATTTATCAAAACATTGTTAGAAGTGTAGATGATTCTGCTCCTGTTTCTGTTCATCTTTGTGATTTTCCAGTTGCTGATGAAAGTTTAATCGATGAAAAATTAAATGAAGGCATGGAAAATGTGCTTGAGGTTGTAGTTCTAGGCAGAAGCGCTAGAAATCTTAGCGGTATTAAGAATAGACAACCACTCGCTGAACTTGTTGTTGCGACTAACAAAAAACTTGCGTTAACAGATGAACTTATTGAATTAATTAAAGACGAACTTAGAGTTGAAAAAGTTACTATTGCAGAAGATGCAAGCAAATATATCTCTTATGAATTAAAACCACAACTTAAAACTCTTGGACCAAAATATGGCCCACTGCTTGGTGGAATAAGAAATCATTTAACATCTTGCGATGCAAATGCCGTTGTAGATGTTGTTAATAGCGGTAAACTTTACTCATTTGATGTTAATGGTACAAATGTTGAACTTTCAAAAGATGACTTACTCATTGCTCCAAAGAGCAAGGAAGGATTTGTTGCAGATAGTAACAACGGTGTAACTGTAGTTCTTGATACAAATCTCACTGAAGAATTAATTGAAAAAGGTTTTGTTCGTGAGTTAATCTCTAAAATACAAAACCAAAGAAAGGAAGCAGGTTTTGAAGTTGTTGATCATATTGATATCACTTTTAGTGCAAACGATCGTCTTGCAAAAGTGATTGAAAAATTTGCAGATGAAATCAAAAACGGAACACTTGCTGATTCTGTATCAAATGCTGAGCCAACAGGTAATGTTCAAACAGCAGATATCAATGGTGAAAAAGTAACAATCGGTATTGTTAATAAAAAATAAAATTTGAAAAAGCACTAATAATACTAGTGCTTTTTTTGTGCACAAAATTTAAATTTTCTTAAAATACTTGACAAAACCGCGGGGGGGGGGTACATTAAATGTAGAAAAATAAAAAAGGAGAAAATTATGACATCAAAAGATCAAATATTAGAGAGAATGCGTTTAGCGCTTGATATCGATAATAAAGAAGCTAGAGCAATATACAACAAAGAAAATAAATTTGTTAACTATAATATAGATTATTCAGAGTTGATTGTGAATGGAGGAGATCAAGTATATGGCGATATTAATGAATATTCTTCAGACGTTTTAACGCCGAAAGAATTTGCAAAATTATGTGCAACAAAAGTTGATTTTCTTGAGCATTATAACTCTACACATGAAGACTCGGAAAAATACTTGTCAGAACTAATAGAAAAGGGAATAGATATTGAGACAGCAAAAAGACAAATATATAAGGAAATGAAATTTTTGCTTACAGAAAATAAAGATGATCCTATGTCTATAGATTATGCACGTAAATTGAGAAAAGCTATTAAATTTATTGATGATCAAGAGATAAATTCGCCTTATTATGACTTAAAAGATATGACAAAACAAATAAGAAATCTTGAAAATCAAAAAGCTAGAGATATAAAAAATTCAGCAAAATATAATAAGAAGATATCGGCGTTGGAGGGATTTATAGCTGAATTTATGGATACCTGCGAAAAGAATGGATTAGATCGTGAAATTGCTGAAGAATATTTAGCGAGTGCAAAAATAAATATTCAAATACAAGAAGCTGAAACAAGAGTAAGAAATGCAAGTAATGAAAAAAATGCTAACAAGGTTGTGGATAAGCCAGTTAGTGATAATGCCCCAAGTACTCCTGCGACAAAGAGTTATGAAAGAAAACAAAAAACTAGTCATAATTATTCTGGTATTGAAAATATTAATAATATATTTAGACAAAAGACACAACAAAATTTAGATGATGCTGATTTTGTACAAGAAATAGTGCCTAAGCCAGAAGTAAAACCTGTAGAAAAAGAGGAAATAGAAGAAGTTAGGGGTAAAGAAGAAAGAGATTCTTATGATATGAAGGTTACTGAAGAATATAAGGCTGATTTAAAACGTCAAGAAGAATCAAGACGTCGCCATAGAGATTTAGAACAGCAAGAAGAGAGAAAAAATCAAGGTTTCTCTCGTTGCAGATAATTATTCGTTTAACTCTGGAGCGACAAATACGTATGTGTCACTAGTTTCCGTGCCAGGAAACGGAAATATAATCTCTTGGCGTGGAATGTTAACATAAACATTATTTATAATAACCATATTTTACCTCTATTTTTAGATTGTGCATGGCGTTAAAAAAATATGTACTTTTAAAACTTTTACTTGACAGATTATAAATTATGTAGTACAATTCAACATGCTATTAATTTGGAGGAAACGAAAAATGAGAAATGATATACACCCAGATTACCATGAAGTAACTGTTAAATGTGCTTGTGGTGAAACATTTAAATCAGGATCAACTAAGAAAGGCGATGAAATTAAGGTTGAAATTTGTAGCAAATGTCACCCTTTCTTTACTGGTACACAAAAGATTGTTGACGCTGGTGGAAGAGTAGAAAAATTCAACAAACGTTACGGTAAGTAGCTATAATTTTTATGTGCAAGAAGATATCTTGCACTTTTTAATGTGTAGAAATAATTTATAGGAATTATTCTGCACATTTTTTATTTTTGAAGTATGGATATAAAAGAAGTAATAAAAATAGTAAAAGAAAAGTTGGCAGAAGCGGGCATTATTGAAATTTTTGAAACTGAGTGGCTTATTGCTGAAGCTCTTGGTGTTAAGAGGGGTAACATTTATGTGCTTGGTAAAATCTCTGAAAACGAATATAATAAAATATTAGATTTTACTGAGAAAAGATCGAAACATATTCCTCTAGACTATATAACTGGTAAGAGCAATTTTTATGGTTTAGAATTAAGTGTTAATAATAACGTTTTAATACCTAGACCGGAAACGGAACTCTTAGTTGAAGAAGTATTAAAACTTTCAAAACAAAATGATAAAATTTTGGACATAGGGACTGGAAGTGGAGCAATAGCCATTGCAGTAAAAAAATATTTAAATGCTGAAGTTACGGCTGTTGACATTTCCAGTAAAGCCTTAATGGTGGCAAAACAAAATGCAAAAAATAATATTGTCGATATTGAGTTTTTACAAAGCGATTTATTTTCAGCATTGAAGGGAAACAATTATGATATTATTATTTCAAATCCTCCATACATACCAACTCAAGATATTAAAACGCTGGATAGTGATGTTAGGGATTATGAACCTCATTTGGCTTTAGATGGTGGTGAAAGTGGCCTTGAAATATATCAAAAAATTATAAGAGACTTAGATGAATATTTAAATATAGGTGGATACGTATTTTTTGAGATAGGAATAGGTCAAGCAAATGAAATTAAAAACATGTTTGGAAAAAACTATACAGTAGAAGTAAAAAAAGATTATAATAAGATAGATAGAATTATTAAAGCGAGGAGACAATCATGATTGAAAAATTAAAGGATTTAAAAGTTAAGTTCGAAGAGTTAACATCAAAACTTGCCGATCCTGCAGTTATTTCAGATAACAAAACTTGGCAACATATTGCAAAAGAACATTCAGAACTTGCTCCGATTATAGACAAGTATGAAGACTATGAAAAAGCTGAGCGAGATATTAAAGATGCAGATGAAATGCTTGAGATTGAAACTGATAAAGATATGATAGCAATGCTTAAAGAAGAGCGTGAAAGCGCTTATGAAAAGACAAAGCAATATATTGAAGAGTTGAAAATTTTATTACTTCCAAAAGATGAGAATGATGATAAAAACGTTATTATTGAAATTAGGGCAGGTGCCGGTGGTGATGAGGCCGGTTTATTTGCTGCTGAACTTAAGAGAATGTATAATTTATATGCAGCTTCTCAAAGATTTCAAGTTGAAGAGCTAGATGGTAACTATACTGAAGCTGGCGGAGTAAAAGAAGTTAGCTTTATGATTAAAGGTCGTGGTGCTTATTCTAGATTCAAGTTTGAAAGTGGAGTGCATAGGGTTCAACGCGTGCCAGAAACTGAAAGTCAGGGAAGAGTGCATACTTCTACTGCAACAGTTGCTGTTCTTCCAGAGGCAACAAATGTTGAAATTGAGATTAACGAAAAAGATTTACAAATTGATACATATAGAAGTGGTGGTGCTGGTGGACAGCACGTTAACAAGACAGAGTCTGCAATTCGTATAACACACATTTCTACAGGTATTATTGTCGCTTGTCAAGATGAACGTTCACAAATTAAAAACCGCGAAAAGGCAATGAACTGGCTTAAAGCTAAATTGTATGATTTTTATCAATCACAAGAAGATAAAAAATATGCTGAAACACGTAAAAATCAAGTTGGAACAGGAGATAGAAGTGAGAAGATTAGAACATACAACTTCCCACAAAGCCGTGTAACAGACCATAGAATAAATTTAACTATTTATTCATTAGATAAATTTATGAATGGTGACTTAGATGATATGATAAAAGCACTTCAAGTTGCAGATCAACAAGCAAAACTTGCTGCAGCTGAGTAATTGATAGGTATTAGAATAAAAAATATTATAAGCAGAACGTAATTGTTTTGCTTTTATTTTTGAGAAAAGTGAGTTATAATTATATTGTGGAAAAAGAAATAAGGGAACATATTTTGAGTAAACTTAGCACACTGCCTCAAAGCAGTGGTGTTTATATTATGAAAAACGAACTCGGCGAAGTGATTTATGTTGGCAAAGCTAAGAAACTTAAAAACCGTGTTAAAAGTTATTTTGATTCTTCAATTAAAACAAAAAAAACATACGCGTTAGTCGCAAATATTGTTGATTTTGATTATATATTAACGGCATCAGAATCAGATGCTTTTTCACTTGAAGCAAACCTAATAAAAGAACATACTCCAAAATATAATATTTTATTAAAAGACGATAAATCTTATCCGTTTTTAAAAATAACCGTAAAAGAAAAATTTCCAAGATTATTAGTTGAAAGAAAACCCGTAAATGATGGCAGTCTTCTATTTGGACCTTATGTTACAGGAGTGTCTATCAGTTCACTAGTGTCAATTATTAGAAAAGCGTTTAGACTTAGAACTTGCAATATTGATTTTTCAAAAGGAAAAACTTATAAACCATGTTTACATGGGGATTTGGGCGATTGTTTACCTGTTTGTGCGGGAAATATTAGTGAGGAAGAATATTTAAAAGAAGTGAAACATGTTATCAACTTCTTGAATGGTGACAATTCTGAGATATTAAAAAATTTGACAAAAAAAATGAATAAACTTGTTGAAGAAAACAAGTTTGAAGAGGCTATTATTTATCGTGATCAAATAAGAATGTTGCAGCGTGCTAGTGAAGACATAATTGCAACTTTAAACAAAGACGTTTCACTAGATGTATTTGGCATATATCAAACTGAAAGTATCGGAGCAATCAATGTTATGATTGTGCGTGGTGGAAGAATAATAAGTCAAATCAACTATCCACTAACAAGTGAGGTTGGTGAAAATGGTGAAATACTTTCGAGATTTTTATTAAGTTTTTATAAAAACGCGTCTCAGGTACCATCTGAAATCGTTTTATCCGAAGAAATTTTAGATAAGGATTTGGTTAAAGGATTTTTAGAAGAAAAATTGGGAAAGAAAGTAAATATATTAGTGCCTGTTAAAGGAGTAAAAAAATCTTTAATTAGTGCCGCTTTAAAAAATGCAGAAGAATATTCAACAAATTCTATTGATAGATTAGAAAGAAATAAAAAACTTACACACGATGCACTTTGTGAACTTGCTGAAATTTTAAATCTTGAAAAAATATACAGGATTGAAGGGTTTGATATATCTAACATAAGCGGAACAAACAATGTTTCAAGTATGGTCGTTTTTGAGGGCGGCATGCCTGTAAAAAAAGAATATAGAAAATTTAAAATAAAAACAGTTAATGGTCCTAACGATTTTGCTTGTATGAATGAGACGATAGAGCGTAGAATTACAGATCTACTTTCAGGAAAAGAAAAGTTTGAGACTAAACCAGATTTGATTTTAATAGATGGTGGTCTTGGGCAACTTCATGCAGCAAATAAAGTTTTGGAAAAATATAGTTTAATGACTCCTATTATAAGTCTGGCGGAAAAGGAAGAAGAAATATACACATTAGAGTCTTCAATACCGATTAGGCTTCCAAGGTCGTCAAATGCTTTAAAACTTTTACAAAGAGTTCGAGATGAGGCGCACAGATTTGCGGTTTCATTCCATAGAATTGTGAGAAACAAAAAGGAAGTTGTAAGTTTGTTTGACAACATTGATGGCTTTGGCAAAAAAAGACAAATGCTTTTATGGCGTGAGTTTAAGACATTAGATAATTTGTATAATGCAAAACCTGAGGATTTTGCTTTAGTACATGGAATCGGCGAAAAAACCGCATTTGAAATATATAATGCATTACATAAAACAGAAAAAGATATGCAATAACCAAAAAAGAAGAGCATATCTTTTTATTATGAAAAAGAAAATTATCGCTAGTGTGACTGCTTTTATTTTGGTTGGCATAAGTGTTTGTTTAATCATATTTTTGCCAAATACAAAAAATGAACAGATGCTAGAAAATAAATTTTTAAATGAAAAAAGTGAATATCAAGGAGTTATTACTCTTTGGAATATAGACACCTTCGAAAGTGGTACAGCATCAAAGTCCTCATTTTTAGAAAAAATGGCGATTAATTTTGAGAAAGAAAACAGAGGTATATATATTCTTGTAAAAAATATGACAATAGATGAATGTTTATTACAATTAGAACAGGGAAATAAGCCTGATTTGTTTTCATACGGTGAAGGTTTGTTTGATATTTTAAAACCATATTTTGGTAATGGCTTAGACAATGTTGAAATAAAAAACATTATTCAAAATAACGGTAAAGATTTATCAATTGCAAAGCCTTGGTGCTTTGGTTTTTATAGTTTAATTTCGACTAGCAAAAATCTTGAAAAAAGTGGAAATGATTCAAATACAAATCTAATTGAAATTATAGATAATTGTTCTTATGAGAAAAAATTAAAAAGATCCACAAAGCACATTAGTTCTTATGTGTATGGTGGAGCAGAATATACAAACATAAAAGCAATGCTTTCAAATTTATCAAAAACCGTTGAGGGGAATGACAATACTTTCTTTGAAGCGTATGAGCAATTCATAAATGGTAACGCAAGTATTTTGTGTGGGTCGCAAAGAGATATAGTTAGAATGGAAAATAGGGTGAAAGTTGGAAAAATAGATAGCTATTTATATGATTGTATTTTTGATTATACAGACCTTGTACAATATTTGTCATACGTTCCAAACAAAAATAGTCTTATGAATAAATATTCTAAAAAATTTATTAATTTTATGTTAAGCATAAAAGTTCAAGAAAATTTATCTAAAATTAGTATGTGTGCGGCAAGGAATGGTGTTATTGCAAATGCAGGAAATGGAGTGTTTGGAGATATTGAAATAAAATTTAGTTAATTGCTTAAAAAAATTGAAAAATAATCGGTTTAGGAGTAAAATAGTATGTGTGGCAAGAATTGCAAATTAAAGCAACTTGAAACAATAGAATATGAAAAAGACTTTGACTTGAAAAAGATATCAAGTTTCGGTATTGGAGGAAAGGCAGACGTTGTTGTTTTTCCAAAAACGAAAAGTGAACTTGTAAAAGCATTGTCGGTTATGCCAAATGCTATTGTGATAGGAAACGGAACAAATATTCTTTTTTCAGATCATGGCATTAAAAGTCCTATTATAACAACGCGTAAAATGAAAGACGAGGTTTGTATAAATGGAACAAAAATCACAGTAAGTGCAGGAGTTAATATTTGTACCGTTTGCTCTGAAACGATAAAACTTGGCTTGGCTGGTTTTGAAAACTTATATGGAATACCTGCGACTATTGGCGGAGCCCTATTTATGAATGCTGGTGCTTTTGGTACCGAGATATCGTCTATTCTAGAGAGTGTTCAAATATTAAAAGATGGGCGGATTGAAAACTTGTCAAAAAGCGACTTGAAGTTTGGACATAGGCATTCATCTTTTCAAACAGAGAAAGTTGTGATTTTGGAGGCCACGTTTCATTTAAAGCAATATGATAGCAAAAAACTTGAAGATAAGGTTAAGGAAAATATTTTATGGCGCATTAAGAATCAACCAACAGGGAAAAGTGCAGGAAGTATTTTTAAAAAATCTATCGAGCCAGCAGGGTTGCTAATTGATAAAGCAGGTTTAAAGGGATTGAAAATAGGCGGTGCTATTGTGTCGAATAAGCACGCAAACTTTATAATCAATGAAAACAACGCTTCTGCAAAAGATGTTTTAAGTTTAATAAAAATAATTAAAGATAAAATTTATATTGAAAGCGGAGTATTGCTTGAAGAAGAAATTAAATACATAGGAGAACAAGATGATACTATCGGGAGATTTCCATACTCACTCTGAATATAGTAGATGGGGGCATGGCAAAGATTCAATCGAAGATATGGTAAGTAAGGCAAATGAAAGTGGATTAACTAGCCTTGCTATTACTGATCATGGTCCAAAACATATTTTGTTTCCTATTTCTCTTAAAAATTTACGTAAAGCTAGAAAACAAATAGATGAAATTAATAAGACAAGTAAGACAAAGGTTTATCTTGGTGTAGAGGCTAATCTCATAGGTGGAGATGGAACTATCGACCTTACAGAGGAACAGTTGAAACTAATAGATGTTTTGCTCGTTGGATATCACATGTGTACGTTTGCAGACTTTGTAGGATTTATTAATAAAAACAATAATTCAAAAAAACAAATTCAAAAAAACACGCAAGCATATTTAAATATGCTTAACAAATATGATGTAGATATAATAACGCATATTCAAGAACATATAAAAGTTGACCTGAAGCCTATTGCTGAGTTGTGTGCAAAAAAAGGAACTTTAATTGAAATAAATAATAAGCACTTGCGCTTAGATGCGGACGATGCTAAAATTTTAATTGAAAGCGGGTGTAAATTAATCATTAATTCAGATGCCCATTCAAAGGATCGTATAGGAAAAGTTGACAATGCAATTAAATTTATAGTGGACAACAAAATATCACGAGATAGAGTTGTTAATATTGACAAAGAGTATATTCCAAAGAGGTAAAGTGTGACATTTTCAAGAGAGGTAAAGAAAGAAATTATTGCAACAATAAATGAAAGTAATTATGAGCTTTCAGTTATTTGTGGTGCATTGCTTTCTGCTGGATCTCTAGTTATTTCTAATAAAAAAATGTCTTTTACAATAACAAGTGAAATTTTGGAATTTTTACAATTAATTCAAGACATGATTGCAAGACTAACTGGTGAATCTAATTTTTCAATATCCAGTAAAAAAAGTAAATATTCAGGAAATGATGTTTTCACTTTATCTGTACCGACAGAAACGGGAGAGGAAATACTTGGGCTTTGCGGAATTATTTTTAGAGATGAACTTGGAAGAATGCAAATAAATTATGCCGGCGACGACCATTTGTTTAATGAAGATGCAGGGAGAAAAGCATTTTTGAGTTCTGCCTTTATCGGAAGTGGAAGTATAAGTATTCCAGATCAGGGTGAAAACGGATATAAGAAAAACAGTGGATATCACATGGAATGGACCTGTCAAACTGTTGTTGGTTCAAATAGAATTGCAGAAGTGTTGGCAATTTTTGACATTTTAAGTAAAAAAGTTGAGCGTAATAACGAGCAGGTTATATATCTAAAAGAAGGAGATACAATATCGGATATTCTCAAACTTCTTGGTGCTTCAAAATCGGTTTTAGTTTTGGAAAATCAAAGAGTGAGTCGCGATGTTAGAAATCTTGCAAACAGGCAAGCAAATTGTACTGTTGCAAATATTGAAAAAAGTATATCAGCAGCACAAAAACAACTAGATGCGATTGAGATAATAATGCAAACTATCGGTATTGAAAATCTGCCAGACACCTTGTCTGAAATAGCACTTGCTAGACTTGCAAATCCAGAAAGTACATTAACAGAATTAGGCAATATGCTTGAAAAACCTATTAGTAGAGGAGCTGTTAATCAGAGGTTTAACAAATTATTAGAAATCGCAAAAGAGGTGGGTAATGGGTAATTTTTCACATTTACATTTACATACTGAATATAGTTTGCTCGATGGTGCCGCAAGAATAAAAAAAGTTACCAAGGTGGCAAAAGAGATGGGAATGCCAGGTATTGCTATTACTGACCATGGTAATATGTATGGTGTTGTTCAGTTCTATAACGCCTGTGTTGACCTTGACAAAGACTATTTTAAGGAGCATGGTCAACCGATTGTAAAACCTATTATCGGTTGTGAATTTTATATTTGTAATGATATCAATGTCAAAAGTGGTAGGGGTGAGTTTAATCACTTAGTTTTACTTGCAAAAGATGATGTTGGATACAACAATCTCTGTCTGCTCAACACCATAGCCTTTTGTGATGGATTTTATTACAAGCCAAGAATAGATTATAAAACTCTTGAAGCGCATCATGAAGGGTTAGTGTGTCTTTCTGCGTGTATCGCTGGTGATGTGCCTCAAGCAATTCTTAGACGTGAATTTGACGAGGCTGAAAGACTTATTTTGTGGTATAAATCACTTTTTGGTGATGATTATTATTTTGAAATTCAAAATCATAACCTTGAAGAACAAATTGTTGTAAATGAAAAGTTACATGAATATGGAAAGAAATATGGTATTAAATTAGTTGCAACTAATGACGTACATTATATTTATAAAGAAGATGCCGTAACACAAGATGTTTTACTTTGTGTGCAAACAGGTAAAACTTATGATGATCCTGACAGATGGCGTTTTGATGGGGATCAATTCTATTTTAAATCAGAAGAAGAAATGGCAAAGGTCTTTCCAAACGATTTAGAGGCTTTGGAAAATACAAAAGAGATTGTAGATAAGTGCAATTACAAGTTTGTATTTGGACAATATATGTATCCTAAATATATTCCGGTAACAGGTCAAACACCTGAGAATTATATGCGCGATTTAGTTGAGGCTGGTTTAAAGAAAAAATATTCGAAAGAAACTGATGAAATTCGTGAAAGAATTGAATACGAGTTTAATACTATTAAAAAACTTGGATATATTGAGTATTATTTAATTGTTTGGGATTACATAAATGCTGCAAGAGAAAAAGGTATTTCTGTTGGTCCTGGACGTGGTAGTGGTGTAGGATCAATTATTGCTTATTTAATTGGAATAACTGATGTGGATCCTATAAAATATGGCTTATTCTTTGAAAGATTTTTAAACCCAGAACGTGTTAGTGCTCCCGATTTTGACGTTGACTTCCAAGACAACAGACGTGATGAGGTTTTTGATTACGTTAAAGAAAAATATGGTGAAGGAAAGGTTGCAAAAATTATAACTTTTGGCACCATGGCTGCAAAGAACGCAATCAAAGACGTTGCGAGAGTTTTACGTGTGCCTTATGCAGAGGTTGATAAGGTAACCAAAGCAATACCTAACAATGTAAAAAGGCCAAATATTATTGCAAAGTGTTTTGGTTTGCATAGAAAAGAAGGTGAGCCTGACAATAGTATTCCTGAACTTGTTGAGATATATAATGCAAATCCTGATATAAAAAGGGTCGTTGATATAGCTGACAAACTAGAAGATAGTCCAAGACAAACGGGTATTCATGCCTGCGGTGTTATTATTGGTCGTGATATATTAGAAGAACATATACCTCTTGCAAAAAATGGTGATATTGTAACTACTCAATTTGTCGGTGGCGAACTTGAGACATTAGGCCATCTTAAAATGGACTTTTTAGGACTTTGTAACTTGTCTGATATTCAACTTTGTATTAAATATGTTAAGGAAAATCATGGTGTTGACATTTCTTTTGATGGTTGCACTTATGATGATCAAAAAGTTTACGAACTTATTTCAACTGGAAATACAAAGGGTATGTTCCAGATTGAAAGTCCTGGCTTCCAAAAATTCTTAAAGGAATTAAAACCAAACTGCTTGGAAGATATTATAGCGGGTGTTAGCTTGTATCGTCCAGGTCCTATGGATAGTATTCCAGACTTTATTCACAATAAGCACAATCCACAAGATATTAAATATATAAGCCCGGTTATGGAACCGATTTTAAACGTCACATATGGTTGTATAGTTTACCAAGAGCAGGTTATGAAAATTGTTCAAGAACTTGCTGGATACACTCTAGGTAGAGCGGATAGTGTGCGTAAGTACATGGGTAAGAAAAAATTAAAAGAACTTCAAGCTGAAAGACAAGTTTTCTTATACGGCTGTCCAGCAAAAGATGGAAAACCTGCTGTAGATGGTGTTATTAAGCGTGGCGTTGATGAGGCTGTTGCTAATAAACTATGGGACGAAATGGAAAAGTTTGGTTCGTATGCGTTTAACAAGTCTCATGCTGCAGCATATTCAGTAGTAACTTATGAAACAGCTTATTTAAAGACATATTACGAATCAGAATTCTTAACTGCGCTATTAAATAACCGTATCACAAAATCTGACGAAATTAAGAACTATGTAACTTATATTAAAAGCGAAAAAATTGAAGTTTTACCTCCAGACATAAATGAAAGTGAAACGTATTTTAAATGTCAAAAAGATGGAAAAATTAGATTTGGATTAGCTGCCCTTAAAAATGTTGGTATAGCAGTGGTTGAGTCAATAGTTGAAGAACGTAAGGCAAATGGCAAATTTAAAGATCTTGGCGACTTTTTCCAAAGAGTAGACACATCTCTTGTAAATAAAAGGAGTATTGAAAGTTTTATCTTAGCTGGTGCTTTTGATTGTTTTGGCTATAAACGTAGTCAGCTTATGGCGGTTTATGATACAGCACTAAACTGTGCAATTAAAGATAAAAAATCAAGATTAGCAGGTCAATTTTCTATGTTTGGTGATTTGCTTGCAAATGATGAATCTATAAAAATTGATTATCCAAATATTAATGAATATGATTTAAGATTTAAGCTTAAAAAAGAAAAGGAAACGCTTGGAACATACATAAGTGGTCACCCTCTTGATGATTACATTGAAAAGGTGAATACTTTTAACTTCAACTCAAGTATGATTGAAGAAATTTCTGACACTGAAGCTGTCGAAGAAATTGATGGGGAAGAGCATCAAAATGTCGTTAGTGATTTGCAGGACGGTATGAATGTGGTTTGTGGTGGTATTGTTTCTGACGTTCATAAGATGTTTACAAAGAATGGAAACAAGCCTATGGCAGTTATCGCAGTTGAAGATCTTTATGGAACATTTGAGGTTATGCTATTTAACAAGATGTATGAAAAGGTTAGAAATGAATTAGCTGAAGATGTAATGCTTACTGTTAAAGGACACTTATCTCTACGTGATGGACAAAAACCTATCATTATTGCAGATAGTATTGAGTTTTGGAATGATGATAAATCAGCTGCGGAAAATATGGGAAAACCTATTGAAGTGGCAACTAATGCTATAAAAACAAAAAAACTTTATTTGCAATTTGATATACAAAATGAAAATTTAAAAAATGAAGTATTGTCTGTATTAAAAAGTTATAGTGGTATCACTCCAGTGTTTGTACAATGGAATAAAAAATTGTATAATATAAATGTATTTACAGAATATAATAAGAACTTACAAATTGAACTTGCTTCTATTATAGGGGATAATAACATAAAGTTTATTTAGGGGGAAACTATGAAAAAGATAGCTATACTCACCAGTGGCGGCGATGCTCCTGGTATGAATGCTTGTATAAGAAGTATTGTGAGATACGCAACTACTAAAAATATTGAAGTGTTAGGTTTCAAAAGAGGATATCAAGGCTTAATTGAAAACGATTTTGAAGTATTAAATTTTAGAAGCGTTGGTAATATCTTGCAGCTTGGTGGGACCATTCTTAAAACTAGTCGATCAGAAGAATTTATGACGGAAAATGGATATAAAAAAGCGTTGGCTAATTTAAGGAAAAACAAGATTGAAGGTCTTATTGTTATAGGTGGCGATGGTTCATATAAAGGTGCAGAAAAATTAGCAGATTCTGGTGTTAAAGTTATTGCAATTCCAGCTTCTATCGATAACGATTTATATTATACCGATTATACAATAGGTTTTGATTCGGCCGTAAATACCATAATAGAATTAACAAATAATGTAAGAGATACATCTCTTTCTCATGATAGAATTAGTGTAATAGAAGTTATGGGTGCTGGTTGCGGTGATATTGCATTGAATGTTGGTATTGCTTGTGGTGCAGATCAAATACTAGTACCTGAAGTAAAAGTTGATTTAAATGAAGTTTATAGAAACATTAAATCTCATTATGAAAATGGCAAAAAATTTAGTATTATAATTGTTAATGAAAAATTTGCCACAGCAGAAGAAATATCGTCAGACTTACAAAATAAGGTTGGATTAGAGTCAAGACCTCTTGTTGTGGGGCATATTCAAAGAGGTGGTAGCCCTTCAAGGATAGATAGAATTTTGGCAACAAAATTTGGCGTCTATGCTGTTGATTTGTTGAAAAACGGTGAAACGAATAAAGCTATCGGTGTAAAAGCACAAAAATTAATTACCACTGATATTGAAAAAGCACTAAAAGGCAATAGAAAGTTTGATATTGAAGCCTATCGTTTAGCCCACAGTTTAACGTATTAATGTAAAAAACGTTTAAAATTTTACAAATAAAAAGAAACCACAATTTGTGGTTTCTTTTTTAATAATCTTTACTGCAGTAACAGTTGTCGCAACTGCATTCTCTATCGCAACTACAATCACGACTATAACAGCAACAAGGTGGATCATCATTTCTACCGATTTTATAAATAGATGTTGCACCAACAGCTGCAAGATTTAAGGCTGGTCTAATTATTTTCATATAGCTCTCCTCCTTACTTTATATATTGTCTCATAGAATTGATTATATTGTCAATTGTATATTCACAATTATAGTGATTTTTATTTAGAAATCTTGCATTTGGACAACCACCAAGACAAATAGGGAATAATTTGCATTTTTTACATTTGTCATGTATAGGTTGTTCCATAAAGTCTAACATTGCCTTATTAAAATATAAACCATTTTGAATATCTCCGATAACTCTATCTTTTAGTCCAAAATCGTGTTCACATTTGTATATTTCGCCAAGAGGACCTATACATAAGCTATTAATTGTAAATTGATTACACCAAATTTCCTTTGGCATAATTCTTTTTGGTTTTTGGTTTAACCAACTATTAAAGCTATCATCTGCATTTTCAAACTCTGCAATGGATAAATAGTTCAAAGTTTTACATGATCCAAACAATTTGCCAAGATAGAAGGAAATATTACCATCAATAAATCTAGGATCGTTTTTGAATTCTGATACAAGAGCTCGTGCATCATCTATATTATCTTTATCAACATTAATACGTAAAGACAAATGTATGTTTTTATCACTTTCAGAAGCATGTTTTAATAAATTGAAAATATTAGATTTTGTAACATGATAAGCTTCAGGAATGGTTTTCTTTCTAGCACAGTAATTGTCACACGTTCCATCGAATGTTATTTGATATTCAGTTATTTTTAACTTATCAGTAATGGTTGGTATAATTTCTTCCTTTAGAAAAAAACCATTAGTTGTCATTTTGCTTCTATATTTTATATTGTTATCTGCACAAAGTTGTATAAGTTTTTCAGAAAGGGGGATAATGCAGTCTTTGTATGCAAGTAAAGGCTCTCCACCAAACCATGAAACATTTAGTTGCTTTAAATTAGGGTTTATTTTAATATAATTATCCACATAAGAAACAATATTATTGATGGTATCACAATTCATGGCAGAATATTTTTCATTGTTTTCTTCAAAACAATAGACGCATCTGTAATTACATTGTAATGTTGGTGAGATAATTAAATTTAAAAATTCATTATTTAATTTATATTGTAGTTGTTTTTGTTTAAATACTATTTGATTAAATTCATCTAAATCTTTATGAACAATAATGCCATTAGAAAGTAGGTCATTGAAAATATTAGGGCAGGTATTTTCGTTAATTTCTTGATTTTGTAATTGGTTTAATATGTCGTTTTCGAGATTGACAATGGCATCACTTTTTGAGTTCCATATGTAAGTGGTTCCATCATCGCAGTCTTTTATAGGAATATTATAAAAAGAATATTTGTACATCATATTATTTTCTCCTCAAACTGTATAAGATATTTATATCATACATAAAAAAGAAGTGTCAATGAAAAAAATAGCCAAAGATTTTGTCTTTGGCTAATTTTTTATAAGTTACGCTTTTTATTTATATATCTTTCAATTAATGCAATTAGTCCATACATGACTCCAGCAAGTACACAAAGTACAACTATTGATGTCATAACAAGATCTAGTTTAAACACTTGTCCACCATAAACAATTAGATATCCGAGTCCGGCTTTACTTGAAAGATATTCTCCCATTATAACTCCGACCCAGCTCATGCCAACATTTATTTTTAGTACACTTATAAAATTTGGTAAGGTCGCTGGTATTATTAGGTGTGTTAATACTTGCATATTGTTTGCACCCATGGTTTTTAAAAGTTTCTTTTTTTCTTCATCAACTTCTAAGAATCCATTTAGCAAAGAAATCGTTGTGATTACAATACAAATGAGAATTCCCATTGTTACGGTCGCTTTTGTGCCGATTCCCACCCATACAATAATCAATGGACCTAGTGCAATTTTTGGTAAGCTATTAAGTATTATAAGGTATGGTTCTAGGACACGTCTTACTGCTGGAATAAGATATAAAATTATTGCTATTAGTGCGCCAAGCAAAGAACTGATTAGAAAAGCCAGTATAGTTTCATAGAGTGTTACACCCATGTGCTGCCAAAGAGTTCCTTCACTAACTAAATCTATAAAAGTGTTAACGATACGGCTTGGTGAACTAATTAAAAATGGATCCACTATTTGTAAATATGCAATAAGCTCCCATATACCGATTAGTGATATTAAAAGCAATATTCTAAAAAACTGCACAAAGAATGAATTTCTTTTTAGCTTATTCAAATATTTTTTATGAGAGAATGAATAATTCTTTTTCATTGTAGTTCCTCCCATACCTGATTAAAGTATTCATGAAATACGGGTGTTTTTCTTCGTTCAAAAGGTGTTAATTCTTTTGGAAAGTCCAACCGAATATTTGTTTTTACTTTGCCTGGAGATTTTGTAAGAACAATTATTCTATCACTCATACATATTGCTTCTGCAATATCATGAGTTACAAGAATTGCGGATTTTTCTTCAGACTTTATTATGTCATAAACATCGTTTTGTACGCTGAGTCTTGTTTGATAGTCTAGCGCACTGAAAGGTTCATCTAAAAGCAAAATTTTAGGTCTTGTTGCGAGAGTACGAATAAGTGCAATTCTTTGTCGCATTCCTCCAGATAATTCTCTTGGGTAATGATTTAAAAATTTGCCAAGTCCATACTTGTTTGCAAGGTTGATTGCATAGTTTTTGGCTTCAGGTGTTAATTTTTTCTGAATTTTTAGTCCAAGTGTTATATTGTTTGTGTTGTTAATCCAGTCAAATAGATTATCTCTTTGAAACATATAACCAACATTTGATGATATTTTATCTATTTTTTTATTTTCCAGTAAAATTTCACCCTCAGTTGGTTTTAGTAATCCAGCGATAAGCGAAAGAATTGTTGTTTTTCCACAGCCCGATGGACCAACTATGCTTACAAACTCGTTTTTTTCTATGTCTAAATTAAGTTTAGTTAAAGCAAGTGTTTCATTTGCCTTAGTATGATATACAAACTTAACGTTTTTTATATCAAGAGTTTTTTCCATAGTAATCTCCTAAGGTTATTTGTCAAAAGAGTATGCGAGCGAGTTATCAACTACTTTGTTGAAATCTACACGTGTTTCAATAGTACCTGCATTCATCAAAACATCAAGTAAACGATTATAAGAAGACACGCTCATTGCAGGTGTTGCCATCCAAGCATCAATAGATTTGTAGCTTGCAATAGAAGAAGCTAGCAATTCCTTACTTGTTGTATTGAAAGATGGATAGAGGGCTTCTGCGCCTTCAGCATCAGTGTGAGTCATAAGATAATCGTATCCTTTTTTTACTGCACGAAGAAAGCCCTTAGCTAGGTCTGCATTTTTGTTTAAGAAACTTGGTTTTGCTATAAAACAAGTATATGGAATATCTCCAGATTGTTCACCAACAGAAGCTATGATATGACCTTTTCCAAGTGAGACATATTCTGAAGCAGTTGGTTCAAACATGGTACAAAAGTCTGCATCATTTTCTGGTGAATCAAATACAGGAACCATCATATTGAATGCAGTAGAAGTGTCAAGTGTAATATTTGTGTTGTCAAATAAATTAACTTGATTTACAACCCATTCAAATGTCATTGCAGGAACTCCTCCAGCACGACCAGCAATTACTTTTTTATTTTGTAATGATGTCGCCCAGTTGAAATTATCTATAGGAGTTTTAGAAACAAGGAATGATCCATCTTTTTTAGTTAACTGTCCAAAAACAACAGGACTTGATTTGCTTCCACCAGCCACAGCATAAACGACAGGTTCTGGACCAAGCAATGCTATATCTGCATTACCAGATAATAGCGAAGCCATACCGGCATCGCTTCCGCCAGAGTTCGTTAATTCTATAGTGATTCCTTCTTCTTCCATGTAGCCTAAATTAATTGCTGCATAGAGTGGGGCATAGAAAACACTATGTGTTGTTTCTGTAAGTCGCACTACGCCTGTTTTATTATTACAACCTACAAGTCCTAAAAAAGAAAAACAGACAAGTAGACACGTGAGCATATATGTTGCGATTTTTTTCATTTTTATCCTCCTTTACTAGTGTATTTTATTCTTTAGGGTGAAAATTTGACAAAAACACTTTCATTTAAATGCAAAGCGTGTTATAATCATTGAAGGTGAAAATATGACAAGAGTGATTTTTGGTATAATTGCAATAATAGTTTTAGTTGCTGGCATTATTTTAGTATTTGGTGGTCCAGTTTTTTATCCTGAGAAGAAGTTTGAAGGAAATGAAAAACTTATGATTCGCAAACGAACTAAGTTAAAATTAATAGGGTATGTCGTCTGCCTCGTCGCGTTTTTAATAGGAATTATTTTAGGATCAATAAATTAAGAGGTAGATTATGTTAAACGAAAAAGGTTATAATGCTAAAGCATTTGAAGAAAATATATATAAATTTTGGGAAGACAATAAATATTTTGCTGCTAAGGTAAATGATAAAAAAGAGCCATTTACCATTATTATGCCACCCCCAAATGTAACAAGTCAGGCGCATATCGGTCATGCGTTAGATATGACATTGCAAGATATATTAATACGTTATAAAAGAATGCAGGGAAATGAGGCTCTTTGGCTTCCAGGAGCAGACCATGCTGCCATTGCTACCGAGGTTAAGCTTGTAGAAAAACTCAAAAATGAGGGAAAAACTAAAGAAATGATCGGCAGGGAAGCTTTTGATAAAGAGGCTTGGGACTGGTATAATTACTATGGCAATAGAATTATGACTCAATTTAAGCACATGGGGTTTTCTGCAGATTGGGATAGATATAGATTTACCATGGACGAAAAAAGTACAGATGCTGTTCTTGAGGCGTTTATCAATCTTTATAATAAAGGATTAATTTATAGAGGTATTCGTCAAACCCATTGGTGTACTAACTGTAAATCGGTTATAAGTGACGATGAAGTTGTTTATTCTGATGAAAAAGGACACATGTATCATATAAGATATCCTTTTGCAGATGGATCAGGTTATATTATTGTAGCGACAACTAGACCTGAAACTATGTTTGGTGATGAGGCTGTTGCTGTTAATCCTACAGATAAAAGATATACATCTATTGTTGGAAAGTTATTAAAACTTCCATTAACTAATAGAACTATTCCTATTATTGCCGATAGTTATGTTGAGAAATCTTTTGGTACCGGTATGGTTAAAATTACTCCAGCTCATGACCCTAACGATTATGAAGTTGGAAAAAGACACAATTTGAGAGTTTTACAAGCTATTGATAAGAGTGGTAAACTTACAAAGATTGCTGGTAAATTTGAAGGACTCGGTGTTGTTGAGGCTAGAGAAAAAGTTATAAAAGAGCTTAAAAATCAAGGTCTTATTGAAAAAATAGAAAACTACAATCATAGTGTAGGACACTGTGAACGTTGTAAGACAGCTATTGAGCCTATGATTACTGAACAATGGTTTGTAAAAATGAGTGAACTCGTTAAACCAGCTATTGAGGTCGTTAAAAAAGGTGAAATGAAAATTTACCCTAAACGCTTCGAGAAAAACTATTTCCATTGGCTTGAAAATATTCAGGACTGGTGTATAAGTAGACAGATTTGGACTGGTCATAGAATTCCTATTTATTATTGTCAAAAGTGTGGTGAAGTTGTTGCTGGCAAGCAAAACCCAGACAAATGTCCAAAATGTGGTAATAAATCATTTGAGCAAGATCCTGATGTTCTTGATACATGGTTTAGTTCAGCGCTTTGGCCATTCTCTACACTCGGCTGGCCTCAAAAAACTAAGGAAATGGAATATTTCTATCCTACAACAGTGTTAGTTACTGGTTTTGATATTTTGACACAATGGGTAACAAAAATGGTTTATATGGGCTTTGAATGTACTGGAAAAAAACCATTTGAAAATGTACTCATTCACGGTCTTGTTCGTGACGAGCATGGTAGAAAAATGAGTAAAAGTCTTGGAAACGGTGTTGATCCATTAGAAATGACAGAAAAATATGGTGCTGATGCTCTTAGAATTGCATTAGTTAAGGATATGGCTCTTGGTATTGATACAAGATTTAAAACTGTTAAAATGGATAACGCAAGTGGCTTTATAAATAAGATATGGAACGCAAGTAAATTTGTTGCAATGCATACAAAAGATGTTGAGTTGATTCCGATTAGTGATATAGAGCTTGAAGACAAAGATAAATGGATCTTATTTAAGTTAGATAACATGATAAAAACCCTTACAAGAAATATGGATAAGTTTGATGTGGGTATTGCTCTTACAAATATATATAATTTTGCATGGGAAGATTTCTGTGACTGGTATATAGAGCTTTGCAAAGCATCGATTTTTGCGGGTGGTAAACAAAAACAAAATACTATTAGTGTTTTATCATATATTTACGATAAGATACTAAAAATGTTACACCCATTTATTCCTTTTGTAACAGAATATATTTATCAAAGATTACCATTAGCAGAAGGTAAGACTGCAAGTATTATGGTTTCAGCTTTCCCAAGTGTAATAAAATCAACAAAATATAAAAATGCTTATACAAACATTGAAAATGTGATTGATGTTGTTAAAAAATTGCGTGCTTTAAAAACTGAGTCAAATATACCTAGCAGCAAAAAAGCAAATATTGCAGCAACAGGTACACCTGAAATTATAAAAAATAAAGATATTATTGAAAAAACAGTTTGTGCAAATCTAATCTTTAATGAAAAGGGAACAGGTAAATCTATAATTTGTGAGTTTGGTGAGTTTGCTATTATTGAAGATGAAGTAGATAAAAGCGAATTAATAAAAACAATAAATGCAGATATTGATAAAGTTAAGTTTGAAATTGCTAGAAGCGAAAAGATGTTGTCAAATCCTGGCTTTGTTGCAAAAGCGCCAGCAAGTATGATAGAAAACGAAAAAATAAAACTAGAGAAAAATAAAAATATCTTGCTGACATTAGAAAGTAAACTTAAAGAACTTTTATAAATGTTTAAAAAGAGAAGAATTTTTCTTCTCTTTTCTTATTTTTTATTCGAGTTTCGACATTTTACTACTTTTTAGGGTATGATTTTTTGTCAACTTTCGTTTTTAAATATGTTATTATATCAATCGCTAAGGCAAAAAGGAGAAAATTATGGAAAAACAAAAACGTATTTTGCTTGCAGATGAAGATAGAGAATTTATAAACACTATGAAAAAGTATCTTATAAAAGAATATGCGGTTGATGATGCTGTGGGTGGTGAAGAAGCTAAAGCTAAGATTGAAAAAAACACTTATGAAATCATTGTAATGGATGTAATGCTTTCTAAAATTGATGGATATGAATTACTTGAAACTATTAAAGAGAAAGATAATAAACCAAAAGTTATAGTTGCGTCAAATATATATGGCAATAGCTTTATACAAAAAGCTTTAAACATGGGTGTCAATTATTATATGATTAAGCCTATAACTGCAGAAGTCTTATCTTCAAGGATTAAAGATATACTAAGTGATACATCGGAAGATGTTCCTTTGATGGTTAAAGGTATAGATACTAAAAAGGCTAAACATATTGAAGAAAAAATTACAAACATTTTTATAACAGTAGGTATTCCTGCACACATTAAGGGATATCACTTCTTGAGAGAGGCTATAAAAATGGCAATCGATAATCCAGATGTTATAAATTCAATTACCAAAAAACTATATCCATCTATAGCTGATAGATTTTCTACTTCGTCTAGTAAGGTTGAAAGAGCTATTAGACACGCTATTGAAGTGGCTTGGAATAGAGGTAAGATTGAGAATATAAATGCGATTTTTGGCATTAAAGTTTATTCAAGTAGTGAAAAGCCAACAAATGGTGAATTTATTGCACTAGTGGCTGATAAGATGTTAATGGAAGGATAATTTAAAAAAGTTGTTAAAAATAGTTTACAAATAGTATTAAGTGTTATAATATATTGCAAGATAACTGATAAGTAATATGCATATTATAAAGATGAAGGAGATATATTATGCCTAAATACATTAAATGTCCAAGATGTGAACTCAACTATATTTTAGAGACTGAGAAGTTATGTCCTGTTTGTCAGGCAGAATTAAAATTATCAAAGGATAATAGTCTTTCTGAAGATATGGAACTTTGCCCTATATGTGGACAAAATTTTGTTTCGTATGATCAACCTATGTGTGAAGAATGTGCAAAGAAACGTAGTCTTGATGACATTGTTGATGAAGATGATGATGGACAAGATTATGAAAGAGAGGCTTCGGACGAATTTAATGACATTGATTCGCCTGCAGATGACGATGTTGAAATTGTGCCATTCTCAGCTTTAGATGACGATGATGACGAAGATGATGACGACGAAAATGAAGATTCAGCTGTAGATAGTGCAGATTATGATGATTTTGAAGACGACTTTGACTATAACATTGATGACTATGATGATGAAGACGACGATGATGACGAAGACGACGAATTTGATGACGATGATGAAGATTAATTAAATCCACCATGCGGTGGATTTTTTTATTGAATAAAAATTATTTTTATGTAAAGTATCATAATATGAGAAAAGTTAATTTAGACATTAGTGAGATAATAGAAAACATAAAAAGCTTAAAAGGACAAACTGTGAAGATGCACGTAAATAGGGGGAGGAAAAGGATTGAAAAATATACTGGAGTAATAGATCACACATATCCAAGTATATTTACTGTAAAAATTGACAATCCTAGTGTTCAATCCTATCTTTCATATTCATACAGTGAAGTGCTTTGTGGTGCTGTTAAAATAAAAAAAGATGAAGCAAAATCTAAAAAATTAGAGCTTTAGTAATAATCTTTCTCCTCTCTTTATATACTTAAAGAAGAAAAGGAGGATTCTTTATGGCGTTTGAATCAACAAAGGCAGCAATAAAGCAAAATAAATTAGTTGCAAGTACAAAGGTTGAAGTTTTAAAAGAACTGGATATGGAATTTAAAGTAGATAAAATCTTATCAACAAATTATGTTTCAAGGGTTTTATCTAAAGAATTACAGGAAGGAAAACTTTTTATTACTGGAAAAACAAAGGTTGATGTCATTGCTATGGAAAATGGCGAAATAAAGTTTACAATGCAAGATGTAGAATGGAGTAAAAGTGTTGATTTAACGATGCTTGGAGATCCTATTGTAAAGATTTGCAATACTGTTGTAACTTTTGAATTGTTTGAAAGACCTATTGTTAAAATTGATTTAGATATTGATATAAAGAGTGAAATTTTAGATATAATTCCTAGTATTAAAGTGGACAACCCTGAAATAATGCTAAAACAGCAAGAAAGCAATGTTGTTAGTGTTGTTGGAAATGTTTCAAATTCTTTTACTTTATCTCAAGAGTTTGAAGAAAATGAATCTTTTGAAATATTTGCAAAAAGAGCACGTATTGATCGCATAAATGTAACCTGTGGCGTTGATGCCTATATTATAGAAGGTAAGGCGGAGGTTGTATTATGTGTAAAAAATGGTGAAAAAATTAACGAAGTGAAAAAGGAAATGGAATTTAGACAGGAAATGCCATTCCCAGGACTTCTTCCAACACATAAAATATTTAATAATATGAGCGTGGCTACATTGATGACAACAGTTACAATCTCAGAAGAAAAAACAATTTTACTAATAGCAATGGATATTGATGATATTGCTTTTGCTACAACTGATATGGATATTGTTACGTTATCAGATGCTTATTCTGTAAATAATATGATAACACTAAGCGAAGAGTGTTTAAATGTTATAAACAAAATGGATACACTTAAATTGAGCAAACAATTTACCTGCAATATCGACCTTGGTGATAAGTTGGCAGAAGAAATTTTAGCTGTTAATAGTATTGTGTTGAGCAATATGCAAATTCAAGGTAATAGCGTGCTAGGTGATTTGTCTTTATCTGTGATATACAAAGATATTGAGGGAAAAATTGAAGTTGTAAACAAGTTAGAAAAAGTAAGCATTGATGGTGAAGACTTGGAAAATGCAGATTTATTAAACAGTGATATAGTTTTAAACTCAAGTAAAGTTAAGTTTGGAAAAGAAATCGAAATGAACTTTTTAGTAACGGCAAATGTGGTTTTAAAGAAAGTTTCTTATCTTGTATATATAACCGAGATTGAGACTAGTGAGGCATATAGTGAAGAAAAATCTCCTATTCAGGTTTATATTGTGCGTGAGGGTGAGGATTTATTTGATGTAGGAAAAGCATTAAGAGTAGATGTAGAACAAATTAAAAATCAAAACGAAGACGTAGACAATTTGAGTGTAGGGCAAAAGATTTTTGTATATAATAAACTCGAAGCAAATATTTAACAAATAAAAACGCCATAAAGCGAGCGAAACATCTTTGTTTCGCTCTTATTTTTATATTAGATAAAATTAGATGGACAAATATTTATTTGTAGGAGAAAAATATGAAAAATTTTATTAGTGTGTTTTTGATATTAATTGTTTTGGGATTTGGAATATATGTATTTCAAGGTGGTTTTTCGCAAGAATCAAATGATAATTATTTAAGGTTGCATATAAGAGCGAATAGTAATAGTGAATTTGATCAATCTATAAAATATAAGGTAAAGGGGGCGATTGTAAATTTTTTGACGGATAAAGTGGCTGCTGCAAGCTCGAAACAAGATGTAGTGCAAATAATTAATAATAATTTATCTAATATTGAACAAGTCGCAGATGAGACTTTGGCAAATAATGGTGTAAATTATAAAAGTTCGGCATCTATCAATAACGAATTTTTTCCGTCTAGATCTTATGAAGATTTGGTTTTAAAAGAGGGGTATTATGATGCGTTAATTATAAACCTAGGTGCTGGAGTTGGAGATAACTGGTGGTGCGTTGTTTATCCTCCATTATGTTTTGTAGGTGCGACACCAAATGGAACAAACAATATTAGGTATAAATCAATTTTTAAGACATTATTTGACAATATTCTACAATAATCGAAAAAGTAATTTACAAATCAACAAAAATTTGCTAATATATTGACGAGGAAAAATATGGAGAATTACGAACCAGAGGTTTATACAAGAGATGGTCTAACAGCCCTTAGTATATATGAGCTACGCGAACTAGCTCGTAGTTTGGGTGTAGTTTCTCCAACTTCTAAAGATAAACAAGTAATAGTAGAAGAGATTCTTGAAATTGTGTATGGCGAAAATTATGACAGCTTAGAGAATTTTACAAAAGGTAGACCAAATAAACATAGAAGGGAAACCGACTGGGTTGAAATTCTTAAGTATAATAATGGTTTCGATGAGGTTTTTTACGGAAAATTAGATAGAAATTTTGCTGGTGCTCATTCTTTTGTGGCAAGTAGCGGTAGCGAGTATGTAAACGATGCCGAGATGCAAACTTCGGGCGAAGATGAAGGTGTGGTTTTTAATGAGAATTATCAGTATGTAGTTAGATCTTTTAAAAGCTCAGGATTTAATAAAGCATTGAAACTCCCATTCGATTTCGTAGAAAAACACAATTTAAGTCCTGGAGATGTTGTGCAATACAACTATGATGGGGACAAAATAGTTAAAATAAATAATGTTGAAAAAATTAGAAAATAAAAAACCATTGATTATCAATGGTTTTTTTAATTATAAAGATGCATTTTCGATTATAAGTTTGTCAAAAGACACGTTTTCCACAAAATCTCTTGGAAGGAATGTTACGGTATTAAAGTTGATTAAATTTTGTACATGAGTTTTTAATATAACCGGTGTCCCTATATCAAGAGTATGACAAATTTGTTGCATGTGTAAATGGAAAGTTTCTGGCAAAAATTTGTCAATACTTTCATATATATAACTTTTATCTATTTTTTGATTTACGATTGTCTTTGCCCATAATCTAATCATATAATAACTCCAACAAGGGTAGTGTAACAAAAAGATAAAAAATATGCAAGAGAAAAACAAACTTTCACTTGACAATTAAATAAAATCAAAATATAATACGCATCATAACAAGCAAAAATTATTTGCGGAGGACATAAAAATGGCAGATATTTATATTACAACAGATGGTGTAAAAGAGAAAGAAGCAAGACTTAGATATTTAAAAAGCGAAAAAAGACCAGAAGTACTTGAAAGATTAAAAACTGCACGTGAATTTGGTGATTTAAGTGAAAATTCAGAATATGATGCTGCTAGAAATGAGCAGGGTCAAGTTGAAACTGAGATACAATTAATTGAAGATACATTACGCTTAGCAAAAGTTATCGATCCTAGCAAGGTAAGCAAAGATGTCGCAGGCATAGGTACTATTGTTAAATTGTATGATGAAGAATGGGACGAAGAAGTTGAGTATAAAATAGTTGGAACAATAGAAAGTGATCCAGATAGAGGATATATATCAAATGAGTCACCTATAGGCAAAAGTTTAATAGGTAAAAAAGTTGGTGATATTGTCACAATTGCAACCCCAGGTGGCGATAGTGTACTCAAAGTTTTATCTATTAATTAATAAGGTTAAAACGGTTAGGTTTTAACCTTTCTTTTTGCGTAATAAATGTTTTAATTGACAATTAATACTAATGTTTGATACTATAAAATTATGAATTATAATAATGTTATAGAAAAATCTATTTCATATAAAAATATTAAAAAAGACCATGAGAGTGGTAGATTTTCTCATGCATTTTTATTTGTTAGTGAAGATAAGGATTATTTAATCAATTTTGCAAAGAAAGTCAGCCTATTAATTTTAAATAATAACGCTCTTGAAAAAAGAATACAAGACGATGTTTATCCAGATGTGATATTGCTTGGAAAAAATAGCAAAATAACTTCTAGTGATGCGTCTTTTATGGCAACGGACGTTTATGTGAAAGGATATGAGAGTGATAAAAAAATATATATTTTAATTGATTCAGATGAAATGAATGATGAATCACAAAACAAAATATTGAAAACGTTAGAAGAACCACCACACAATGTATATATATTGATGCTGGCTCGTAATACAAATTCTCTGCTGCCAACAATTCTAAGCAGGGTTTCTATGATTGAATTAGATCGAATATCTAGTAAAGATATTGAAAGTATGTTAATTGAAGCGGGTGTAGACAAGAAAAAAGCTGCAGAAGTTGCCCCTTGTAGTGGAAACAATGCAAGACTTGCATTAAAACTTGCTGAGGATAAAAACTTTAATGCAATGTATGTAAACACCATTTTAATGTTTGAAAAAATGAATTCAAGTAAAGATGTCTTGGCTTTTGCTAATTGTTTTGCGGACAAGACTATTGATAAAAAAGAGTGGATAAATCTTGTTATGCTGCTTGCACGCGATTTATTAATGATGAAGTCTAATAAGCAAGAATTGATATTAAATAAGGCAATAGAAGACAGGTTAAGTTTTGTAGCTAACACTTTTTCTATTACTGCTCTTACAAAAATTATTGAAACTTGTTTGCAATGCCAAGAAGGTTTACTATATAATGTTAATAGTTCATGCATTGTAGATGAACTTTTACTAAAATTTGTGGAGGCTAAAGTTATATGCAAAAAATAGTTGGTGTTATTTTTAACGATGCTGGTAAAGCGTATTACTATGATCCAGGTAAAGACATGTATGCTGTTGGTGACTATGTTGTTGTGGAGACTGCATCAGACTGCGCTTTGGGAAAGATAGATTTTATAGATAAGACCATTGATGAAGAAAAGTTAGAAGAGCCTTTAAAAATGGTTATACGCAAGGCAACATCGAAAGATATAGAAATTAATAAAAAACAAAGAGAAAGAATTCCGGAGATTATTAAGGTTATAAAATCAAAAGTTAGAGCTTTGGATTTGCAAATGAAAATAGTAGATGCAAACTTTACACTTGATGGGAATAAATTAATAGTAGAGTTCACTGCTGACGATAGAGTTGATTTTAGACAATTACTTAAAGATCTTGCTGCAACACTTAAGGTGAGAATTGAACTAAAGCAAATAGGTCAACGTGATGAGGTCAAAATCAAAGGTGGACTTGGGCCTTGTGGTGAAATGTGTTGCTGCAAAAGATTTTTAAAAGATTTTGAGCACGTAACTGTAAAAATGGCAAAAAATCAGGGGCTATCGCTATCTCCAACAAAGATAAGTGGGCTTTGTGGTAGACTTATGTGTTGTTTAGCATACGAAAACCAAAATTATGAAGAAATTTTAAAGCGTATGCCAAAGGTTAATAGTGTTGTACTCACACCAAAAGGCAAAGGGACAGTTGTTTATAATGATCTTTTGAGAGAACTTGTAAGTGTTAAGGAAATTCAAAAAGACGACACATTTGTTGTTACTGAATGGAAATTAAGTGATATAAAACAAGTAGAACAAACTGAAAACCATAATAAAAATAATAAAAAAGGGGATAAAAAATAATGAGTTATGTAATTAATCAAGATAAATGTATTAAATGTGGAGCTTGCATTAATATGTGTCCAGTTCAAGCAATTAGCATGGTAAATGCTCAAGTTGTTATTGATCCTAAAAAATGTATTGATTGTGGTACTTGTGCTAGCATTTGTCCAGTAGGGGCTCCTGAGGCTAAGTAGTGAAGAGAATTGATGACTTGCAATTTAAGGGCTTAGTTTTGGTGCAAGATGACGATGGGTATTGTTTTACAACTGATGCCGTATTACTTGCAAATTTTGTTAAAACAAAATCATATGATATGGTTGTCGAATTGTGCGCTGGCACGGGGGTTATTTCAACGTTAATTGCCGGAAAACAAACGCCAAAGAAGATAATGGCGGTAGAGCTGCAAGAAAAGTGTTGTGAATTGTTTAAAGAAAGCATAAAACTCAATGGTCAAGAGAAAGTAGTAGAAGTTTTAAACTTGGCTGTTCAAGATTTAGAGAAACATATAAAAACTGAATCTGCTAGTGTTGTGGTTGTCAATCCGCCTTATTATAAAAAAGAACAAGCTCAAAATAAAAATCAGGCAATTGCCATTTCTACTCATGAAATTGCGTTAACAATAGATGACGTTATAAATGAGAGTGCGAGATTGTTGAAATATGGTGGAAAATTTTATATGGTACACCATATAGATAGATTGGTGGAAATTCTTTGTAAAATGAGCAAAGCAAAGCTTGAGCCAAAACAGTTAAGGTTTGTGCAACCAAAACCTAACACTGAAGCAAATCTAGTTTTAATTGAGGCGGTCAAGGGTGGAAAAACTGGACTTAAAGTAAAAGATGTATTAATTTTTCGTGATCAAGATGGAGAAGAAAGCAAAGAAGTTAAAGAAATTTATGGAAGATTAAAATAATCTACAAACAAGGCACGAAAATATACTACCTACGAATGCACTAATTAGGGTTATAGGAATAATTGGCCCTAATTTTTTTATTTTCGTTTGGCTAAAATAAAGTGCAACGACATAAAAAACCGTTTCACTACAACTCATAATAACTGAGGCACATTTTGCCACATAACTATCGGGTCCATAAGTGATGAAGATGTCACTTAAAAGAGCCAAACTTCCTGATCCTGTAAATGGACGTAAAACTAAAAAATCAACAAGTTCTGTAGGAATTCCTAAAAAGCTAAACGCAGGCGTTAGCCATGAACCGATTAGAGTTGAAAGGCCACTTGTTTTAAAAAGTTCAACTGCGATAAATATTGCAACCAAATTAGGGAAAATATTAACGGTTAGAGAAACTGCGGATTTTGCTCCGCTTACAAAAGCATTGTAGCCATTTATATTTTTTACCAAACAAAATATACACAGTGCTAATATAAATATTGGAACAATAAAACTAGACATTATGTTTTCTCTCCTTGAAAAAATAGTAAAATTTTACTAAAACAATGCCTATTAGTGTTGAAAAGAAACTTGCTATTAATGATGGAATAATAATTGCTGATGCGTTAGTGCTTCCAGCACTGCTCATGAGTCCCATTATAGATGTAGGTAACAGTTGAATACTTGAGCAACTAATAACAATCAGCATTACCATATTTTTGTTTGGTTTTGTGTTTCCGTCTTGCATGCTATTTATTGCTCGTATGCCAAGAGGTGTGGCGGCACCATTCATACCTAACATATTAGCACTCATATTCATGCTTATGAGTCGTTTACTTTCTTTCGAAAGAGATTTTTTGCCAAAGATCAGATCAATTAATGGTGACAATATTTTAGATATAAGTCTAGATAAACTTGTTTGTTCTAAAATATTAAATATTCCTGTCCAAACAGCATACACGGCGCAAAGATTAAAACATAAACTAACAGCTTTATTAGATGAAACTGTTAGTGCCGGAAGAATGCTATCAGGATTTATAAATAATAAAACTGAAATACTTGTTAAAATCATTATGAGCCAGACTTTATTCATGGTACAATATATGATGAAAAAATTAAAATATGAGGGTAATTATGTTATTTGATTCACATGCACATTTATTAAGCCTAGAAAACATGGAAAGTGTAATTGAAAATATGAAAAAGGACAACCTTGCTTTTATAATCAATGCGGGAACAACTATAAAAAATAGTGAAGAGGGTGCAAGGTTGGCCAGTAAGTATGATGGTGTTTATGCCACAATTGCTCTTTACCCAGAATATGCAGAAAACTGGGACAAAGACTGTGAAAAAGCTTTAAAAACATTAGCAAAAAATCCAAAAGTAGTTGGTGTAGGTGAAATAGGTTTAGATTATCACGGTGAAAATATTAATAGGGAAAAGCAAATAGAGGTTTTTGAAAAACAAATAAAAATCGCTTATGAAAACGATTTGCCTATTTGTGTGCACTGTAGGAAAGCTGTGGAAGATATGTATGAAATTCTTTGTAGAAATAAATATATTTTTGAAAAAGGTGTTTTAATGCATTGCTTTTCAGAAAATATGGAGTATACAAAGAAACTGGCGGAGCTTGGTTGTTATTTTTCTTTTTCTGGTAATATTACATACAAAAAAGTGGATACAGAGAGAGTTAAAGTAGTGGGTGTAGATAAAATTTTAGTTGAAACTGATTGTCCATATCTTTCTCCTGTTCCGTTACGCGGAACTCTTAACGAGCCAGCAAATGTAAAATACACGGCTCAAAAGATTGCAGATATCTTGGAAATTAGTTTAGATGAATTTAGTGATATTGCTTTAAAAAATGCTAAAAGATTTTTTAAGAAAATAAAATAAAATGTGGAAATTTAATTTCCACATTACGCTTTTCCATCATTCGTAAAAGAAGCGTTATTAGTATTGTGCGCTATATTAAAAAAATTATACATAAGGGTGAAAAATGAAAATAAATTTTAAGAAGAAATATGGTCAAAATTTTTTAAGAGATGATAGTTTACTTGCATCTATCGTTGATGATTCGGGAATTACAAGCGAAGACGTTGTTCTTGAAATAGGAGCTGGTGCAGGTGCTTTAACAAAACACTTAAACGCAAGAGCAAAAAGAGTGGTTTCTTATGAGATAGACAAAGAATTGTCTGATATTTTGCTAAGCTTGAATTTAGAGAAAACTCAGTTTGTGTTTGGTGATATTATGAATTTTAGCATGCAAGAAATTATAGAAAAATGTACAAAAAAATACAAGATAGTTGCAAATTTACCATATTATATCACAACACCTATACTTTCTAAATTTTTATTAGCAGAGGATAAACCGCAATCTATTACAGTTATGGTTCAAAAAGAGGTTGGGGATAGAATAACGGCTAAAAATGGAACAAGCGATTTTGGATACTTTAGTGTTTTTTGTCAATCTATTGCAAAAGTTGAAGAAATGAGGTTTGTCCCAAAAGAGATGTTTACTCCTATGCCAAAAGTTGATTCATGTATTATTAAGTTTTCAGATATTAAAACTAAAAATTTAGATGAAAAATATATAGAGTTTATAAAATCCTTGTTTGTGTTTAAACGCAAAACATTATATAACAATTTATGTAATGCTAATTGTTTAAAAAAATTAAGTAAGGAAAAAATTGTAGATGTAATAAATTGTATGGGTTTAAAGCAGAGTGTTAGAAGCGAAGAACTTTCAGTGCAAGAAATATCTGAATTGTATAATAAACTTTTAATAGAAAACATTGACAATTAGAAAATATATATTGTATATTATATATATTCTAAATATATATAAAAGTTAGGCAGGAAATTATGAAAAAATTTTGTAAGATTTTAGTTTGTTTTATGTTGGTTGTTTGTACAGTGTTTACCTTTGCTGCTTGTAATAGTGTTAATTGGACAAAAACAACAAATGACACATCAAAAGTGACAAATAATGGTGGCATTTTAACTGTTAGAGGTGGTTATATGTACTTTATTAACGGCACTAAAGAAAATAATGGAAAAGGCAATAAAGGAAATATAATACAATCTGCAATTTATAAAGTTGCAATAGATGATAAAGGTGATATTGCAGATGACGCAAAGTATGAGAAAGTTGTTAATGCATTAGTTGGATTTGATAACGGTTCAGTGTTTGCTTTTGGTGATTACATATATTATACAACTCCTTGTAATGACCTTAACAAAAGCGGTGAAGTTCTTTATAATAAAACAGAATTTAGAAGATATGATTTAATTAATAAAAGTTCTCAATTAATTTATACTACAAACACTTCTGAAGAGGATTTTGAATTCTCTTACTATAAGCAAGGTGATGGTTTATATCTCCTTATTTATGAAGCTGGTGGAAGTAAAACATTAAAATCTATTAAAATAGACACAAAAATGAAAACCATTTTTACAAAGGAAAAAGTACAATCAGTTTTATTTGCAGAAAATGGTGGAAGTGAAAGCGGTGCAAATAGTTATGCATATTACACTCTTTCAGCAGATATAAATAGCGCTTATCCTTCAGGTGTTAGGGTTTATAAAGTATTGCCAAATGGTGCTGATAAACAAATGATAAGTGAAGGAAAAACAGTTTCATTATTAGCTGTTAGAGGTAATAAATTAATTTATTCTTTTGATTCATCATGCTATTATGCTGATATCACGAAAGGCAAAAACACATTAGAGTTTAATACTTCTAACATTGTATGTTACAATACTTATGATGTTATCGTATTTAATGAAGATTTATCTGTTTTGGTAATGGACGGTACAACTCTTAGAAAGATTAAATATGTAAATGGAATTAAAGACGAAACAGCAAGTAAACAAATATACTTATTTAATGATAAAACTAAGGTTGAGTTCGTTGGAATAAGTGGAAAATATTTGGTTTATACAATATCTCAAGTAGTGTACAAGATAGATATTGTAAGCGAATCAGCTGTACCAGCAAAAGTATCGACAACGTCGTTGGACAAAAATAAAGACGGCTCAATACTATTACCTGAAATTGTAGGGGACTATTTATATGCTTTCTGCACAGATAAAGATTCAAAAGTTTCATATATGTACAAATTTGATTTAACTGAACAAGCAAAAGAGGCTGAAGCTAAAAGAATAGGCGTAATTGAATAATAAAAAAACACTTTGCTAAAAAGCGAAGTGTTTTTTTAATCCATTAAAGTTTCATAAAGTGAAGCGTATACTTGACCTGCACAATTTTCCCATTTTTTATATATAGAACGTGCTTGGGCTCTGTTGGCAACATTGAGTTTTAGTTCAAGTTTGGTGCCTAAAGGTTCAATAATTTTCATTAGAACAGTGTATGTGCCGTCTTCATTTTTAAAATAGTCTGCAAAATATTCTTGTTTACGCCTAAATGTGATTCGGTTTTCTTTTACATAGTTTGTTATCTCATCTCTAAGGCTTGCCGGTATCTTTATAAAGAAATATGAAAGGCAAGATCGTCCATCGTTTGTAATGGTATAATAAGAGTCAGCTGTTGCAGATTTTGAAGGTACAATAAATCCAGTTTCTATTAAGTCTACTAAAATTTCTTTACAAGTAATATAATTTACCCAGTTGTTTTTAAAACAGCACATATCAAGAACAGTAGCCTCGGTAAGAGGCATCTCCATCTTATCAAATACATAAAGTAAAATTAATTTACTAATTGTAGTGTTGTTTGTTATATCCATAATTTCTCTCAAGAGCATTATAGCATGTTAAAAATAAAAAAGAAATAGTTTAAGAGTATTTTATCGAAATTTAGATAATAAAAATATTTTACAACAATAATTTACTTGTGTTATACTTAAATAGAGGAAAAATTATGGAAAAAATCGAAGATTTGAAAGAAATAAAACTTTTTATTGATGCGTGTGATGAAATGCTTGAATCTAAGTTTATTTTGGTTGATAAACGCATCGGTGATGTTTTAAAGTCAATAGCAAAAACAAAACAGGTTTACAATTTAATGGCGGCTTGTTTAGTTGGTTTTAATTTTGAGCGCGAATGGAAGCTTGCAACTAGTAAAGGCAAAGATTTAGCTCTTCCTATAGATGAAAGAAAGAATATTGCTTTTGTTTTTTGTATGCTTAATGGTATTGATGATAACAAAATTAACATTAATGAGGTTTTACAAAAATACTTTTCTGGCGATGATTGTATAAGCTCATATAAATTGTTTTGCCAAAAAGTTGTATTGCCATTTAAGGTTCATGTTGTGTCTCAGTTGTATGACAAACAAGAAAAGAAAGTGACCATAAAGCAGTGCGTGGAAAATTTAGGTGAAATTGATGCTGAGATTTTAAAACGCTTAATCTTTCTTGTAAAAGATGTAAAATCGTATGTTGGTGGCGTAAAAAGGGTTAAAAACAGCTTGCTTACCAAAGATGAAATAATGTTTATCTTAAACCATTTTATAGAATTGTGTGAAAATAAAAATATTATAAGTTTATCTGCTCTACTTATAGGAGTGCGTGCAGGAATGGGAAAAGATAAGGAATTAAAAAGACGTCTAGTTGAGATTGAACAAATTGTTAAGGAATTGAAACAATGAAAGAATTAGAAAATAGGTTGAATTTGTTAAAACAAGAAATGGAAGAAATGAAAACTGCATGGGCTAAAGAAGTAAAGGCTGCTACTGAGGAAGAAGGGGACAAAGTATATAGTAAAAAGTTAGACAAGGCCTTTGATAGGATAGCAGAAAGATACGCAGAACAAATGAATGATAACCTTTTTGCACAAAGAAAACTAGAGTATGAAATCGCAATGAAAAAAGAAGAGGAAAGAAAAAAACTATATAAAGATTAAAAAAACTATTGCAATGTCAGATGATTTTATGTTATACTGACTTGCGTTAAGCCACTATAGTCTAGCGGTCAGGACACCAGCCTCTCACGCTGGGGACCGGAGTTCGATTCTCCGTAGTGGTACCATAAAAAGAAAAAGAGTGTTTATCACTCTTTTTTCTTTTTATTCTACTACCAAAGAATGAGCTTTACACCAAAGGTGTATAGAGTTCGCTCAGCCGAGCAATCGAAGAATGCGAAAGCCACGAGCAAAATAAAGTTAGTGCGAGTCTATATGTGTACTAAAAATAGAGGAGTAGAGCAAAATGTAGCTGCGAGTATTCTCCGTAGTGGTACCATAAATAAAAAAGACACCCGTGTGGTGTTTTTTATTTATTTTTATCAAATTCTTCTCCAGTGATCAGATAATTAATTGAAACATTAAAATATTTTGACATTGTAACAAGTAATGCCAAACTGGGTTCACGTTTGCCGTTTTCGTAGTATGAAAGTGCTTCACGAGATATGTTTAAATCCAAAGCAACTTTTTGTTGATTTAAGTGTTTTAATTGTCTAATTGCTTTTAATCCTTTCATAAAAACCTCTTGACAATAGTGTAACAATTTGTTACTATAAAAATGTAACAATATGTTACATTGGAGGAGTTATGAAACTTATTTTGAGGTATCCATTATTTTTATCTTCAATATTGTTATATGTTCTTGGAATAATATCACTTTCAAATGTTACTAAATTTATACAAGCTTGTACAAATATAAGTTCGATATTTAGAATTGATATTATAATTTATATTTTCATATCATTATCATTACTTACAATTTTATTGATAGCTATTTTGTCTTTAATGAAGGGGACTGAAAAGGTTATGGATTATTTGAACGCTATAAGCGTTTCAATATTTCTTGTATTTATACTTTTATATATAATAATATGGTGTGAGCTTTATAGCGCTAGTAACGTTACAATTGTTGATACAAATGAAGTGTTAGTATTAACAAATACATTACCTATATTATTGCACTGTATAATTGCACAAGGTGTTGTAATTATGGTTTCTTTAACAAATTGTGGCAATATTGAGAATCAAAGAAACGGGAATGTTGGTGATATGAAGATAGAAGAGCAAGAAGAATCAAAAATATTAATTAATGAAATTAATAACTTGAAAGCAAAATTAAAAATGAGAGAATTAGAGGAAGAATATATTTTATTACGATCAAAGTTGGACAAAAAGGATACAGAAAAAACAAAGTAATATTAATGCGAGTATTCTCCGTAGTGGTACCATAAAAAGAAAAAGAGTGTTTATCACTCTTTTTTCTTTTTATTCTACTATAAAATAGTTTATGCGTAAGAATTTAAATTATTATTGTTGAAATTCTGAAAGGGGTGTATTTGGATCAATTTGTTCACAATTGCAAAACTTTAATCGATATTTTTCAAGAATCTGATCCGGATCAAAAGATTTTAAATTTTTATAATTTTTGTAAACTAATATGCCCTTTTTGCGAGCAATATTTAATTCGTATAGATAGTCAATAAATGCTTGCACTTTATCTGTTGTTATTCTTTCGAAAACATCGTTGTTATGGATATTGTTGTGTGAATCATCATGATGAAAATCGCTTCCGCCTGAAAAAAGTGAAATGTGATTTTCTTTACTTACTTTTCTTAAGTAGGTATCGCATGATCTTGTGCTTTGAGGATAATACATTTCAAAACCATCAATTTCGTTTTTAATTAGATAGTCAATTACCTCATGGGAATGTTTTGTTCTTTGCAAGTTTATTTGTGGGTGGGCAAGTAATACGATGCCACCAGAAGCGTGAACAAGGTCAATTACATCTTTGGCCTCTAGATTAATTCTATCAGTAGGTGTAAATGTATCAATAATGGTTTTTAGCTGTTCATCATTATCTGTTAAATTTAAATTAAGAAACTTAGAAAATTCTATTGTTTCAGCTTTGCCAAAAGCATTAAATTCTTTGTTTTGATTTTGGCAATAAATTATGTATTCACGAATATCCTGATCTGTTAAATCAAATTTGAAATAGTTTTGTAATTGTGTTACAAAACCCAAGTCAACGTGTTTATCATTAATGCTTTTCATGGTTAAAAGCAATGAAATAGGTGATAAATCATTACGGTCTATACCGTAAGCTACTAAATGAATTTTTACGGGTTTACCTTTGAGATTTTTTAGGTGGTTTATTCTTGCAGTTATTTCAACGCCAGGTACTATAATGGTTTTTCCTTTAACGTTATCAAAAACATCTTGTCTTTGATAATCTAACTTATCTAAATACTGATTAATTCCAGTTATTGTATTGTGGTCAGTAATTCCAAGAAAAGTTGTGTTGTCTTTTTGTGCAAATTTAATTAATGACTTTATAGATTTTGTTCCATCTATAGAAAAATTAGAGTGAGTGTGAAAATCTGCAAAAGATTTATAACCTGTTTGTATGTCATTTGTGGCGTTATATTGTTTCATAAACTAATTATAACATGCATTGCATGTAATTGGAAGATGGTAATGATAAAAATATTAAATTTATTCTTATCAAAATAATAATTGTAAATTAGGTAGGGCTGTGATATAATCTAATAGAGAAAAGCAAATGAAAAAAATATGTAATTATAGACCTATTGTTTTGTTTTGTGTTGCGCTTATCTTGGGGATAAGTCTTTCCTTACATGCAAAAACATCTATTGCAGCTCAAATTGTATTAATAACAACGTTTGCAGCAACATTTATTTCTTGGCTAATTATGTTTTGTGTTAAAAAATATAGGCAGCTTGCTATTACTCATTTGAGCAAGTTTCTTGTGGTTTTGATTGCTTTAGCTGTAGGAAGCTTAAGCATGTTTATTCAGTTTACAAATGTTAAGAATTCTCAGATTGAAAAATCTACTTATGTTACTTATGCAAGGGTTTCATCAATGATGAAAGAGAACTCGTATGGTCAGACAATATTTGTGGTAGATGAAATATCAGTGATTTCTGAAGATGGAAAAAAACAACTAGACGGAAATGCAAAAGTTACAATGTATTCAAACAATTCTGGAATCTCATTGTCTATAGGCGATTATGTTGAAATAAAAGGAACCGTAACTAGTGTAAGTGAAGATTTAAGCTGTAGTGTTGATATAAATAATGTTGGAAACAATGTTTATTATAAAATGTATGTTAGTGAAAGTAATGTTGTTTCACTTGGAAAAAATCAAACAACAGTGATAGAAAAAATACATTTACGCACGTGGGAGCTGTTGTCTAATAATATGGAAGCAGGCAATGCAGCTGTTTCGTACTCAATGTTTTTTGGTGATACTGCATTTATTGATTTTGACACTTTGCAAGACTTTCGTGATAGTGGCATAGCTCACCTTTTAGCGGTTAGTGGTTTACATTTGGGTTTTCTTGTAATGTTACTTTCATTTATTGCAAAAAAGTGTAAATTTAATAAGTATCTTGAATTTTCTTTTATAACAATTATAATGTTTTTGTATGCATTAATTTGTGGGTTTTCTAGTTCAGTTTTTAGAGCTTTTATAATGACACTCATCTTGCTTTATTCAAAGCTTAGATTTAAGGAATATGATTCGTTAAATTCTATCGCACTCTCCGCAATAATTATACTGCTCATAAACCCATTAAAATTATGGAACGCGGGTTTTCAATTAAGTTATTTTGCAGTGTTGGGTATTGTTTTTCTAGCTAAGCCACTTGAGGATTTGTTTTCGAAAATTTTTACTAAAAAGATGGCAAGTTCTCTTGCTGTAATGTTTGCAGTTCAATTAACTATTACATTTCCAACAATGAAATTTTTTAATAACTTTTCTGTATTATCATTACTTACAAACATCATAGCAATACCGCTTGCAAATATTGTATTTATTGTTTTATTCTTTTCTATTTTCTTATTGCTTATATTACCGTTCTCAGCTTTTATACTAAAAGTAGCACAATATGCGGTTTATCCTCTTATATGGTTAAGCAACGTCGTGGCTAGTGTGCCATTTGCTGTAATAAAAACAAAGTTTAATAATATCATGCTAGTTGCGGGATTTTCTGCAATTATTATCAATAGTGACTATATTTTTATTAAAAAAAGATATAAAATAATGATGGCGATGTTGAGTTGTCTAGTTGTTGTATGTCTATTTGTATTTTAGGAGGGTGTATGAAATATACTGAATTTATTTCAAGTTTAAAGACAGGGGTGGAGAACATATATCATATATATGGCAATGACTCATTTCTTTGTGAAAGAGCTTTAGATATGTTAAGGAAAAAATTAAACTTGCAATTTCCAGACTTAAATGAAGTAACTCTAAAAACTAATGTTACTGTTAACGAGATAATTGAATCTTGCAGTGTTTTTCCATTTGCTGATGAATATAGGCTTGTAATAATTAAAGATTATCCAACTAAAAGTATCACAAAAGAGTGGTCTAAACAATTATATAATTATTCAATGAATTTGTTGAAATCTACTGTACTTGTGTTCTATAATAACCTAGGTGAAAGTTTCCCTGAAATTTCTAGCAAAGTAATAGAGGTTAATTGTGATAGATTAGATAGTTATCAAATAGTTCATTTTATTGATGAGGAATTGAAAAAATCTAATAAATCTATGGATAAAGCTGCAAAGGATCAATTAATACTATTTTGTGCGTCAGATATGAGTAGAATATTGAATGAACTTCAAAAACTTATAAGTTATGTTGGCGACAGGGATATTAATTGCAGTGATGTATCACAGCTTGTTGTTCAAGATAAAGAATATCAAATTTTTGAACTTTCTGAGCATATATCAAAAGGTGACAATGAAAAAGTAATGGATATTGTGACAACACTTGAAAATCAGAATAAGGCGGGATTTGGCATAATTACACCGCTTTATAACAACTATAGAAGAGCATTTTTTGTTTTAGTAAATCGTGATAAAAGTGATAAAGAATTGGCAACATTGTTGGGCGTAAAAGAGTATGCTATAAAAATGATGAGAACGCAAATTATGGCATTTACTCCTGTTAAACTTAAAAAGATTGTTGATTTGCTTGCGGGTGTTGACCGTGACATAAAACTTGGAAAAATCAAAGAAGATATTGCTATAAAAACAGTCGTTATTAATATACTAAAGATAAGAGGAAAAAATTTTGGAACAAATTAAAATCATTACGCTATCAGATGCAATAGAAAAACAAAACAAAAGTATATGGCATAAAATTGTACCTATATTATTATTTTTGTCTTTTATGTTTGTAAATATATATTCTGCAATTATGATGAACAATGCGTTAGCTTATTCAATGCCGGGCAATGGCATGAGTAATATTTTTAGCTATGTATTAGTTTATGGATTAATGGAGTACATTGTATACAGGTTGTTTTTTTGGTTATATACTTTAATTTTAAATCATTCAATTTATGCAATGTGTATACCTTATGTGGTATTCAAAGATCAATTTCAAACATGCTTTTTAATAAAAAATATTTTGCTTGGCATTGTTGGTTTATTGTTATTAAATATTCCATATACATTGACATATATTTCAGTTTTAGGTCTTATTGTAAATTTGTCAATCATTCCTATTATTTTTAAATTAAACAAAAACACATTTATTCCAAAGCTTGTAGCACATAATGTTTTTAGAGCATACGCCTTGCCATACTTTTTGTATTTTGTGTTAGATGTTGTATCTTTTGTAGTGGGGGTGGCGTAATGAAAAAGTTTATATGCGTTATTTCTGCTATTATATTAGCACTTGGATTATTTTCAGGTATAACAAAAAAAGATACTTTTGTAAATGCTGCAGGTGATATTGTTCAAACAAAGATAGAATCTTATTTAAGCACGTTTATGTGTTTAAACAATGAGGTAGAAAAAGCTAAGATTCAAGATAGAAGGGCTGGAACATTAGGTGAAAGGCAAGCCGCTGCAAATTTATATAATTTAATTATGTTAAACTCTCAATTTTTAAATTTTGAGCCAGTAAATGATGGCTCAACAACAAATGGAGTGCAAAACTTTCAGTTCACAAGTAGTTATTCAGGATTGTCTGCAACATCTCAAAACTTGAGATTTGTTAAGAAAAGCTCAGTGTCTGAAGGTAAGAAGGTTATAATTTCTACAGGTTATGATAACACACCATATTATGATAGTGAAAATGATGTTTACAATGATAATGTTAGTAGTGCTGGAAATGTTGCGGTTTTATTGTATTTAACAGAGTATTTAAGTGGTTTAACTGAAGAATTATTGTTTGACGTTGAAATTGTATTCTTTGGTGCGTCTCAAAGCAACCTTGCAGGCGCGTATGCATATACAGATAATATGACAAAGAAGGAAATAGAGAATACGGTGCTATTTATTAATCTAGATCAAATAACGCTTGGTCAGAACTTGTATATGTATGTTAATGAGTTTAACACAGCTCAAGAAGATTATATTTCAGATGTGTTTAAGGGGTCAGATGTGTGTTTTTCTGCGTTTAATCCAAAAACAACATTAAATTCAGTGTATTCTGGTGTTTATGATTATAGCCACAGAGGACTCGAGGGTAACAATGTTGCCTTTATGGAAAAGAATATTACATCACTCAATGTATTTAGTGGTTACTATGAGAAGATGGGAATTCGCACGGAGTATGAAGGCTCTAAAACGTTAATCGGAACAAGCAAAGACAATTATGCTTATGCTGAATATACTTATGGATTCGACAATCTTGGAAAAGTTGCACAAGCTGTTTCAGGATTGATAGTATCTGATTCTTTATTATATAACATGACAAAAAATAAACCAAGTTCTGCATTCCAAGAATTTTGGACAAATGATAAGTATCCTATAATGTTTATGATTATTATTGCTTTTGTGTTTGGTTTAATATATGTATTTTTATATTACGGAAACAAAAAGAAAGCGGAAACGATAATTAAGCAAAAAGGTGTAAGTGGCATTTTGCAAGATATAAGCAGGATAGAAAAAGAAATTGATAAAAAGAATAGGGAATAAAAAAAATGAGCGAATGTTCGCTCATTTTTATTTGTCATTATTCTGCTTTTTTAGTTGCAGCCTTTTTTGCTGATGTTTTTTTAGCAGGAACTTCTTCGCTAACTTCAGTTTTAGATTGAAGTTTTACAAGCTTTGTAGAAAGTTTTGCTTTCATATCATCGGCACGGTTCTTATGTATAATCTTCTTAGTAACGTTAGCGTCAATAATTGCAAAAGTTTTTGGAAGTAAAGCTGTTGCTTCTTCAACTTTCTTTGCAGCAATTAAAGCGTTGAACTTTTTAACTTCAGTTTTAAGTTCATTTCTATCGCTTTTGTTTCTAAGTGTGTTGCGTTTTGTAACATCTACTCTCTTCTTTGCTGATTTAATGATTGGCATAATATTTCTCCTTAATGTAAATTACAAGGCAAATTTTAACACAAAGCATTTGTTTTTGCAAGTGTTTATACTAAAAATATAATAAAAAATTATTTAGAAAGTAGGTATTTGTAATATTTAATATAGGCATTTTGAGTTTTTTGATTTCTAGACGAGGTTAAAATTATTGTATTTCCAGTTCCGATAGGGGAATTGTTTAAAACTAAACGTATTTGTTTAGACACTCCGTCAATACTATCAAAAATGGGCAGTTTAAGCACTTTTAATTTTTCTACAATAAAATTGTAGTGTGTACAACCAAGAACGATGGCGTCTGCGTTTTTATCCTTAATTTTGGATAGTATTTGGTCTAGGTTGATATCTTTGTTTTGTTGCAATGAATTTTCTATTAAAGTGGCTAAATTATTGCAAGAAATAGTAAAACAACTATCATTAGTTAATTTTTGATATCTAATAGTTTTTTCGGTAGATGGAGTTACAAGAATAGCAATTTTTTTATAATTTAAAGATGATGGTGATTTTATATTTGGTTCAGTTCCTATTATTGGTATAGTTGTTTTTTTACGCAATGAGTTTATTGCTGACGCTGTTGCCGTGTTGCAAGCTAAAACTAAACAAACGATATTATAACAGTTTTGAAACCTATTAAGGATTGATAATATATAGTTTTCAATCTCTTGTGGTGATTTGTTACCGTAGGGGATATTTTTATCATCTGCAATATAAAGGAAGTTTGCTTTAGGGCAAAACTTTCTACTTTTTGCTAATATGTGCAGTCCACCGAGACCGCTATCTATAAATAAACAATAAGATTTTTTCTTCATAGTTCATTCTATGAGGAAATTCTAAAAAATGATAAAAAATAAAAGCACTATATACGTGCTTTTATTTTTATCTAACCTTAACTTTTCGTCTAGTAAAGAATATGAATAATGATAATATTGCGAGTGTTGCAGCACCAACAGCGATCAAAGCGATGGTTGCGGCATTCATCTTTGTATTGATTTTAAATGAACGAGTTACAACATTTCCCATTTCATCAGTGATTTTAACATAGTAAGTGCCTGCTGAATTGAAAGTAATTTTACCATCGTTTTGTCTATATTCAGGGGTGAGTTGTGAGCCATTAAATATTGTCTCAACTTTGATAGTTCCAGCACCATTAACTGTGAGAGTTACGTTGTCAGTAGTTGCAGCGTTATTTTCTATACCTGAGATTGAAGCTCTAGCATCAACGACTTGAATTATTGCTGTTGAGGTGTGAGATCCAAATATATAATTGCCATCTGAAATATAGTATCTGTTTCTAACTAAACCCGATATATCTTTATCTTCAATTCGGTTAATATTAGATGAGGTATAAATTGTGCCATTTATAATCTCACCACTTTGTTGTATATCTTTAAAGATGTAAAATTTTGTGGTATAACAATCTATTATATTGTTGTCTTTTTGTAAACTAACAGTGTAATCACCATGTTCAGTCAAAACGATTTTATTATCAAGATCTTCTAAATCATTAATCGAGTAATAAGTTTGTTGATTATAGTGATTAGATCCTTCATTAAACGATTTTGTAATAACAAGTTGGTCAAATAATTGTTTAATAGGATAGGTTAAATTGTTGAGAGATATTGTTATTGATTCATTCACGTATTCATAAGAGGTGACTGCGTCATGGCCGTTATGAAATGTTCCAGTGGATAAAATGTCACCCGACTCTGTTGTAATGCTTAAGTAAAATTTTGAAAGACCAACGTAAAATTTTTCTTGCGAGTCTTCGTCTGGATTGATATTGAATGAATATTTTAAATAATTTGCTTTTGAGGAGCCTGTAAAATATGAGCCATCAAAAATTTCTATTGTATATGGACCAGCTGCTATTAGTGGTAATACATTGTCGGTTAAAGTGAATTCTGAGTCGTTTGATTTAAAATTTGTTCCATTGTATACTATATCGAATTTTTGTCCATTATAGTTCATATTTATGTAGAGTGGGGATTCTACGCTTGCAATGTCATCATTAAATTTTATATTCATATTGTTATATGAAGAGTTGTGTACTGGTGAATACATATTGTTCCAAGAAGCAACACTTGCGCTGTTAAAGTTTATTTTTGTTTGAACAATGTATATAGTTTTAAAGGATATAGTTAATGCAATGCGTTCTCCATTTCCAGTATATTCTATATATGTGTAATTACCACCTGATATATTGTTTGTTACGCCATTATATTTATATGTAACTGTAGTAATTGATGTGTTTGTTAGTGTTAAATTTGAGTTAATATAGAGAGTATTGTTTTTTAAATCTGTTGTTGAATAAACATATCCATTGCTTGAAAGGATAACATTATCAAAAATGACAGTTGATTGAGTGGTTTCACTCTCTTCAGCATAAGTTTTTTTAGTAATGCTTTGCATAGGTATAAATGCTGATGCATAAACGCATAAGCAGATAAAAGATATAACAACTAAAAACTTAGAAAATTTCTTTTTCATATTTTTTTCCTTACAATGTATTTTAACATAAAAAATTTTTACACGCAAATGAATATAGGCTTATTATTATATAATTATTATTAAACATTTTATATTTATACTCGAATTGATGCAACAAAAATACGCCAAACGGCGTATTTTTATTCATCATAATTTAATACAATGTTATTGCGTTTTCTAATGTCGTAGAAAACTCTTTCTTCATTCAAGCGTTGGCCAGGAATGAAAGGCGTTTCTATACAACCTATCTTATATATGTTTGTACATTTAAAGTATGGAGTAATTGTTGTTTTGATAGGGAATTTTTGGAATATTTTTGTATAGTTATCGCCGAGTGGTATTTTATCAAGGTCTGAAGGGTAAACAAGTGGAACTTGTTGTAAGCTAGTTGTTGTGCCTGATGAGTTGCCACTTTTGTCCTTGCCTTTACTTTCGTTGCTAGATGTAACTTCGATTGTGTATTGACCGAGCTCCTCAGAGAATTGTTTTCTTGTGTCAAGGTCAGGAGTACCCATATAAATAGTACATTTGCATTGACCACGAACGATAGATGCTACATCTTTTCCGTAGACTGTATCAAGCTGAGAATATGATTGTATTGCCATATTTAAATATATCCATCTTGAACGAGCAACGGTTATAAGTTTGTCTAAATTTTGAAGTTTTGGCAAGTTGGCAAACTCGTCAAGCAAATATACCATAGGGCGTTTTAAATGAGCCATGTGGTCACTTGTAATCTTTTCATTCTTACGAGCCTTGTCAACGAGTTCTTTATATGCTTGGTTAATACAAAGAGATGCTAAGCTATATCTTGTAATCTTTTCATCAGGTATTTTAATAAAGAATGCTGTAGGCTTTTCGTCCATTTCTGAAAATTTGATATCGTTTTTGCTTGTTAAGTAACAAATGGCGTTATCTGAGAACATCGAAAGCATTGTTGAAAGTGACGACATATAACCATCTCTAGTTTGTTTTGCATTAGTTTGTGTAATATTCGCAGAAAGTTGGCGAGTAGGAGATAATGGGCTTCTACCATTAAAGTATTGTTTAACAACCTCAAAGTCATCTTCTTTATTCATTGCAATTTTATATGCGTTATAGAAATTGTATTTTTCACGGGTCATTCCAAGAGCTTCGTTATCACTATCTTCAAGCATGGCAATAAGCACAGCATGGAAATAGTCCTGAGCACCTTGTTCCCATGAACGTGATTGACCATCTGATACAGGACAGATAGCTGTACAAATATCAGTAATATCGTCAAGGCAGCCATCGCGAATTTTTGTTTTGTTTACCTCAACTTCGTTTAATGCGTCGCGAAGGGAAGAGAATGCTTTGCCATCAAATTCGTACCATTCGCTATTGTCTACTTGTCCAACAATGATAAAATCATAGTTTGAAACAGGGTCGTTTGTGTGTTTTAATATCTCGGTTTCAAGGTTTCTTGCTCTTTGCCATCTATCATAAATAGGTTCTAATGGGTTCCAGTGTTTACTATTATAAGGATCGGCGAGGTCGAGCAGTACAATTTCATAACCACTATCTTTTAATTTTTGGCTATGATGAGCATAAAGTTCACCCTTTGTGTCTGTTACAAAGAATGAAGGTTTGTTTTTTTGTTCTGATAATATTTGGAGTGATGGTTCAATGAAAGAAACTGTTTTACCTGTACCAGTAGCACCGACAATCAAGCAGTGGGAACCGCCAGGTACAAATCTTACTTTAATTTTTCCATTTTTAAGAATTGCACTGAATGGGACAGAACCTACAAGTGAAAGGTTTTTAACCTCATCAAAGTAAGCACTAACGAATTCTTTATCCATTTCTTTTTCGGTCATAAAGCGTTGATTTTCCATTTTTTCTTTACCCTTAAGCTTGCTGCTTTTTTTAGGGCTATATGTTGCGACAAGTAGTATAAAAGAAACTGCAAACACAATCATTGCGTAAGTTAAGCTATTTTTTGTAAATAAATTTTCTATTACAAGTGTAATAGTAATACTTTCGCCTGATAAAAGAACTGCAAGAAAGCCGCCTAAAACCAAACTGCATAGGATGGCGATTATGCCATAAATTAAATATTTTACAAATTTGTTTGATGTCTTTTCACCCATAATTTTACCTCTAATATAATGATAATTATATCAAATAAAATAGATATTAGCAAATAAAACATTGCCAAAAATGAAAAAAATAAAAAGACATAAATTTAGTTGCTTAAAATTTTTAGATATGATATTATCCTTTTAATAAAGGAGAAAAATATGACATTTCTAAATTTGATTTGTGGTGGTGAAGCGGTTGTAAATCCATTATATGATGCCATAACGACAATAGGTCCTATAATGATGAGTATAGTTGCACTTCTTGGTGTAATATATGGAATTATTCTTGGTACAAAGTATGCTCAAGCTTCAAAGTCGGAAGAAAAGGCTGCTCTTCAAAAGGCACTTATTAATGGTATAATTGGTTTTGTTGTTATTTTTGTACTGATAGTGATTTTATATACTATTCGCGAACCTCTTGTTGTGTGGATGGGTTAAAAATTTTAAAAATATTACAAAAATCGTTTGGAGATTTTTGTTCGATTGTGTTATTATGAGTCTAGTAGAAATAATGCTTTGAAAAAAGTGTTAAATATAAATGGAGGGGAAAGATATGTTATTTAAGTTCGCTCAAATGGTAATGGGTGCTGCTGATAGTTCATCAAATGTATCATCACTTGTAAACTCAGCTTATAGTAAATTTAAAGAAATTTTCAATATTATATTACCTATCGTACTTAGTGTTGTAGCACTTCTTGGTGTTATCTTCGGTATCAAGCTTGGTGTAACTTTTGCTAAAGCTGAAGATTCATCAGCTAGAGACGAAGCTAAAAAACAACTTGTTAACTTTGTTATCGGTATTGCGGTTGCTTTAGTTATCGGTCTTGTATTGCTTACACTTGTTGGAACAGATGCATTAAAGAATCTTTTCAAAGCTTAATAAAGTGTAAAAAATCCGCCTCGAAAGAGGTGGTTTTTTATTGCTTAAAAATTAAACAATTTTGTATAAATTTTGCAAAAAAACAATATAAATATACAATTTAACAAAAAAATATTGAATAGGATAAAACGATTATTGAAAGGGTGTTTTTTGTATAGTTTTGGATATGTAATTTGTTATAAAAAAATTAATTTTTTTTGAAAAAAACGTGCTTTTTGTTTGGTGAAAAATATTTATTATGTTAATATATATTTATATATTAAATTAAAAGGGCGTATTTTGTCTAATTAACGAATGTTGTGTAAATTAAATTAAATAATACAAATACTACTTACAAAGCGAAGAAGTAAAAGGGGAAAACAAATGTTTAAAATAAGTATTTTAAATAAACTCATATCAATTCTTGGTGTATCAACGATTAGTGCTGATAGGACATACGATTGGTGGACTCCACTAAAGCAGGGTGCTTTTAAAGCACTTGTTACAATCTTTGATCTCTTGGTGAATGCTGCGTATTATGTTCTTAAATTTATTCTAAACATAGTCGACCTTCTTCAATATTTTGTAAAAAGACTTGTTGGATTAGATTTTTGGGGAACCGAACTGGTTAATGATCCAAATGTGAGCTACCTTGACCATGATATTGTTTTTAGGTTTATTAAAAACGATACTGTTCAAAGAGTATTCACATATATGCTTGGCATTTTTGTTGTTTTACTTATTGTTTTTACAATTATTGCGATTATCAAAAGTGAATATTCTTATGCTACAGGCTCAGCGAAAGATAATTCAAAAAAGGGAATTGTTGGAAAATCACTCAGAGCTATTTTAATGGTAATTCTAGTTCCGATACTTTTAATAGTTGGAATCATGGCGTCTAACGCCGTACTTCAAGGCATTGTAAATGCTTTCAACTTAAATAGAGACATTACATTTGGTGGTCAAGTGTTTGTTGCTTCTTCTTATGGGGCAAACAAATACCGAAACTATGGAAATGGTGAATATAGACTGCCAACATCAACAAGTATTGTTTTATACTATAGCACAGATGGTAGTGGGAATATTATTTCGAATACAATTAGTACGGAATATTCAAGAGATAAAAAATCAATAGAATTTAATACATCTGTTCCTGATGTTAACCCAATGAATTATGGAAAGAAAAAGAAAGTTACGGGCTTTTCGTTTAAAAGACCATCTTCAAATGCTGCTAATAATTCTTCAACCAAAAACAATCCTACATATTTCTGGAAAGCGTATCATGAAGGGCAATATGGTGAACAAGAACAGACAGTTCAGTATGAGATTCTTAAATATTATTTAAAAGACATCATGCATTATACAGATGTTAAAGAATACAAAGATGTGTCATTACATGATCTAGACGGTAGTCATGAACTAATTGGTTATATTTACAATAGCTGGTTATTTAATGAGTATATGACTCAAGTTATGAGTTTTGAAGATTCAGTTGTTTCCACAAGGGTTGGCTTTACAAGTAGTTATGGTACGCGATATGATTCAGCTTTAACATATAAAAACAATCAAGTTTGGGCAGAAAGATATGATGGTGGTGAGGAAGGATTTGTTGCTCTAAGAAGTGAATACAAAGTTATGGGCGATTTTATGGACTTTATGGTAGAAAACAATCTTTCTTGCTCTATTGTTGATATAACAAATAATGAAATTGATTGGAGTAAAGTGCCAACAGAAATCTCTAGGTATTATAACACACTCGATAATAAGATAAACCAGTTTATGGTTGAGTATGTTAATGAGGGATATGTTGTATATACACCAAGGTGGAATAAAGAGTCTGAACTTGAAGGTTCAATTTACATTATGTGTTATAAAGATATCAACACAAAAAAATATGTACCTGTACTTGCGAACACAGTGCAAGAGGTTCAGCTTGCAACTATAAACGGAGTGGCTGCTGGCACGGATACTTACAAATTTGAATCTGATAGCCTTGGTAGTAAATATACAGGATTTATTATTGCTCGCGGTGGATTTACTGGAGAGAATAAATCATTTGCGGATGCTGATTATCCAACATATATTTCTGCAACAACAACACTGAAAAACGAAAATGGTTTAATAGCAGAAGTGAAACTTACTGATGCATACAAAGTAGATACAACATTTACGTACGCTGAATTTGATTTTATAAAAGTTATTGGTGGTGAGGGGTATTTACCAAATAGAATAGAGACAAACGCGTTTATTGAGAAAATTGAAGATGACACAGAAATTCCAAATAAAGCAAATAGCTACTATTATTACTATCAATGGAAAGATGATCGCCCTCTAACATTAAAAGATGAAATAAACAATATAAATGAAACAGTTAAAGTAGGTGTTAATGGTAGAGAAAAACCATTTAAAGATGTGTTCTACTATGATCCTGATACGCCTGCAAATACTGCTGACGACATATCTTGGGAAGTAACAGGATATTCTTATGTGAATGAATATGGGAATAATGTTTATGGTTTTACAGCAGAAATAGATGGCTCTGTTCGCGGATTCTTACTTGAACATGACGCTGAAACAAATACTCTATCATTTATCAGATGTGATGATTTCTATTATGTATACTGGAACGATGAAGATGGAGGATATTACTATTTATTTCAAGATGGGACTTTTCAACCAGACATTGATCCTTATACAAATGATAAAGGTGAAAAGGTTGATGTTGCCATTTTCAACTTCTATAACATGACACTTGAAGGTGTTGAAGAAGATGATACTGACGTGAAAACTGCTACATATAGCGTTGAAGGGTTTGTATACAACTCTTCGTATGTTGCCAAACTTGCAATTTACAATCCAAGTGATCTTGGTGCTGCGGACTATATTGTCGATGGAAAGAATTACTATAACACGAATAGATTTTATGATACAGCATTAATTTTTGACAAAAAGTGCGATGGTTTCATTTATAAGATAGATTACTACAATTTCTATACTTTTAAAAATCTTAATGGAGAGATAAAAACATACAATTATAAATCGTCAGATAATCCTAACACCATTGCTGATGAAAGAATAGAAAATGCTACACCTTTAAAATCGAAAACTGGAAGGGTTATGTTTAGCGATATTCGTCTTGAGAGATGGGAGAGTGGTTCAAATTACAAATTTCCAAAAACTATAACCTTTTCTGATCCGCATATTGTGTTCTATCTAGATAGTTCATTAAGTGCTGAAAGATTGTACAGTGAAGGGAAAATTAGTTTAGAAAATGGAGACTATGAGGCACTACTTGAAAAAGCTGCTGAATGGAATGAAACAAACTTTATTCCACTATATAATAACCCTGATGATTCTTGGAAACCAAGTAGTGATGAAGCAATAAAAGATTTCTTAATAAATGGTTGGTTCTATTTATATGAAGATGAAACCTTTGATACTTACAGCGAGTTAGAGTATTACATAAATGATGCTGATGCAATAACGGATTACAATGATTACGTTGTTCAAATTTCATTTGTTAATAAAAGACCGAATGATCCTATATGGACACTTGACTGTGAACTTGATTTAAGTGCCTTTTCAAACGATAATGTAGCTTTACGTTTTCATTTGGCACCTATAATGAAAGTGGCTACTAATAAAGTTGTTGAATCATTTGAAGATGGAACATTCTTTATGGATTATAATTTCACAAAAGCTGGTCCAAGGCTTAATACTGTGTACAATATGTGGTTAATGGATTTTTTAATACTTGCTTTCGCAGCAGTGCTTTTATTAAAGACGCTTGGAACAGCTGTTTGGGGATTAATAAGCCGCATTTATGAGATTACTATTTATTTTATTATAATGCCTGGTATTGCCGCTATGCTTCCACTTGACAGTGGTGATGATAAATTTAATAATTGGCGTAAAAATCTGATCAGTAAAGTTCTTGCAACTTATGGTGTAATGATCGGTTTAAATGTGTTCTTTATATTAGTAGAGCCTATCAAACAAGCGTCAAAACTCTTTAACGCTGAAGATATGGCTAGAATGACATCAGGTATTGGTAGAATTTTGTCTGGTAGTGCAGAACTTTTAAACAAAATTGTATTTATTTTGTTTCTACTTGTAGCATTTACTATGATTAATACAGCTCCAAAAATTATTTCAGAATTAGTTGGAGCAAAAGATAATGATATACTCAAGAAAGGCAATGATACTAGAGATGCTGTAAATAAAAATAAAGAACAGGTTGGCAAGGTAATTTCTGGACAAGAAGCTTTGGAAACTGGTAAAAATTTCATAGGAGATATACCGAAATTTATACCAGGATCTGCATTGGTTAAAGAAGGGGCTAAAATAGGAGCTAAAGGATTAAAGAAAGGATTTAAAGGACTAAGAGATATATGGAATGGCAATGTTGGTGAATCGCAAGAAAGTGAAAAACCAAGGGATCCTGGAGTTCGAAATGATCCAGGAGAAGAAGTATCTGATTCAGAGCCATCTGCAACACCAGTATTTGAGGCTCCAACAGAAACCGATCCAAATCCTGTTACAACAGAGCCTTCAACAACGAAAGAATCAGAATCAACTTCTGCTGAACCAACGCAAGAAGCTCCAACAGGTAAAGAATCGGATAAAGTACAAACTTCTGCTGAACCAACGCAAGAAGCTCCAACAAGTAAAGAATCGGATAAAGTACAAACATCTGATGTGTCAAATAAAGAAACACCTAATAACGATGGTAGAATACAAGAGGAACCTCTCTTTGGTAATACTCCACCAAAATCAGGTGCAATTCAAGAAGAACCTCTTAATTTAAATGCAAATAATGATAATGTTGAAAAAACAAATGAAAACAACAACTCAAATGTAACAAATAAGAAGCATTCATTTGGTGGAAATAAAAAGCAACAACGTTTAAAAGAATTAGAAAAAATGAAGAAAGCAAATAAAGCTGTTAAAATGTCTGATGTTGAGGTTGGTAACATCATTGACGCTTCAAATATACCAGGTGCAATTCAAGAAGAATCTTTAAATTTAGGTGGTAAACCTGATGCTGTTGAACAACAAGTAAACAAATCTGGCAAGAACAATAAAAAGTTTACAAAAAGCAATAAGCCAAAGATGTCTAGAAAAGAAAAGAAGGCCCTAAAAAAATCTATTGAAAACGCAAATAAAAAGGCAGCTAATAGTGCGAAAAAAGACATTGAAGTTAAGAAAGAACCACCAGTGTTAGTTCCTAATGATATAAAAGAAGAGCCACTTAATATAAATACTGAATCTGTTATAAGTGAGAAAAAGGACAACAATAAAAATAGCGTTGAAAAACCATTGAAAGAGAATGGTGTAAAAGCATCATCTAAAGGTACTGACGTAAAAGAAGGTGGTAAAGCGGAACCTATCGCAGCTGATACGAACTCTGAAGTTACAAAGAATAAAAAACCTGTTAAGGCTGTTGCTGAAACGAAAAATAGAAAACAAAGTGATCAGGGCGAAAACGAAAAGGTTAAACCAAAAATATCTCGAAAAAGACCTATTAAGACTCCAAATGTAAAGGCTAAGGCTGATAAGAACGCTGAAACTAAAAAGAATAAAAAACCTGTTAAGGACTCTAAGGGGCAGGTAAATGCTAAAAAAGAGGCTATTGCAGTTAAAACGAAAGCTGAAGATAAAAAATCAATAGGTAGAAAGCCAAGAGAAGATAAAAAGGTTGATATAAAACAAAGAAAGCTTGATATTAAATACATGAAAAAACAAGATGATATTAATAATCTTAAACAAGATTTAAAAACCTTATGGAGCAAAAAACAAGACAACCGTTCTACCGGTGTGGATTCAAGAAAACTTGATGCTCAAATCGACAAAAAATTTGCAAACCTTATGGGTAACATTGAAAAGCAAGAAAAAATCAAAGCTAGACAAGAAGCAAATAGAAGACGTCGAGAAAGACGAATGAAAGAGTCTGAGGACAAAAAACAAACTTAGATGAAGGGCAGGGCTCCGCCCAGCCCTCCACTAAGAATTAAACTAGGAGAAATTTATGGGAAGATTAATACCAAAAAATACGAGAGTTAAAACACAGTTTTTTAAAAACTTCACCCTGATGGACGGCGTAGTTGCGCTTGTTTTTGTCATTTTGCTCGCTTTAACATTGTTTGCGGAGTTAAGTCTTTCTCTTAAACTTGTTATTGTTGTTGCTATTGTAATCTTTGCTGTTGTTATGCTTATGAACCTTTCACCTGAAACTAGAACATATCAGGTAATAGGTGATATGATTAAATTTGTTTTTGGAATTAAAAAATTCAGAAAAACAGGTCATTCAACAAATAGAAGTGTTGAATCACTTCTACCTTATGTAAAACTTAATGAACAAATCTTGAACGAAGGTGAAAAATATAGTGAAAGAAGAATAGGTATTATTGATTATGCTGATTACTATGGTATAGTCTTTGAAATAAAGTCAATTCAATTCTATATGTTAACACTTGCACGCCAGAATGCGTATATTGATGCTTTTGATAATGCTTTAAAAGTATTGAGTCCAGATCAGTCAGCTTCTCTTTATAAATTTTCAAGACCAATGGTGTTAGATTCTTATATTGAAAGTGAACTTAATAAACGTGAAGAAATTCTAGAAAACATTAAAAATGGCTCTACTAAGCCTGCAGAGGCTAAACCTAGAATCGAAATTGTTGAATCAAGAATTAATTCTCTTGATGCAATGAATGTTGATAAAGATTTTCCTATTTTAAAGGATCACATGTACATGGTGGTTTACGGAAAATCAGTTAAGGGTTTACTTTCAACTGTAAGTTTTATGGTAGACACTATCCATGGTAATACGAATGGCGTTCTTGAATGTGAGATCCTTGATCGTAAAGGCGTTGCTATATTCTTGAAAAACTATTATGATTCAGCTTTTGATGAAAGAGAAATTAACGAAATTGAGCCAAAAGATTATATTGAATGGATTACTCCAAGAGAAGTGTCTTTTTCGGCAACAAAACATTCTATAAATGGCGTTTCACAAACTGCATATATGGTTGCAGATTATCCTCTTCAGGTACCAAATGCTTGGGGTAGAAATTTCTTTAGTGTTCCTGCAACAAAGGTTTGTGTAAACTTTACTCCAGTATCACAACATGATGCTGAGCGTCGTTTGGACCGTGCTATCATGGAGATGGAAATCCAGGCGAGTAAACGTGGTAGAGCATCTTCTATGCTTGAAAAAGATACTCACCTTGATACTCTTCAAGACTTGTTATCATCTATTAAGACTGGTAATGAGGTCTTGTTTGATACATCTATATATTTAATCGTTGAAGAAGAACATAAAAAATTGCTTCGCACTCAACTTATGCGACAAGGTTTTAAGCATGCTGATATGTTCGGTAGACAGTTAGATTGTTTCATAAACGCAAACGTTTCAAGAAGAAATAGTATTAAAAAATATGAACGCGGTATTAATAGTACTTCCTTTGCAGCAATGTTTCCATTCATATCCGAAGAAATTAACGATCCTAAAGGTTTTTATTTCGGTGTAACAAGAACGGATCCTGTATTTATTGATTTCTTTAAGCGTGACAAAGAACACGTCAACTCTAACCTCGTTGTTATGGGTAAGTCTGGTTCAGGTAAATCATTCAGTGTAAAATCAATTCTTTCACACTTAGCGTCAGATAATACAAAAATATTTATTCTTGACCCTGAGCGTGAGTATGACATACTATGTAGAAACCTTAATGGTAAAGTCGTCGATGTTGGTTCGGCAAAAGAGGGTAGAATTAATCCACTCCAAATCATTACATCTCTTGAAGATGAAGATGAAGAAGGACAAAATGTATCCCTTGCTTCACACTTGCAGTTCCTTGAAGCATTCTTTAAAATGATCCTTGATGGTATTACAAACGATGCGTTGGAAGTTTTAAACGAATCAATTAAAAATTTATATGCTAAATTTAATATTACTGAAAAAACTGATATTAATGAATTAAAACCAAATCAGTTCCCTATAATGCAAGACTTATTTGTTCATGTAGGGGAAGAGTATGAGAAGGCTACTGATGAATATCAAAGGAACAACTTAAAGATAATTAAAGTATATTTAAACAAGTTTGCTGAAGGTGGACGAAATAGTTTACTTTGGAATGGTTACTCAACAATCACTGCTGAAGAAAACTTTATCGTGTTCAACTTTCAATCATTACTCGCAAACGATAATAACGATATTGCTAACGCGCAAATGATGCTTATTGTGCGTTGGCTCATGAATGAAATCATTAAAAACAAAGACTTTAATGCTAAATATAAAATTAATAGAAAAGTTGTTGTTGCAATTGATGAAGCACACGTATTTATCGATCCAAAGAAAGACGTTGCGCTTGATTTCATGAAAAACTTAGCAAAGCGTATTAGAAAATACAACGGTATGCAAATCGTTATAACTCAAAACATAAAAGACTTCGTTGGTACTCCAGAAATTGCTCTTAAGAGTACAGCGATTATTAATGCGAGTCAGTATTCTATGATTTTCAGTCTTGCTCCTCAAGATATTACCGACCTTGTTAATCTTTATGAAAAATCTGGTCAAATCAATGAAGAGGAACAAAATAAAATTGTATCGAATGCTCGTGGTAGTTGTTTCTTTATTAGTGGCCCATACGAGAGAACAAATATTAATGTTATCGTTAATGATAGGATTAAAGATTTGTTTGAGAAACTTCGTACTGATGCATCTTCTGGTCGTGTACTTGTTACTGAGGAACCAGAAAAACCAAAAACAAATAATAAAAAATCTAATTAAAAACATTTTTAGTACAAAGGAGAATGTTAGATGATTAATTTACTTTCTAAAATTAATATATCTATACTTGGAAGCAAACTTGCTTCTCTTTCTCCTTTGATGCTAAATACAGTTCAAGGCTTTGATGCAACAACTTTAGTTAACACAGGACTTTTATATTTATTTAATATTTTATTGAATTTTATTGTAAAAGTTATATATCATATATGTGCGTTTGTATTAAATATTGTCGATTTCTTTCAGTTTGTTATCAATAAAATAATAGGGCTTGGCAATGAATATATTGTATTTGACACACAAAACCCATTAATGAAATTATTGTTAAACGACACAGTTTGGAAGGTGTTTACCTATGTGTTTGGTTTAGCTATTATTTTATTGATAGTATTCACAATTTATGCTATTATTCGTTCTGAATATAGATTTGCAACAGGACAAGAAGGCGATAATAACAAGGCAAGAGTTATAGGTCGTTCACTAAGATCTATATCTATTATGGCAATGTTTCCTATAATACTTTTTGGTTCAATAATACTATTGAATTCTATTTTGTATGGTTTTAACAATGTCTTTATGCAAGCGTCTGGTGATGGCACAATTTCTCTTGGTGGACAAACCTTTACTGCAGCCGCATATAATGCGAACAAATATAGAATTTATGCTAAAGGAAATCAAAGAATACCTGTTTTTATCAATTTTGATGATCCTATTCAAAATGGGCAAGCAGATGGCTATACTTCAGAAGAATTAGCTGATATTTATAAAAGATTCAATATAGATGAAGGCGCAGACCTTCACCACATGTATGCTTATGGCGAATTTGATGCTTGGAAAGATACTATATCTTACAGAAACTATAAAATTTACAATACAACAAAATATGCAAACCACGAAACATTTATTGCAACTCCAGATCAATACTATGTTATGGCAGATTTTACTGATTTTGCAGTAAAAACAGGATTAACTTATACATATAAGAGTGTAAAAGATGATGATATTTCTTGGAAGTATGTGGACGAAACAGTGTTTAATCCAAGAACTTTAACGCTTTCTATTACTTATCGTGATGCTAATAACATCATTGAAGGTGAAGATTCTGATAGTTATGTAATGGAGATTACTCCATCTTCAATAGATATGACTACACCTATTAAAGATGCAATCGCTGCCATTTCTACAATGCTTGCAATAGGTGATTATAGTGATAAAACCTTTAACATTTTAAATCGAGATAATGACTATATTAACTATGTTGAATGGGATACAAGAAAAGTTTGCTTAAAACTTTCTGAAGGCTTTGAGTTAAGTGATTCATCTACTTGGACTGTTTCAGACAGTATCATTCTTTATGAATGGAGTAGGTATGATTATAACAATACAATAGAAAGTTATTTAACTATTGATGAATTAAAAACAAATGGTGTTGAACTTGATGCTCAAATACTTACAAAACGTAAATATGAAACAACTCTTTCAAAATATGTTGTGACTGAGGAAGTAGATGTTGTTTTAATTAATAATAACTACTATAAAATTGTTGAGGCTAAAGACAAAACAAACACTTCAAATTACGACAAAAATGGATCCTTATATTTCTACTTACTTGGATACGATGTGAAAAGTGATAGTGGAATAGATGCTGATATCACTTTTGATAGAAACTCACTTGAAAGCATTGAAAAATATGTCGATGATTATATTTATAAATATACGCTTGAACCTGTAGTTGGTCAAAAAGTTCACACGGTTAACTATAATGGTAAAGACTATTATATTCTTGAAGATGAATTCCATTCGACAGAAAGTGGTTTAATAAACGATTATAACTGGGACGCTTTCGGTAAAAACAAAGTACGCAGAATCGTTAAGATTGATGAAAAATACTATTTTTATGAAACAGATATTGAAGTTGATGTATCTGAAACATTCCAGGTAGAAACTTCTTATTATTACTATGCTCCTGACATTGTTGGAAAAGCTGTTACTGAAATTGAAAAAGGATATTTTGTAACAAGTAATGGTAAATTTGTGCTTTCTGATGATGTTGTTCATATGCGTGGGGTTAAAGACAGTGTTGGAACAGTAGATATTGTAGAAGGAACTTATTATAATAGCGAAGAATCATTCCAAGATGTAAAAGCAAATAAGGAAAATGGAACATTTGAATATATTGATCCAGATACTTTAGAAAAAAATTATACCTTCTATGATGATTTATTATCAAATAATATAAGAACAGTTTCTTGGCCTGAAAAACTCATATCTGATTTGCAAGTTATATATAAAGATGTTAATCTTGAATTATTAATTTCAAATGGTACATGGCTCACAAAACTTAGTGAATTGTCTTCTAATTATTTTGCTTCATCTCTTGGTGTGAATGCACATGCAGCATTTGCAAGTAGTCTTATTCACCCTCTAGGTATGATAATTTCAGAGCTCATGCTTGGAATGATTGTTGATGGAAATCCATATTATGATTATAGTGATTTAGTGTTCTCATCAGTTTATGATGAAAGCACGATTAATGGCTTAATTTTATCATTGCTCGGTGAAGAAAAGTACTATCAAACAAAACAAGAATTGGCGGGTTTTGTTGAGATATTCAATGGATATTTTGCAAAAATGCTTGATGAAATTGCTTATGCTGAAAACTTTGATTTAAAAGTAGGCAAAGAGGCAAGTGTTCAATTATTTACATATAAGGCATATTTAGCAAGCGTACTCCTATCTGACGACTGTGCTAGATACTTTACAGATCTAGCTCTTATGATTGTGGCTCAAAATGATTTTATTGTTCAAATAGAAAATGAGATTGGTGATTACACTGAAAAGCCATTAGAAAATATAAACTTTAAAGTGGCTGGACAAAAATTCACTGAAATTTTAGATGGTATAATGTCAATATTTACAAATGCTCAGGATAATGAGGTTTTCCGAGTGTTTGCTACATACCTTGGTGCATTCATTGATGCCGAGGGTAGAGTACTTGGATATGATGAAAATGTAAACATGTCCCTTGATGATAGTGAGATTACTATCGATTACGATAATAATGGTTCAGTAGATGTCAATGAAAAAGAAACTGCAAAATTAGCATGGGAAACATCAAGCAATGCTGATCAATTCAAATATTATTATGATAGAAGATATACAATACTATCTGGTACAAATGATATTACTGGTTTATCTACAAAAGTTGGCAGCTTAGCTGCGGTTATGGAAAGTCTTAATGATTATAGAATTGTTCATCTTCTCTCTCAAGATCCAGATACTTACGAAAAATTAACAATTAGACAAGCTGCAACTAAATATTCTATAGAATGGGATTCTATTGAAAATGACCTTCTGTTAAAAATGGTAAAAGACTATATTTTATTTAAAACTGAAGGTGTTTGGACGAAAAACGCAATTACTGGTAAATATATTTTTACAACAAGTGACGATGACAAACAATATCTAAAGGACTATGAATATATAATTAACGACTTCACGTTTGAAGATCTTAGCGCTTATATGAGTTTCTCTAGATTAAATTGTAAAGACAATGATTATAGGGTTACAAATTCCGATGGCGATTGCAAATGGTGTGGTGGTGATGGTGAAGTGTCATTTTGTGAACACTCGGACGGCGACATTGACGGCGTATGTGATAAGTGTCAACTTTGTATAGGCGCCCATACTGATGAAGATAATGCATCAGCTGATCATGACGGTATATGTGATAGATGTGGATATTCAGTTGATTTTGTTATGAGTAATGAATCTACAAATTGTGCTGCGTGTTCTCCAGTTGAAGGGTGCGGTCATAACAACTGTTATTCACCGGTTTGTAACTGGAACGTGTTAAGCAAAAAAGTAGATTATATAAACAAAGTACTTTCTTGTGTGAAAGATGCTCTTAAAGACAACTATTTTAATGGTAAACCGAATGAAGAATATAGGGTTGAAGATTTTGGTTATTTTAATGATGATGCTGATAATAACTTCCTAGTTGACTTATACGACAAGTACACAACTGGTGGTAATTGGCTCAACATTGCGTATATGAATGACTTTATTACAACTCAAACATTGGCAGATGGTTTGTTCAAATATTATATAGGTCATGCTGTAAAAGTTTATTTTGATGAGTATTCAGCAAGCACGGAATTTACAATCTCAGTTAGAAACAAACAATATTCGGTTGGTAAATTGTTTACAAATGCTAAGCTTGCAGAGTATGTTCTTGGTGCAAAATTCTTAAAATTGAATGGTTTAGATACGGTATATGTAGATGATGATTATGCTGGTATGATTCAATTTGAAGAATGTAAAGAAACGCATACTCATGGTACATGTATTATAGATCATACACATGATGGTGATTCTTGCAAGTATATTTGTAAAGGAAACTCAAGTGTTGGTTATTTACTAGATGATGATGGAAAAGTTATTATAAAATCATCATGGGGAAAAATTAAAGATTTCTTAGTTGAATTTGGTCAGATTTGTATGGACATATATTCAATGACAAGCTATTCTGCGCTAATGGTTAATTCAATAGATAATGTCACATTTGAAAATAATCCATATCTTGCAGACCTCGTTGTGAAGTATATATTTGATGAGGGATTACTTAGTGCGGATACTGCTATGAGACTTGGTATGACTACTGGAAACAATGTGGGTGATCCATACTGGGTTACAGATAGAACAGGAAAACTTTATCGTGTAGAAAATGGTGGATTTAATACATACTCAGCGTTAGATGAAAATGTGTCAGACAATCAAAAGCAGATATCTTTAAATAGATTACAAAATGTCATGGAATATCTATTAAACACAACTGATAATGTTGAACATTTTGATTATGTCGATTACAAGAAAATGTCGCTCAAAGAGCTCAGAATTTCATGCTTGAACTATTTATCAAATTACATAGAGCCTGAAGGTATCGATCCTGAAGCGTCACAAGCAGCATATTTGATAGTATTCTATTTGGCAAACGCTAATTGGACAGTGGCATCAGATTCGCCAGCTGTTGATTATAAAAACTGGTACACTTTAGCAGATAAAGATCCAACTTCAAATAATAAAACGACGTATGCTAGAATTACAGGCATAAGCGAGACTTCACAGAGTGTTGGTTCTGTGATGAGACTAGCTGGAATCGAGAATAGACCTATCGAAGATCTTATTGGATTAGAATATTCTATCAATATTAATTATCGTGGCATAGATGAACAATTTGGTGATGTGTTTATTCTTTGTACATACAATGAAGAATCAAGACAGTATTTACCTATACTTACAACAAATAGAACAAATCTCGATAATGATATCGATGCAGACTTAGCAAGGTTTAAAGATAGTGATGGTAATCTTCCAAATGATGATCAAAACTATTTGAAAATAATGAAGACAAATGCTGTAGATTTTAATTTCAAAAATATACAGGCGAGTGATGATATAAAAGGTCTGGAGTCTTGTTATCCAATCATTGCGAGGGGACCACTCGATGATAATGGATTCCCAACAGCAATTAAGATTGTTGATGGAAATGTTGTTTTCTACAGAGAGGATACATATTTTTTAAATACGTCAAGATTTAAAATTGAAAAATATTTCTTAGCAATAGATACAATAGATACAGATGGTAATTTGATAAGTTGGGCAGTAAATGGTATAACCAAAGCTATTACAGGTAAAACTTTAGCACAACATATTGTTGAAGCTGTGCCAAGAATTAAAATAGAATCATATATAGATTACGCAATCGGTGTGAGAACACAGGTTGTTGATACTGTTGATGACGCAACTTGTCATTTGGATTATAATTTCTATGCGTTTAACGTGGACTCTATGCCTATAGATGTATTATATGATCTAAATAAACTCAATGTAATAATTTTAATTACAGCAGTATCATTGTTATTTGGTATGTTATTCAGGGCATTCTGGGGACTTATTTCAAGAATGGTTAATCTTGTTCTTTACTTTATAATGGGTCCATTGATGATTTCGACCATTGCAACAAAGATGCCAGATAAAGAATCAGAGACTTTAACAGCTTATGATACGTGGAAGGCATCTTTGATAAGAGAACTATTAAGTGTATTTAGTTATGTATTTTCAATTAATTTATACTTTATACTTGCAAACATGGTTAACACATTTGAAATGTTTACCACAACAGCTGCATTTAAAGATTTGCTATTATTTAGGAATATTGATATTGATTTCTTAAATGAATTATCTCGAGTTGTATTCTTACTTGGACTCGGATCAATATTTATGTCGCTACCAAAGATCTTTGCTTCTATAATGGAAGTTGAAGATATATTTGACAAAGGGGAAGGTACGTACGCAACTGTTAAAAACACGGTTAGCACGGTGCAAGATTTTGTTTCTGGACAAGAAATTGTTGACAAGATGGAAAAGGCAACTGAGCCATTACAAAATATGGAGCGTAAAGGTAAAGTTGTGGGGGCCTTTACCGCAGCAGTAATTGCGGGTGTTGATGTAAAAAGAGCATATAATGCTGCACAAGCATTAAATAACAAAATGAAAGAAAATCAAAACAGACGCAAAATTGAACGATTTGAGCGTGAAATGAAGCGAGAAGAATTGGCAGATGCAATGTACGAAACTGATCGAGATGTCAAAGAAGAAAAAAAGAGAAGAGCAGGCCAAGTTAAGACAATGATAGGAAAAGAAAAAGCTCGCAGAGAAAAAATTGAAGCACGTAAAGAACGAAGAAAAGCACGTAAAGAACGTAGAGAACGAGGAAAAATACGAAGAGTATTCCGAAGAGAAGTACGTAGAGAACGTAGAGTAGCACGTAGAGAAGCGCGTAGAGCACGAAGAGTAGCGCGAAAAGAAGCACGTAGAGCACGAAGAGTAGCGCGTAGAGCGCGAAGATGATTAAGATAAAAAACCAAAAATAAAAAAAGGAAGAAGGTATTGAAGAAATGTTGAAAGGATTAAATTTCATAAATATTCTATCAGAAAGAGCATTTACTGCTGAAGCAAATGCACCTTCTTTCTTTGATACGATTTCGATGATTATATCAAAGTTTGTTATAGACTTATGGGATCATCTGTTAACTTTAGTTATAAAAATTGTATATACTGTATTAAAATGGGCAATGACTGTTATCGACTTTATTTATACGTTTGTTAGACAATTAGTTGGTATAAGCATTGATAGTTCAGGCACAAGCTTTTTACTTGAAGATGATATAATATTTAAATTCTTAAGCGGTGAGTTTTTCTTGCCATTGATGAAATACATGCTTGGATTCTGTTTTCTTTTATTGATTGTATTCACAATAATTGCCATTGTTAAGAATGAGTATGATTATACTGTTTACGGTAGGTCAAATGATAAGAAGCAAGTGCTTGTAAAATCCCTTCAAGCGGTTTTTCTTATGATTTTAGTGCCATTCATTGTTGTCGGTTCAATTATTGGTTCTAACGCCTTACTCAGGGCTTTAACTGAGGCTACAAGTGTTGGTGGATCAGGAACATCAATCGGTTCACAAATTTATGTAGCAAGTAGTTATAAAGCAAATGCATATAGACATTATGCCGAATCGAATTACAAGATTCCTATAACATACAATTTTAGTGAAGTTGAAGATAAAACTATTATTGCTGGTTGGGAAGCAGATGGTGGAGTAGAGGAAATAAATAAAGTTGTCAATCAATATTTAAGCATGCCTGTTTGGTCTAGAGGTTTAAAGGCTTTTGAGATGCATATTTCCAACAACTATTTTGCGTTGGATTATATCGATGAAATTACCTATCAGGCATACCAAGCAGCAGATGCTTCATCTTCTGATATAGATGGATTAATGACAATTTATGAAGGTTTATATGATAAAGGAATCAATACATATACTCCTGAATATTACGTTATGGCAGATACAATTGAATACTTTTTCGGAAGTAATAGAACTATTAGATTTGTAACAATGGAGCAAGTGTATAAAACTTGTAGCATGGCTGGCATTGAATCAGGTATAGATTATGATGGAAAATATTACACTGCGCAGGTTGAATACAATTATGATATAGGTGGTAGGGGAAACACTATTACTTACAGGCATAGAGCAGGTGCGACTGACGAGGCTGATGGTGCCGTGTTTGTTTGTGCTACTCAAGAACAAACCGAGAGTGGTGTAATCTATTACAAACCATATATTGCTTCAAGTAGTTCATATTACAATGGTGGTAATATTACCGTTGCCAGAGGTACATTTAATGAAGATGGCTATCCAACTGCTATTAGAATAAGAAACAATATTGTTGAATGCTATAGGGAAAACCTTAATGTTCCAACACTTATAGATTTCTTCCCAACGATTAGCTATGAAAAACCTGAAGGGACAACTCAAGAGATAGGAAACTGGATAACTAGAACACTCTTTGAGGGGGTTACTGGTGTAAATCCTGACGAACTTGTGCCGTATATTTATTTCAATTTTGATCTATTTAGTTTGTTTACAAAATCAACAAATGTTGTTACAAAATTTGCAGATGGTGGTTTGGATATTGATTATTATTTCTCAGATTCAGATATAGAAATAGAAAACTTGTACTGGATTCCTGAAATTTCTTTGTTTATATTAATTTTCGCCATAGGCACAGTCTTTAGTATTATTTTGAAGATAACATTTGGTTTAGTTGGAAGAATATTTGATATAATCGTCCTTATTATTTCTTATCCAGCAACACTTGCACTATTCCCATTAAAAGGTAACAATGCATTAAAAAAATGGTCTACAAACTTTTTTTCAAAACTTATTGAGGCTTATGGTGTTATTATTGCTTTAAACTTAATGTTCTTGTTTGCTACAGTGTTATCTGATTTTAAATTGTTACAACCTGGTGATAATGCTAACATAATACAACAGTTGGGTTTATTCTTTAGTAACCATATAATTAGAATATTATTTTTACTTGTAGCGTTTAGTTTGATGGCAAAGATACCTTTGTCGATTAATAAGATTTTAAATGGTAAAGAAGACAAGGAAGACAAGGAAGATGAAAATGCAATAATTTCTCGTGGCGAAAAATCGATACAAGATTTAAAGAATCCATTTACATGGATGAGTGATCTTGTAACTGGAAAAATGTTTATTGATCAAGCAAAAAAGGCTAAAGAGTTTTCAACAAAAAGTATTCCAGGTGGTGCTTTTGTGGCTACAAAACATAGGAAGAAGAAAGAAGAGAAAGAAGAAAATGAAGAATTTGCTAAAGCATTAATATCATCTCCTAAAAACAAAAGTAATACAAACAATGGATCTTCATCACAATCAAGTGGTAATTCAAATATGCCGCCAGAAATACATTCATCAACTGATGCAAACGAATCGGCAACAACTAGTGGAGATCTAGATGTTTCAGATGTAGTATCTCAAATAAATAATAATGCAGATAATAATGAAATGGATTTAGAAATTGAAAGTGGAAAAGATGAACAAAATACTAATAATGAGCCATCTGAAAGTGATAATGTAGCCAAAGCAGAAACAAAAAGAGATGTTTTCATATTATTTGACAACAGAGAAAATGAAAATATCGAAGAAACAACTAAGCATAAAAACAACACCATTGAAAATTCTGATGCTGAGAAAAGCGATTCAAAAAAGGCAGATAGAATTGAAGAAAAACCTCTTAATAAAGATAAAACAGAATCTAAAGAAAATGATACTGACAAACCAAGCGATAAAAGTGCAGCAGAAAACTCAAATTCTAAAACAAACCAAGATACTTCTTCAACCAAGAATGCTGCTGATAAAGCTGAAAGCTTTGCTGATAAACTGGAACAAACAGGGGAAAAAGTGCTTGAAAAGTTTACAAATTCAAAACTGGGCCAAAACTTATTGAACTCAAAACTTGGTAAGAGTATAAGAGCAAAATTTGAAGAAAACAATGTTGAAGATGAAGAATTTGTAACTAAAGCAGGAATGCAAGATGAAGAGGAAATTTTTGGTGAAGAGGAAGAAGGAAACAAGCATTTAGTTCAATTACAAGAAGATTTAGAAAATACAAAAACAGCACAAATAATAGAAACCGCCGGTGAAAAATTTGAAAGTGGAGATATTAAAGGTGGTATAGCTACAATGGTTGGTTCTTTAGGTGCTTTAGTTAGTGAAACGCCAACAGTTCTCAAATCTGGATTTAAGGCCGTAAAAGGAATTGTTAATGATAAGCTTAAAGAAATGAAAAATGGTAAGAGTGAGCAAGCATCAGAAAAGGCTGAAATGCAGGACAAAGGCACAAAATATTATGAACTTTTAAATAATAAATTTTCTTCAGAAAAACAAAGATTATCTTTAATTCATGAAGGTCAAATAAAACCTATGTTTATTGAAGAAAATTACTTTAACCTTATAAAAGAATTAAATAATACAGAGCAAGCTCTTAAACCTTTTAAAAATTCATATTTTATGGATAAAGACGTAAATACAATTAAAAACAAAAATTTCAATGAGACTATTAATGCAATAGAAGCTGATGTCAATGAATCTTATAAAAAATTAACAGACAAATCACCAGAAATGGATCAAAATTATGATAAATTGACGTCTAGTTTATCTAGACTTAAAGAGTTATATAGAATAAATCCATACTACATTGACGAATCATAAACTAAAAAAGAATAATGGTCATAAATAAAGCAGGGATTAATCCCTGCTTTTTATTTGTTATTTTTAAGATTATTTATTTGTAAGTAAATTAATTATTTTTATCATATAATTTTTGGCCAAGTCCATTGCTTTGCTTAGATATTTTCTTGGGTCAAAAATTGATGGGTTTTCTGTAAAATCTTTTCTAATTGCAGAAGTGAACGCTAAGCGAATATCCGTATCCATATTAATTTTATTTATTCCACATTTACTCATTTTAATTAATGCGTTTACTGGGATTCCCTGACTCTTTTTTATATCTCCACCGTTCGCGTTAATTGTTTCAACAAATTCCTTTGGAACGGAAGATGAGCCGTGAGCAACAAGTGGGGTAGAAGGTAAAGCTTTACGAATGGCTTTTATTGTTTCAAACTGAATCGTTGGTGTTTTTATTCCTTTGTTTATTCCATGAGCTGTTCCTATAGAAATCGCCAAGCTATCCACACCAGTTCTTTCTACAAAATTCCTCGCATCTTCAGGGTTAGTGTACATTTGCACTGAAGAACTAACAAGATCTTCGGTACCCATAATTTTACCAAGTTCTGCTTCAACGGTTACATCTTTTTTATGTGCATAGTTTACAACTTTTTTTGTTAGCTTTACGTTTTCATCAAAATTCAAACTTGATCCATCTATCATTACTGAAGTAAAACCGCAATCGATGGCTTTTTTGCAAGATTCATAGCTTTTGCCGTGGTCAAGATGCAAGGCTGCTGAAACCTTATATTCTTCTACAAGGTTTGTTGCTATTGCAACTAAATTTTCAAAGCCGGCATATTTTGCAGCTGCTTCACTTACGGCTAAAATTATAGGTTTTTTTGTTTCATAAGCGCTTTCCACCGCAGCCTTTGCACTTTCCAGATTGTATATATTGAATGCGCATACTGCATAGTTTTGTTTATTTGCTTTTGTTAGCATTTGTTTTGTGTTTGTTAGAGGCATATATTTTTCTCCTTATGATAATAATTATATAGAAAATGAATAAAATAGGCAAATATATACTTTAAAATGTTTGCTTTGTTTTGCTCTAATGGTATAAAATAAAATTATATAAAAGGAGAAAATTTATGGCAAAAGTAAAAGTAGGTATTAATGGCTTTGGAAGAATTGGAAGTTTACTTCTCAGAGCGTCAATTCTAAACAACAAAAATATTCAAATAGTAGGTATCAACGATCCATTTCTTGATATTAACTATGCTGCATATATGATTAAGTATGACAGTGTTCATGGAACATTTGATGCGGATGTTAAGGTTGAAGGAAACTATCTTGTTGTTAATGGTAACAAGATAAGATTCTTTACTGAAATGGCTCCAGAAAACGTTGACTGGGTTGGTTGTGGCGCAGAGGTTGTTGCTGAGGCTACAGGAAAGTTTACAAATCTTGAGGACGCATCTCGTCACCTTAAAGGCGGCGCTAAACGTGTAGTTATTACAGCACCTGGAAAGGGCGGCGTTCCAGTATTTGTAATGGGCGTAAACGAGGAAAAGTTTACACCTGACATGAAAGTAATCTCTAACGCAAGTTGCACAACAAACTGTTTGGCTCCTTTAGCAAAAGTTATTCATGAGAACTTCGGCATTGAAGAAGGCTTAATGACAACAGTTCATGCTACAACAGCTACACAACTTACTGTTGATGGATCAAGTAAAAAAGACTGGAGAGGTGGTAGATCTGCTCTTTGCAACATTATTCCATCTTCAACTGGTGCAGCTAAAATGGTGGGAGAGGTTATTCCTGAGCTTAAAGATAAACTTACAGGTATGGCATTTAGAGTTCCAACTCCAGACGTTAGTGTTGTAGACCTCACTTGCAGACTTAAAAAATCTACAACTTATGATGAGATTAAAGATGTTATGAAGAAAGCTGCAGTGTCTAAAGAATATAAAGGCATCATTGGCTATACAGAAGATGCTGTTGTATCAACAGATATGGTTAATGAAGTTTGTACATCAGTATTTGATGCTAGCGCGGGCATTATGCTTAACCCTAACTTTGTAAAACTTATTGCATGGTATGACAACGAGTGGGGATATAGTTGTAAAGTGCTAGATTTAATCGAATATACATCACTTAAAGCCAAGAATTAATCATTCTAGTGAAAAAAAATTAAAAACCTAGACAGTTACATACGTTATTGTATGCGCCTGCCTGGGTTTTTCTCATTTCTCATCAAACAATGTTCAATTTGTGGCTTTAATACAGTTGTTGATTGTTTTATGTCTAAAAAAGTTTACAATAGATAAAAATTTGTGTTACACTTATGGGGAAAAGAGGTGAATTATGGCAAGGATTAGAATTTGTCCTAATTGTGTTACTATAATAAAAAGAAAAGATGAAAAGTGTTCTAAATGTGGAATGCTTGTTTCTGATATGGAAAAAGCAAAAGATCAGGAGAAAATGGATAAAATCATGCGGGATATACAGCAGGATCTTTCTTATATTGAAAATGATCAAATGTGCGAAGTTAAAGAAGATGAAACTCCTACTAACAAATCTGAAGAACAAACAGTAGTTAAACCAAAACGTCATAAACATAAAAAGAAAAACAAAGAAGTTCCTCAATATACTGTTGATGAAGACGGATCTTTTAATATTGACACGCGAGATGTTACTTTTCTTGACAACTCTTCCTATAGTTCTAAAAAAGAACGTGGAGAGTTTAAGCCTGAAAAAATTGAATGGTGGGAAATATATAAATGGGCAGATAGGCACCTAGCTCGTAGAAAGATTATGAAAGAGGTAAACAAATCTGCAAGGGTTAGACCTTCTTTTATTAAAAAGGGGACAATGATTGCGCTATGTCTATTCTTTGGTTGGATGGGTGCTCATGACTATTATGCCAAAAATTACAAAAAGGGAATTTTAGTAACAATATCAATGTTGCTTACATCAATATTTGTTAGTGTTGAAGCCCTAGCTCCTGTCGCAACATTCTTTGGTGGCGGTTTTGGTTTTATTGTTGCATACACATGGATAGGCGATATGTTAAACCTATTATTTGACAAATATAAATATAGATTAAGCAAAGAGGCATTTATTGCAAAACTCAACGTTGAAACAAGATATAAGATTTCCAAAAAATATTTGACTACCGATAAAATTAAAGCTGAACAAGAAAGAATTAAACAAAACTTAAAAATAAAACTCGAAAAAAAGGAAGCTAAAAGACGTGCGCGCGGATAAAACTAAAAAGGTTGTTGTTGCTCTCAGTGGTGGTGTAGATTCGTCGGTTGTTGCTTTGCTCCTAAAAAAGGCTGGTTATAATGTTGTTGGCTTACATATGGTGGACGGAGATAATGCTCAAAGCAAAAGTGATGTTGAAATAGTTAAGGCTCTTTGCGAAAGGCTGAATATGGATTGCAAAATAGTTGAATTTAAAAATGAAATGCAACTAGTAAAAGAATATTTTATTTCAGAGTATAAAAATGGTAGAACTCCAAACCCATGTGTTATTTGCAACAAAGAAGTAAAGTTTAAGCCATTTGTGGATTTTGCTGAAAAAATAAATGCAGATTTTTACGCTACTGGGCATTATGCTATTGTTGAGCACGTGGGTGATAAACATCTGCTTAAAAAGGCAACAGACAAAAACAAAGATCAATCGTATTTTTTAAATCAACTTTCAAGCAGTCAGCTTTCAAAAGCGATGTTTCCGCTTGGTGAATTAAAAAAAGAAGATGTTAGAAAAATAGCGGAAGAAAATGATCTTATCACTGCACATAAAAAAGATAGTTTTGATGTTTGTTTTGTAGGCTCTAAGAAGTTCAAAGATTTTATGCGTGCGAATTATCCTGAAAAGCCTGGCAAAATTATTGATGTGAAATCTAGAAAAACTGTAGGAACTCATGATGGGATTAGCAAATATACAATGGGGCAGCGTAGAGGACTTGGAATCGGTGGTAGGTCTGATGGCAATGGTGATAGTTGGTTTGTAGTAGATAAAGATATTTTGAAAAATATTTTGTACGTGGCTCAAGGCGATGGGGAGGAATTGCTTTCAAATGCGCTTATAGCAAATGGGGTGAACTGGATTCCAGAAAAGCCTAAAGCTACAAAATTTGATTGTTTTGCAAAGTTTAGATATCGTCAAGAGGATCAACCAGTAACAGTTGAAGTAATAGACCAGCAAAATATAAAAATAATATTTAAAGAAAAACAACGTGCCATTACGCTCGGACAATATGTGGTGCTTTACAATAGCGTTGGATATTGTCTTGGTGGCGGTACAATCAATAAAATTATAAAATAGGAGATAGTAATGAAAAAGGTAAACACTACAGGTATTAAGCCTACAGGAACGCCTCATATAGGCAACTACTTTGGCGCAATAAAACCTGCTATTGAAATTAGCATGAATGATGAGTACGACAGTTATTTCTTTATAGCAGATTATCATGCATTAAACTACATTAAAGATAAACAGCAATTAAAAGATAATATAAAAGAACTCGCTTGTACATGGCTTGCTTGTGGTATTGATCCTAAGAAAGTTGTGTTTTATAAACAGAGTTTGGTGCCAGAGGTTACTGAACTCAACTGGCTACTTTGCAATGTTACAAGCAAAGGTTTGATGAATAGAGCACATGCGTATAAAGCCATGGTTGACAGAAGTGTTCAAGCTGGTGATGACCCAGACTCTCTTGTTAATATGGGGCTTTATAATTATCCGATTCTTATGGCTGCGGACATTTTGATTCTCAACAGTAAACTTGTTCCAGTTGGCCTTGACCAAAAGCAACACGTTGAAATGGCAAGAGATATTGCAAAAGTGTTTAATAAAACCTATGGCAATACTTTCGTTATTCCAACAGAGGTTATTAAAGAAGAAGTTGCAACAATTACTGGAACAGATGGCAGAAAAATGAGTAAGAGCTATAATAATGTTATTCCTCTTTTCTGCGAAGAGTCAAAATTAAAGAAGATGGTTAGTGGTATTGTAACTGATAGTTCACTTCCAACTGAACCAAAGAGTACAGATTGTGCACTCTTTAAACTCTTTAAATTGTTTGGAACAGAGGCTGAAACTAAATCCTATGCTGAAAAGTTTGCTAAAGGAATTTCATGGGCAGATGCAAAAAGAGAACTTTTCGAAGTAATGAATAAAACTCTCGCACCTATGCGTGATAAGTATAATTATTATATGGAGCATTTTGATGAGGTTGAAAAAATACTTGAAGAGGGCAGCAAAAAAGCACGTAAGATTGCGCAGGAAACATTAAAACGCGCAAGATTAGCAATGGGTTTATAAAAACAGGGGCAACCCTGTTTTTGTTTTTTGTGCTATTGACAAGATGTTAATTCATGATATAATTTTTCCTATTAGGAGTTGTTATGAATATTCAAGACTATGTTGTTAGTGAAAATTATATTGAAGAGGCTGAAGCTTCTCTTAAAAGATATGAAAAAGCAAGTGCAAATCTTACATCTATCGAAAAGTCGATTAGAGCAGGTGGGGAAATCGGTATAAATTATTATAAGGCATATCTTGAATATATTGTTGCAGATAATGAACATATGGTCTCTTTTTTAAATTTTATTAAGTGTGCTTATGATACTTGTCAATATGAGAAAAAATTGTCTTTATTGAACCATGCAAAGGTGGAGAAATTAAGCAACGCACAAAGTTTGTTAGATGCAGCATTTAACAAATATTATTCATACTATGAAGATTTGAAGATCTTGGATAATGAATTAGAAAGGGAAATAGATAAATACAAAAATATAGATTTTAGTGTGCATCATCTGGAATTGATGAGATTACATGGTTTTCTTGCAAAAATTGATCAAAAACACATGATAAAAGCAAACGAGATTGAATCATATAGAAACAAAGAATTATTACCGCTTATAGAACATTGCGAAGAGTTGTGTGAAACAGTGATGAAAATGGACAATGATGAACCGGTTGTTCTTAGTTAGGAGTTACAATGGACAAAAGATTAAGTTTAAGAGATTATATTATAAATGAAAACTGGCATCAAGAAATGACAAAATCTATTGAGCAAGCTGCTATAGCTATTGATGATATAACTAATAGTATTGCACATTTAGATCCGGATAGTGCTGAATATGCAATTACTAGAATACATTATCTTATTATAAGCTTACATGCAGATCTTAAAACCTTTTCTTGTTTTCCTGATTATTTTAAAGATGCGTATGATGCCCTTGATTCAGTTGCTTATTATTGTCCGCTTACTTACGAGGAAATAAAAGTAAATGACGATAATAAACTCAAGCTTGAAAACTATTACAATGAAATGGTGGAAAATATAGATATTTTTGATGCGGAAACAGCGTGTTTTGAAGAACAGTTTGATGAATTTATGCAGGTTTTTAATTCTTCTGATGATGAAATACCTGACGATATGGTAAACAATCTTTTTATTAAGAATGAAGAAATATATTTATTGAAAGATAAAATATATAAACTGTGCAATGATATAATGGAAGATGCTGAAGAAATTAAGATTGAAATTCAAAAGAAACTACAAGCAAGCTCTCTTGATGGAAGCAAAGAAAATGATGGCAATCAAGATGAGATTTATCTATCTTAAATAAAGTCCAGCAAAAGCTGGATTTTTATTTTGGTGGATTAATATAGAATATTTTATTTTTCTCTTGATTTCAAAAGGTATTTAATTTATAATAGTCAATATAATAAACAAACGGAGAAGAATTATGAGATACAGTAAATTTTTAATGCCAACACTTAAAGAATGGCCAGCTGATGCTGAAACTATTGCAATGAAGTATATGCTTAAAAGCGGAATGATTAAAAAAGTTTCTGCTGGATTGTTTTTCTATATGCCGTATTTTAATATGATTCTTAGAAAGGTTAATTACACTATCCGTCGTGGAATGGAGAAAGTAGATTGCAATGAGATGAAATTTCCTATTCTTGTATCCAAAGAGGTTTTGGAAAAGTCTAATCGTTGGACAGCTTTTGGTAAAGAAATGTTTAATTTAGCCGATAGAAATGGGGTAGAGTTTGCAATAAGCCCTACAAATGAGGAATATGCAACAATGGTAGCGGATAGCTATGTGAAGAGTTACAATGATTTACCATTTAGCATCTATCAAATTCAACAAAAACATAGAGATGAAATTCGTCCTCGCAATGGTGTAAATCGTGCGCGTGAATTTACAATGAAAGATGCATACAGCTTCCATGCAAACAAAGAAGACTTAGACGCTTACTATAAAAAAATGCATGATGTGTATATTGAAATATATGAAAAGCTTGGTCTTAAGGTTGTGCCTGTTGTTGCAGATGGTGGCGTTATGGGTGGATCTTATTGTCATGAGTTTATGGCTGTATCTAATGAGGGTGAAGCAGATATTGCATTTTGTGACGAATGTGGCTATGGAGCAAACTTAGAGACTGTTCCTTGCAAAGATATATATAATATAGATACTAAATATAAGGGAATCTATAAAAAAGTATATACTCCAAAAACTAGCACAATCGCTGACCTCATGGAATTTTTGGGAATGGACGCTAAGCGTTTTGTTAAGAGCATGGTTTATAAGGCAGGCGACCAAATAGTTATGGCGATGGTTAGAGGCGATAGGGAAGTAAATGAAACTAAGCTTGCTAAAATTCTTGGTGCAAGTGTAGAATTTGCTAGCGAGAAAGATATAAAGAAAATAGGTAGCGTACTTGGTTTTGTTGGACCTATCGGTGAATTAAAAGATGTACGTATAATCGGCGACTATGAAATTAAAGGTATGGAAAAGTTTGTAGTAGGAGCAAACGAGGTCGATGCTCACTTGATTGATGTAGGCGCTGCTGACTTTAAATGTGAATGGGCAGATCTTAGATTTGCAGATAGTAATGATTCTTGTCCTATATGCGGTGGAGATATGCATGTATGTCAAGGAAATGAACTTGGTCATATATTTGCTTTAGGTGATAGATATACAAAAGCGTTTGATGCAACTTATGTTGACAGTGATGGTAAATCTCAAGTTATGGAAATGGGCTGCTATGGTATAGGCTTAGAACGAATTGTATCTAGTATTATTGATCAACATCATGACGAAAAAGGTATTATCCTTCCTATGAGCGTTGCTCCTTTCAAAGTTGACATTGTTATAGTTGATATGAAAAAACAAGAGCAAGTTGACTTTGCTGAAAAATTATATAATGAATTAGAAGATGCTGGTATTCCAGTTCTTCTTGATGATAGAGACGAGAGAGCTGGTGTTAAGTTTAATGACAGTGAACTTATAGGCGTTCCATTACGCGTTGTAGTAGGTAGAGGAATAGTTGATGGAAAAGTTGAGCTTACAATTCGTGCTACTGGAGAGAAAAAAGAAATTGATATAAAAGAAATTAAAAATATACTTGCAAATTTGACAAAGATATAATATAATAAACCGCGACATCAAAAATCGCGGTTTTTATTCTTTTTTGAAGAAATTTAAGAAAAAATAAATTTTTTAATTTTTTTTAAAAAAAGTGTTGACTTTAGGTTTCTGGTGTAGTATTATATCAACGTTGCACCCAAATTTTTGGAACTGCAACATCGAACTTTGACAAGTGAATAATTGAAATGTACAAGGTTTAGAACGCAACTTATTTTGCGAAATAAACGTTCTTGTTAATTTCTGTGTAGAAATACACATTGAGTATAAAATGAAACTAAACTTTAATACGTCAGTATTTAGTTGGTTCTAAGTTAGATTAAACTTAAGAGTTTGATTCTGGCTCAGGACGAACGCTGGCGGCGTGCTTAACACATGCAAGTCGAGCGG
>JAZUAE010000015.1:0-5323 GCA_045637805.1 Clostridia bacterium
AGGGTTTAGGAATATAAAATCATTACCCCCCATTCAAAAAGCCAATAGAGGCGATTTTAAAGGGGGGTATTTTTTTTGGAATTATTTGGTATTGAAATTTTTAAATATTTCATTTAAAGCGGTTTGCATTGTTGCTTTTAAACTATTCTCAATCAAAGATAATAAAAAACTGTAATTCTTCCTTTTTTTTCCGATTTTAAACCTTTTGTAATTTTCCTATGGGGTTTTATCATTCAACTAATTGTAATAAATTTCAGGCAAATATCCGCTTTCGTATAATGTTTCTATATCCATTTTTTTATACTCCTTTCTTTAGAAAATAAATTTGTTTTCTTTTGTTGTATTTATTGTATTATCTGTATTATTTCTTATTGGTTTTTCCTACTTTTCTGTGTTGGTTTCTACCACTTGTAATTGTGGTTTTTCCCCATTTCTATTTGTGGTTTTTTCCGCCAATTCTACAAAGTTATATTTGTTTTTTGCGGTTTCAATTAAATATCCTTTTTCAATTAGTTCTTTTACCGCACTGTCATACTAATCCTTTTTAATTCCAAAATACTGTTGAGCGGCTTTATTACTTAAAGCAAAAGTATAATTGTTCTAATTCTTTGCTAAATATATCCATAGTTTAAACGCCCCTGCTTTTAAATCTAATGCCGCAAGTTCTAAAGCATTTAAATTTATTGTTGCATAATAGTTTTGTTTGTCTGTTGGCTCTTTCTAAATAGTTATTGTCTTTTGATTAGGAGAAGATTTATATATATTATTCATTGTCAATAACTTCCTTTTTTCTATGCTCTTTGTGGTGTTCTGCTATGGATAATATAACAAGGTTTTCAGCTCTATTATCTTCTCTATTTTTGTTCTTGTGGTGTATCTCTGTTTTAATATCTGTATTTATATATCTGTTTTCGCAAAAAGCATAAGCAACTAACTAATGTATTTTTATATTTTTATTATCAATCTTTATTTCTAAATAGCCGCTCTTTTGCTTATATGGTTTTAATATAATAGCAGTATTTCCGCAATAACTTTTTATTCTTCCGCAATTACTAACATAATATCTTCCTTGTGTCTTTTCTATTGGTTTCCATTCTTCATTTTTTAGGTTTTTTATTCCATCATAACACAACTATTTATTATATACTTGTGTATATAATTTCCTTTTTGCAATCCTCTTTTTATTTCCTTTATTATCAATCAAATAAAAGCGGTTTAATCTATCTTCTTTTATTTCCTTTTCTGTTGGTTTTATTATAAATAATCTTCCGCTTTCAGTTAAATAATAATTGCTAAACCCTAAAAAAGAAAGTTTTTTAATATTATTTTTTTCCATTTTATTATACCTCGCTTAATAATTCTAATATTTCTTTTAGCCTTTCGGCTTTTTCTGTTGAGAGTTCATAATAACCCTTTAGCCAATTATAAAAACTATTTCGGTGTATTTCTAAATCTTCCGCTAATTCTTTATAAGTGATATTTTGTAAAGCCTTTAACACTTTTACTTCTTTTCGCAAATTATCTTGCATTTTTTCAACCTCATTTCTTTTTTTTCATTGAAAATTTAATGTAATATAGCAAAAAAATAAAGCGGTTGTTTATTCCGCTTTATTTTAAAATAATATTAAATTAAACTTTCTTTCGCTATATTATGAAAACTATAAACTAACTATTTAACTAAAATGCCCTTGCGGTGCCATTATCGAGCCTATAAGCTACCAAAGGCAAGGGGGGGAGTGTAATATGGGAGTTTAGAATCAAAACCTTGTGAGCGGCTTTTGTGTGGGGTTTTTTGCTACCTAATGTATTTTAAAAACTCCACTTCGGTTATTAAATGCCCCATTCCTTAACTCTGCGATAAAAAGTATTAGGCTTTAAATCTAATTCTTTCATACATTGGGTAGCGGTTTTATTTCCTTTTCGCCATTCCGCACAAACTTTTAAAAACCTTTCTTTGTCAATCTTCATTTGCGGCTTCCCTTTGTATCGATTGTATTGTCTTGCTATTGCAATGCCTTCTTGTTGTCTTTGTAAAATACATTCTCTTTCGAGTTCTGCCATAGCACCAAAAACAGTAAGCATAAATTTTCCTTGCGGTGTGCTTGTGTCAATACTTTCCTTTAGACTAACAAATTCAACTTGTTTTTTATTTAATTGTTCAACAATCTGTAATAAATCTTTTGTGTTCCTTGCTATTCTGCTAATACTTTCACAATAAACAATATCTCCCTTTCGGCAAAACTCTAAAAGCCTTTGCAACTCTTTTCTGTTGGTGTCTTTTCCGCTTTGCTTATCTAAAAATATGTTTTCTTCTTCAATTTCTAATTGTTTTGCAAGTTCGGTTTGTCTTAATTCGCATTGCTCTGCGGTTGATGTTCTACAATAAAGTAATTTCATTTATTTCAAATCCTTTCCTTTGTGTTGCTTTTATTGTATCATATTTTTTGCAATATGTCAATAGTTTTTTTCTTCAATAAATGAAATACTTTTTTATTGTTGCTTTTGGGTATGCTTAAAAGCAATACTATTATGTGTCAATAGTTTTTTTTAAAAATAAATCTTCCCAAATTTCATTGTATAATTCTTTTTGTTTTTTAATCTCTTGTTTTAAATATTCCTTTTCGGTATTGCCTTTTGCTTTTCCTAACAATTCACTATCTTTTCCTATTCGCACAATTAAACCTACTAAAGCATATTTTTTTAATTCTTCAATATTCATTTCTAAATCCTTTCAAAAAAACCGCTCACAAAGAGCGGTTTTTATTTTGTTTATATTATAAGTTTTCAAAATATTGTGGGAATTGCTCTTTGAAATATCTATAAGCACCCATAAATCCTTTTTTAATTGGTTTTCCTTTTTTATCATATTTTTGTTCGCCTGTTTCTTTATCTATGGCAATTTCTTTCTGAATTTCTTTAAATCTTTTCTTTTGTTCTTCTGTTCCATTTTCATTTATATATTTTTCAAGATTTTGTTTTGAGCGTGGGTTGTTTTTTTGTTCTTCGGCAAGTTTTTTTTCTTTTTCTTCTTTTGTTAATTTCGGTGCTACATAATTTACTACTGTGTAGCCAAATAAAGAAACATAGTTTTTAATTTCTTTTATTTCTTTAGCTGTCAATTTATCCATTTTTGCGATAATTTGAGTTCCTTTGATTTCATAATTTGCCATAGTTTTTTACCTCTCTTTTTTTATTTTGTATATTTATTATAGCATTTTTGGTGTCCTAAAAAAAGGACTTTGAAAAAAGTTTTTATTCTGTTTCTTCTTTTTTCTTTCCAAACAATCTAAATAAACCTTTTTTCTTTTGGTTATTTTCAAGCAATAGTTTTCTGTCTATTGCTTGTAATTGTTGAGATTGGTTTAACAGATTTTGCAATGTTTCAATTTGCTTGTCTTTTTCTTCTATCTGTTGGAATAATCTTTCTATTTGCCTGTCCTTTTCTTCGATTTGCTTTTCCAAAAGGGGTATTAAACTTTGGTTGCCAACTTCATTAAACTTGTTGTTAAAAGGTTGTTTAATTTGGTTGTGATGGATTTCTTCATACTTGTCTATATCAATGTATTTCTGCCCTTCAACTTCAATTAAACAATCTTTTAACTTGTTGTTTAATTGTTTATAAACCGCTTGTGGTGTTATTCCTTGCCTTTCGGCAAACTGTGAAATGGTTAAAAGGTGTTGATTTTCCATAAATTAAACCTCTTTATTAAATTTTTTGTTGTTCTGTTGGTGTGTTTCCATTTGTTGTATTACTTCTTTTTTATCCAAATAAAAAATTATTTCGGTGTATGATCTTATTTCTTTTATTAAATCATACTTTAGATTATACATTGTATTTTCGTTTATTTCTTTTACCGCCAATTCAACTACATTTTTTCTAAAATCTTTAAATGCTTTGTAATTTTCACAATCTAAAATCTTTTTTAATTCTTCTATATTAAATTTTTTTTCGAGCGGCTCTAATTTGTGATAGTGATAACTTTCTAACAGTTCAAAAAGCCTTATTGAATATTTACTTTTGAATAATAAAGCATAGCTTAATTCAAATTGTGTGAAATTCTGTCTTAACTCTAATAAAAAGGGTTTCATATCTTTATCAAATATTATTTCTATTGTTCCGCTTTTTTCGTCTATGTATGGTTTTTCTATCCATCGTAAAAGAGTTTCCCTACCATCTTCCAACTTAACCCAACAACTTCTATCTGCTATTTTTTTTATTTGCTCTTTTAGTGTAGTATAATTCTTTCCGCTTTCATAATCTATTCCACAAACTTTGCAAAACTCTTGTATTTTGAATTTTCCCTTTTTAAATTCTGTTGCTTTTGGGTTTATCTGTGATATTAAATATAATATAATTTTTTGTTGTTGTGTGCTTAATGAATATCTACTTTTTTGTATCAATTCGTTTGCTTTTGTTATTGTGTATTCTCTTTCTTTCATTTTCAAATCACCACAATAATTATAACCTAAAAGGAGTTATATGTCAAGGGTTTCCCTTTTTATCGCACCAAACCTCCCTTTTAAACTTCTTTCTGCTTTTGGAATCTCAAAATATTGGTGTTTCAAATCTGCGGTTTCAATATCTTGTATTCGCACCAAAACTCCCTTTTAATCGCACCAAAACTCCCTTTTATCGCACCAAACCTCCCTTTTCGCCTATTAGTTATATATATTTATAATATAGCACTATAAGAAACAAGATAGAAACAAGTTTATTTTAGAAACAAGTTCTTTGATGGAAAGAGAATGGATTTTTTTATTTTTTTGATTTGGGGTTGTGAGATGTCCTTAAATGCCCCAAATTTCATTTTTAAGGGTTTAGGAATATAAAATCATTACCCCCCATTCAAAAAGCCAATAGAGGCGATTTTAAAGGGGGGTATTTTTTTGGAATTATTTGGTATTGAAATTTTTAAATATTTCATTTAAAGCGGTTTGCATTGTTGCTTTTAAACTATTCTCAATCAAAGATAATAAAAAACTGTCATTCTTCCTTTTTTTTCCGATTTTAAACCTTTTGTAATTTTCCTATGGGGTTTTATCATTTAACTAATTATAATAAATTTCGGGTAAATATCCGCTTTCATATAATGTTTCTATATCCATTTTTTTATGCTCCTTTCTTTAGAAAATAAAAGTTTTTTCTTTTGTATTATTTATTGTATTATCTGTATTATTTGTTCTTGGGTTTTCCTACTTTTCTGTGTTGGTTTCTACCACTTGTAATTGTGGTTTTTCCCCATTTCTATTTGTGGTTTTTCCCGCCAATTCTACAAAGTTATATTTGTTTTTTGCGGTTTCAATTAAATATCCTTTTTCAATT
>JAZUAE010000016.1:0-1643 GCA_045637805.1 Clostridia bacterium
AGAATTAGATAATATGTTCCAAAATCATATTGGATATTTAGATTGGGAATTCAGAGTAGAAGAATTCCCCGTAGAGCCTGATGATCCTAAACCACCCCAAACGGGTGATGATTCTAATTTAGGATTATGGTTTGCTTTAATGCTCGGCTCAGGAGCCGTTTTAATACTTTTGTTTATTTGGCGTAAAAAAGAAACCGAAAAGGAATAAATCGCCACAAAGCACTAAAAAGGAGGAGTAAGGTGTGGGTAAAATTACAAATAAAAAATCATACAAACGAATAGCCTTAGTCCTTAGCCTTTTTTCGCTTATTATTTGGTGTATTCTTGGAACTAGCGCGTCACTTGCGTGGTTTACCGATGTTTCAGAAAAAGTAACTAATATTTTCCATTTTGCTGATTTTGATTTAGTGGTATCCCATGAACTTACAGATGGTACGTGGGAAGAAATTGATAGTAACACCAAGATTTTTGACGAAGAAGCGTTATATGAACCGGGTTATGTTCAGGTAATATATTTAAAAGTGGAAAACAAAGGTACTGTTCCTTTTAATTTCTACACGGCAGTTAACGTAAACGGCTGCTCGGTAGCCACAAACGTATTCGGGCACCAATTTATGTTGCAAGACTACTTGAAATTTGGCGTTATATCTGCTAGTACCGAGCAGGAAATGAAGCAAAGTGTACCTAACCGTGAAACTGCTACAAAGATTGCAGATATGCCCTTGCATAATTACGATACAACACCCGCCGTTTTACATCCCGGCGAAACTTCTTATCTTGCGCTTATTGTGCGTATGGAAGAAAAAATTGACAATGTAGCTAACTATCGCGGTGATGATATACCAAAGGTAGACCTTGGTATTACAGTTAAGGCAGATCAAATTGTGAAATAAAGCTTAAAAGAAAATCTTTTGAAAGGGGGTAGATAATGTGAGAAACCTGTATAAAGAATTTTTTCATATATCTAAGAGTGAGAAAATTCGTGAAAAAACAATTATAACAAGACTTGTATCAACTATTGCTGTTGTAATTGTTTGTTTAGTCGCTATGAGCATTACTGCATATGCTTATTTTTCTTGCAATATCACCTCCGCTTCAAACGTTATAAAATCATCGAATTTTCAAACAAAAGTTAAGGTTGAACTTGCTAACCCTAACGAAAAAGCTGTGGATATTACCCCAATTACAAGCAATTATAAATCCTATAAAATTTCTAACCTGGTTCCAAATGAACTGTATACAATTACCATCTCTACCGAGGGAAGTACGGCAGAAAGCGGATTTGTAATTTTAACCGCAACAAATTGCAATGAAACCTACTATACCCAACAACTTGGCATTGAAGAAAATGTTGAAGGGGAATTTACAAAATCGGTAAGATTCAATATTATGGTTACAAACCCGACCGACGTAATTCTCAAGTCGCATTGGGGTACATATTCTAATTATGACGAGTTTGAAAACATTGGTGATGAGTATTGCATTACAAACAAATCTCCCAAACTTGAAAGCATTACCTTGCAAGTAGAGCCTACGGTTAATCCAGAGCCGGAGCAACCCACGGTATCGGAAAATACAACCACATCAACCGAGCAATCCGTTTCATCGCAAGAGGAATCATCTTCACAAGTGGAAGTATCTTC
>JAZUAE010000017.1:0-3668 GCA_045637805.1 Clostridia bacterium
GGTGTAACGTCGAGTTGTTTTTATAATATCACTTGGCGTGGGCTGGCTTGCGTTGCTTATCCTTGAGAAGGGGCAATGCGAAGGCCTGAACACTGGGGTAAGCACGGAGAAACAAACTCCCACGTCTTTTTTGTTTCCGTACATTTTAGGTTTAACCGCTGAATTTTGGGAGTATAGGCATTAGGTAAATATCGTATAGGATAAAATATTCATTTGTGTTAATCAATTATATATTATTAATTTCTAAAAATATGAAAGATGAAAACTAAAGAATTTGTATTGTTTTTGTTGATGTTTGTTAGCATAATGCTTGCATCTTGTTCTAGTGGCGTTCCTCTTGTCACAAAGAGCGTAGAATACCAATCAGTGAGAACTTCTTTTAAACAACCTGAAAAAATACCAGATGATGCAGAGATCTTGGTTACTTATGCAATAAGTCCAGAGGGTGTAATTACTCCCCTTGTGCGTAATTTGACATCTGAGATTATGGTGATTGATCAAACTAAATCATTTTTCGTAGACACAAATGGAACTTCTATATCTTATTATGACCCAACAGTACGTACAACTACAACAACGGATTTTTCTTCCAAAACGTCAGGGGCGAATGTAAATTTAGGAGCATTGGGTAGCGCTTTTGGTATAGGAGGAAGGGTTGGTTCTCTATTAAGTGGCATTAATGTAAGTGGCTCCGGGACTGATGGTATTTCTACTTCAAATATGACTGTGTTTTCTGAACAGCCTCAGACTTCATTAGGCCCTAAAGGAAACGGGGTAATGCCCAAAAATTTTAGCATATCTGGAGTTGGAAAAAGAAAGATGGGGGATACAAGAGATTTAAATGCAAAATATGATTATGATAATGCAAATTTAAAATTCAGTGTGTGTATATCGTATTCTTTAGATGGAGGTGAGACATATAAGAAGATTGTAAGCGATTTTTATGTAAATTCTGAAATAATTGTACCTGTTGCATCAAATGGGAAAGTGAATAGCTCACTTCGCAAATTATTGCAAAATAAAACAGATGCTTTAAGTGAACCATGGTATGTATTGTTCTTTAACAATAATATTGCCGGCGGGTATGACACAATTAGTGGCGGTCGTTTTTATGATTATAAATAATATATTTAAGATAATTCATAGTATGAAAAATATTTATATTTTGGTAATGGTGGCAATATTGTCATCATGTTCTACAATGGAGAAGTTTCAGGTATCTGGCACTCCGAACACTGAAATTTACACCCCGGATTTAAAACATGTAGGAACAATAAATGCCGCCGGAAAGGCTAATATTAAATTGACCAGCGACGCTTATTATGCATTTTTGTTCTCCAAAGCTCCTGGAGCAGAAAATTATATCCCTTTTGCTTTAGATTACAATAGGAAAAAACGTACGGGCTTAAAATTACAAGAAGGTCTAGGTTATACATTAGCAATTCCTGGTTGTATAACAGCGATAGCAGGTACCATTTTGCTTGCTGTAGATAGTGAAAGTAGTGCAGCAGGACCTGTTTTGGGAGCCGGACTTGGTTTAGGGGTTGCTGGTGTAGCAATAGGGGCACCTGCTTCATCAAAATTGTCACAAACCGCTTATTACCACCAGTTTAAATATATCGAATCGCAGCAAGTTAACGATGATATAAATTTGTCTACACCTGTTTTTAAAGAACCTGGAAAAGAAGATGGGCAAGAAGACAAGAGATTAGAAAAAACTATTGAATCAGCACAGAGTGTTGAAGAATTAAGTTCGGTAAGCCGTAAAACAATTGGTGAAAAATCTTCAAAGACACTAAAGGACAACGGAAAATCAATTGCTGGGGTGTACATTGGAACAGGAAGTTTAACACAAGGCGAAGAAAACATAGAAATATACAAAGATATAAAGGTTGAGCTGAAACGTGTAAATAAGAATGAAGTTGATGTTAATGTAATAGAATCCGATGGAAATAAATTCTTTGATACTGCGAGTGGGTATAAGATTGAGAAGAACGGCGAAAAAGCGTATACACTTACTCATCAAACTATTAAAGATGCGAAAATCGATATTTCATCTGATGGTAAATTGACGTATATCCATTCGAAGGTAAACATAGAAGGAAGTATTTATGTGTTGAAAATTTCGGCAAATATTGTAAGATTGTGATTTGATGTTTCGTCTATGCTATTTAGTAACTTACATAAAGTTTTAATTGAGGAGTCCAAAGAATTGTCTTTTACCCATTACAAATAATGTCTTTAAGTGGATGTAAAGTCATGTATGTAAAAATACCATTGCAAGATTAAAAAAACTTTACAAATTCCGCAGAAACGGCTTTGTGAGTGATTTTTGGGGAACGCCCAGTTAGCGGTCTGAAAACGCCCAGTTGGAAAAAAACAATTTTCCAACTGGGAAATTTTATTTTTCCAACTGGATAATTATTTTTTTCCAACTGGGCACTTTTTTTACCCAGTTTTGGGGCATTTTTGCTTAAAAATGGCAGATTTTGCGTGTGCGGTCAGTCTGAAAATAGCTTTTTATAAATTTTTACAAAATGGGTTGGTTAGCTTCCTTGGAATTTCAATGATATAAATCATCTGCGACGTGGGTTGGCGAATCGAACTACAAGTTATTTACTCCATAAAGGTTCTTGTTCCCATTGATAAGGAAACCCCATGGCTTTGACATCAACATTCGGAAAGGCTCTAAACAGGTACAACAAATGTTCCTTCATATCGTTGTTTGGTGATATGATATCTACAAACCATTTGACTATACAGATGTCATAGAACGTTTTTAATGGATTTATGTTGTTGTTAATCCACGGACGTGAAAGTTTTTTTGCAATCATTGGTGTGACTGCGTAAATACGATTCCATACACGAGAATGATGACAGCATGAATTTCTTGTCAAAGTTATTACAGTAAGCCACGAGGTAAGCACAGGAACAGGCAATTCATAATGAGCTGCAATCTTTTTTTTCAGAGAGTTTGATTTAATATTCTCAAAGATACGAGTTACAATTCCTAACGGCAATATTTCAACAAGCATCCATGCTGGAGGATATGGATTACTATACTTGTTCTTGAAATGTAATATGAAATCTTCCTTGGATCTTTTCACTTCTTTGTCTATCAACTCAATTGTCTTGTTATATTTGTTAGGATTGGCAAAGACAGATAGGTCGGTAATCCAAAACATGTTTCCAGTCTCTTCTGTAACCATGTTAGCTAAAGTGCTACGAAAAGAAATCTCTATTTTTTCAATCTCATTGAATAAAAATAAACGTAGTTTTTTATCAAAGCGATATAGTTCTAATGCTTTGTTGAAATGACTATTTGACTTGAAGCGTTGCTCTTCTTTGGGCATTTCCAGTAATGGATAAAGATAAGCGCTAAGACGGTAATAGCCAATATTCTTTATATATTGACTTGCAATATAAGCGTCATCAATTGTCAGCCCTCTTTGGGTTAATAACGCAACAAGGTCTTCAGGCGAATTGTATTTCTTATGGAATGACTCTGACATAGGTCTTATAAAAAAAACGACCCCCGATTTGAGCATTGTTAAGAGGCTTGGGGGTTCTCGTGTTGCAAAGATACTAATTCTTCTGCGTTTTACAAAATATATAAAAGGAAAATGAGTGTTTGGATTGTTTTTTGCCTGATTCTAATGTTGTAACCT
>JAZUAE010000018.1:0-128543 GCA_045637805.1 Clostridia bacterium
GACACAAACGACTTTTATCACTGTTTTTACAATCTTCTTTTATTTCAAATTCTTGCAAAATATCGTTTATGAATTCGTCATCAAATTTAGCCCCTTGCTTTTTTAAAAATTTATAATTATCTTGTATAATTCCAGAAAATTGACACATTAAAAGTGATACAGAAGCACTATAAAAACCTTTTTTATGTAAATCAATCGCTTGTTTTAATATGGGTAACCTATCTCTTTGTATATGATTCATATTATCCCAATCTTTGTATATATCAGTCAATCTTCTAGAATTGAAATAATCATAGATATATTGTGTTAATTCTTCTTTAGGCTTCGCTACTATATTCTCAAAAAATCTTTTTTTGTAATACATGTGTAATGGAAACTCTATTTCAGTCAATTTTGTAAGATATTTGTGATTATTTATAGCTTCGCTCGAAATCTTAATATCGTTAAATATTTGACTAAAAGTTTTAGCTACATTTTTAAAAACTTTTTGATATGCAGTTTGAAATTTATAAGAAGCATCTAAAAGACTTGAAAAAGCTGTTTTAAATTGTTCATTAAACAAATTATTTTGCATTTTTGTACCCCTTAAAGAGTATAGCATTTTATAATCAAAAAGTAAACACCCTTAATGTAAGTATTCTTTGTCTATGACTTGACAATATTCGCCAGTTTGCATGTCTATATAGTAATGTTTATTAATATTCCTAAAACACTCTTTGTTGTGTTGTTCAATATGCTTTTTATTAAATTCTTCATATAACTTATTTATCCCTTGTTGATCATCTTCATATTGAAACTTTTTTATTTGTGGTAGGTTTCTACTATTAGAAATGATTTTTACCCATTGTGGAAACTTGGTGTAAACTAATTCATTTTTAGGTTTTGTGTCTTTGTCTTTTATAGCATTTGTGTCAAATAAGGTTATGTAATCCACAAAAGAATAGTAATCATCTAATGTTTTTAATTTAGTAATGCCATTCCAATATTTTGAAATCCATTTAGTAGTTAACTTTGTTGGGATTGACTCATTAAATATAAGTAGTAAGTGTATATGAAAGTATGGTTCAGCAGATTCAAACAATTCAATACCACGAATATATTTAGTATCTTTAAAGTTTCTTGTAACTGACCTTAGAAAGACTTTAAATTTTTTATTTATAGTGTTTCAATCATATTTAGTTTGAGTTGTTAAAGTTAAATAAAGACATTTGCTTGGATCTATATCATAATTATAAAGTTCTTTTTGTTTTCTTCTTAAAGTAGATTTATATTGTCTTATTGTCATATAGGGATTTTCTATGTTTCTAATCTTCTTTATAGGCATATATATAGAAGTTCTATTATCTAGTGGATTATATTTGTTCTTTTTTATCATGTATGCTTTGCCATTACCATATTCGGTAATAGTGTATAAATTATTGTCTTTCATCTTTTACTTATCTCCATATTAATTTGTATTTTAAATTTGTTTTGAGATAAGATTAAGTATATTTTAACTAAATTTGACACCTTTTATAACATTATTAAATCAAGGTATTGCTTTATATTTAAACTATGTTATACTGAAGTTGTAAGAAATTTGAGTGGGTTAATTTAAGTTATCTCATACTTTAAAGTGTAATAAAAAGTGTAATGAAACTTACATGTATAGCAGAACATACACAAAATATTAAAAATTACACAATTTAGAAATAATATAACTTAAATAACAAAAGTTACAAAATTTATGTGATTTTAATTGATTACAAGAGTTGCAGTTGATAAAAATTATAACTCTTAATCAGGTTGTCCGGGGTTCGAGTCCCCGATGACCCACCAAAACAAATAAAAAGCATTCCAGTACTGAATGCTTTTTCGTTTGTTCTAGACAATTTAAAGGACTCGAACGGGCCGTTAATAAAAGTCACCAGTGGTGAATTTTTAGGCCCCGGCGTGAAAGCTGCCGTACTACAACGCCTTCGACCTCGTAGCGGAGCGAGTCCCCGATGACCCACCAGATAAAAACAAAAACACCATAGCGGTGTTTTTTTGTTTATGCTGTTTCGGGGACTCTCACCCAAGGGTTCGCCTCCTGTCGGAGCCAGACCTCAACAAATTGCTCCCATTTCGTATGCTAAAAATAGTCCACCGGACTATTTTCTTTTCGCACTCACCCCAATGACCCCACCAAAAAATAAAGACACTTCGTGAAGAAGTGTCTTTTGTTTATCTTATTTTTTGTGATTCAATATAAATTCAATTATTTTAGTTGCCAATTCATCTTCATGAAATCTAAAATTATGTTTTGCTCCTTCGATAAAATTCACAGTACAGTCTTTTATATTCTCTTTAATACGATTCATTAAATATTCAGGTGAATGTGGTGATGGAATTAAGCCTTGATCTTGCGTTCCAATAATAATTAAAGTAGGAACTGTAATAATTTTTAAAGAATTAAAATCTTTATCTTCTTGCAGATATGGGAAATTATGTATATCATTCCTATATCTTAAATCATATAACGTTTTAGATGATATAGGGCAAAAATCTAAAAACAATTTACTCAAAATTTTATCGGGTTCGTTGTTGTTGATGTTTGCAATCGCTTCTTCTAACATATCTTCATCAAAACGCATTGCAATATCTTGTGGACACATGAATATGATTTTTTTTAGTTCTGAAATCTCTTTTTCTTTTAAATATTTCATTATTTTATCACAACCAAGACTTGCACCAACAAGATAAATATTCTTATATCCTTGAACTCTTGCATAATCAATAAAACAATCCATATCTTCAATTATATTATCGAAGTTATCATAACAACCACCACCATTAATAATTGTTATGCTACCATCAGGATTGTGTCTTTTTAATTTATGCATGGTATAACAGCCTTGATTGTAGCCAAAGATAAAAGACAATTTGTTTTCAATGCATTTTTCAGCAATTTTAATAAATCCGTCACCAAATGATCCGCCAAATCCAGGAACACACAACACGCAATCATTATTAGATGCTTTAATATGGTTTGCCTTTAGTTCAACACCATCATTATTAATTAACATTAATTTTGTATCATCTTTGTTTATCATTTTTATCTCCTTTTATACATTATAACATCACGTGTTATAAATTACAAAAAGATTTGTGCTAGATTTATACTGAATTAAGTGCTAAATTTTTAATTTCTCTTCTAATTAACATAATAAAATCTTAAACATTCATAGTTTTTAATCATTAAAACATTTATCATTTGATTTTGCAAAAACATGAAGTTTGAGTTTTTGTTAAAACATTCCTATTTTTTAATTACTGACAATGTGTTTATACGCTAAAGACAACCGCCTATATAAAAAATTTAGCAAATAAAGACACTTCTTCACGAAGTGTCTTTTGTTTGTTATCCTTATTTTTCTAGTTCTTTATTTATACATAAAATCATTCCTATAATATATGCAAAAATTGAAGCTATATATTTTACAAGTTGAAGCCAAAATTGATTTTTCATACCTTCAAGATATTTATCCACATCATTCCCCGTTGCTTTATATTTCGCAAATTCACCAAATGCATCAATATATTCAAACAATTCAATTATCGTTATTGCAAACAGTATTAATAACATAAAAAACAAAATGGTAAAAATTGCATTTTTTCCTTTCTTAGTATTTTTTTTATTTACACTTGTTTCGTCTCTATCAATTTGTTTTTCATTTTTAACTATTACCATATCAGCACACCCTTATCCTTATTCACTAATCTAATAATACGCTCCCCCCCCCGCGAGTCAAGCAAATTTCAATCGTTTTCGACTTTTTACAATCTTATTCTTTCTTTTTGTAGGTGAAGTTATTAACGAAATTATACAACTTAACCAGATCACCTTTTTACAAAATCAACTAAAATACTTTTCATTTGATTTAATGTGTGTTATTATAATAAAAAATGTAAGGAGAATTTTATGACTAACGAAACAACTTTCTTAGCAATCAAACCAGGATTTGCACAAAAACAAAAAATTGTCAATTTTATTGAGGAAACTTTATTATCAAGCGGTTGTAAAATAGCGTCAAAAGTGGCAACCAAATATAGTCTAGATAATGCAATGGCTCACTACAGTGTAATACCACCAAAATACCAGGTACCAGCAGCAACATATCTTTCATCTGCACCACTAATCGGATATATCTTGGAAGATGATAGACCTGAGAACGCAAGAGATATGGACTTTATTTCATACGTTAGATCTATTCAAGGCGACACAAGATGTCAAACACCAGGCACCATTAGACACACAGTAGTTACTGACCCAGCTTTTGCTGAAGATGTTGCAGATGTTCGTGCTAAATTCATGAATAAAGAAAAAGGAATTGATGAAATTACAACAAACATAGCTCACGCATCAGACAGCCCTGAAAACTTTGTACGAGAAATCAAGATACTAATTTCTACATTCCAAAATACAGACACTAACTCTAACTCACTATAAAACCAACAATAAAAAAACTCTTGCTTTTCTGCAAGAGTTTTTGTTTTATGCTTGAAACTCTGATTGTTTATTTCTTGTTTTTTGTTTAGCTAGCGCATACTTATCAATAAACTCAATCATTTCCATTCCTTCAATAAATTCAGAAAATTTGTGTTTGTTTGGATATATTACAATAAAATCCCCTGGTTCAACAAAATATTCAAGGCCTGATGTACCATTAAATCTAAACGTATCGTCAACAACTAAAGCTTTGCACTTTAAATCCATTTTAGGCTTATATGTACCCTTCTTAGTTTGTTCATAATAGAAATCAATAACCTCAGGATTTATTACAACCCTTCTACCATTTTGATTAATTAAAGACAAATACATTCTTTCATTGCCTTGATTTGTTGTAACCTTACATTTACCATTAATTGTCAATTCTTCAACATTTACATAGTTTCTGAGTCTATCACTATGTTTCTTTACATAATCTATTACTTTTATCTTTTTTATTTCTTTATTTTTTTCCATATATCTATTATACTATATTTAAAAATTATGTCAAGTAGAAGCATAAATAATTGCATTATATACACTTATAGTGTATAATTTCTCTGAGGAAAACACAAATGAGTAAAATAGTTAAATATAAAGGTATTCATATAATTTACCAAAAACAACATAGAAACAACTCTTCAGATGTAACATTTGGCATAATGACTGGCTCGCATGCTGAACTTAAAAATGGATTAGCACATTTGTTGGAACATTGTCTTGCTGGCCACAGAACTAAAACAAGATCTAGAGAGGAATGTGAATCTTTTAGGATCAAACACGTCCCATCTTTAAACGCCGCAACTTCTGATAATTATATGTATATAAAATTTTATGAAAGTACTAGGGCTCTTGATAAAATACTTGAATTCACATCAGACAAATTTTTTAATGGCACTTCTTCTAAAGAAGAATTTGAAAATGAGAAAAAAATTATTTTAAACGAGATTAAACGCCATGAACAAAACAACAATGCAATACTTGCACACGTTTCAAAAAATCAAGTATACGAAAATAAGAGTGGATTCTATGATAAACTAGGTACTGAGAAAAGTTTAAAAGCAATAACCCAAAAAGATTTTGAAAAATTTAAAAGTAAACATTTTTGTCGTCAAAATTTTCTATTTTCTATCACCACAAACAAACCCCTATTCTATGTAAAAAAATTAATTAATAAATACTTTATTCCAAATCTAAAAGACAATCCAAACTTTGAACAAGACCATTTTGTTATAACTGGTCTGAACAAAAAAGATTCGGTAAAAACCATAAAAAAACAGGATACAAAATTATGTACTATAAAAATTGTTAAAGAGGGTTTCCCTTATAAAAAAGAGCTGTCACCTAAAAAAGATATGGTTTTTAATTGCATTGAAAGACCACATGGAAGAGTTTATGAAATATATCGATTAAAAAACGGAATAACATATGAAACACCGTATTTTCAATATCCATCAAATGAAGATTGTGGAACAATAACATTTACTATTAAAGTGCTACCAAAAGACATTAAAAAATCCATTGATTTAGCTGCAGAACTATTTCAATCTATATATCAAAACGGAATTACTAAGGAAGAATATGACACTCTTGAGGTGTTAAGGAAACGCAAAAAAGACGTAGCAGTCAAACCTCCACTTAAAAACACATCTACCGATCGATTTAGTTATTTTGCTTTAAGGGGACACTTATACCCTATACGCGAATTTGAAAAATATAGAAAAAAAGAAAATTACAATTCGATAAACGATTTCTCAAAAATGTTATTTAAACCAAATAGATTATTTGTAACAATTTTAGGAAACTTTGACAAAAAGGATATTTATCCACTCAGTAAACTTAAAAAGCTATTCAATATTGATAGTGAAACCAAATAAATACTTGACAAATTATCTATTCTGTCACATAATAAACGTTGACAAAAAACGAGGTAAATTATGCAAAAACAAGATATTAAACTTATTCACGAAACATACAAAAAATTAGATGGAAAAACTGTCACTCTCGGTGGCTGGATTAGAAGCGTAAGAAATTCTAAAACATTTGGTTTTATTGATTTAAACGATGGTACATGCTTTAACGGCGTGCAAATTGTTTTTGACGATAAAATGCAAAACTTTTCAGAGGTTGAAAAACTCAATGCTGGATCTAGCATATTAGTTAAAGGCTCAGTTGTACTCACCCCTGAAATGCGTCAACCTTATGAAATTCACGCAGAAGAAATTAATGTTTTGTCTGCAACTGACGAATCATACCCCCTTCAAAAGAAACGTCACAGCGTTGAATTTTTAAGAGAGATTGCATATCTCCGCCCTAGAACAAATCTTTTCAACGCAGCATTTAGAGTTAGAAGTGAAACAGCTTTTGCTATTCACAACTTTTTCCATGAACAAGGTTTTGTTTACATTCATACACCTATAATCACAGGTGCTGACTGTGAAGGCGGTAGTGACGTTTTTAGAGTTACAACACATAACATTTTTGACAAAGAAAAAATGAAAGAAGCAACTCCTGAAAACGATTTCTTTGGTAAAAAAGTGTTCTTAACCCCAACAGGTCAACTTGAAGGCGAAGCTATGGCATTAGCATTCAGCAAGGTTTATACTTTTGGACCAACATTTAGATCTGAAAACAGCAACACAACTCGTCACGCTAGTGAATTTTGGATGATTGAGCCTGAAGTTGCTTTTTGTGAACTTTCTGGCAACATGGAATTAATGGAGAAAATGATTAAATATCTCATTAATCACCTACTCGTTCATTGCAAAACTGAAATAGAGTTTTTCAATAAATTTGTCGATACCGGTCTTTTAGAGAGATTAAATAATGTTGTAAATAGCGATTTTGCTCACGTTACTTACACTGAAGCTATTGAAATATTAAAGAAAGTAAATGATAAGTTTGAATACAAAGTTTCTTGGGGCTCAGATCTTCAAAGTGAGCATGAAAGATACTTATGCGAACAAGTTTATAAAAAACCGCTCTTTGTAACCGACTATCCAAAAGATATTAAAGCGTTCTATATGCGTTTAAATGACGATGGTAAAACTGTTGCAGCTTGTGATCTACTCGCTCCTGGAATCGGAGAAATCATCGGCGGCAGCGAAAGAGAGGAACGTTTAGACGTATTACTTCAAAAGATTAAAGAATGTGGCTTAAAAGAAGAAGATTACTGGTGGTACATTAATCTTCGTAAGTTCGGCGGAGTAAAACATAGTGGATTTGGTCTTGGTTTTGAAAGATTTTTAATGTATGTTACTGGCATTAGCAATATCAGAGACGTACAACTCTTCCCTAGAACTCCAAAAAATTGTGAATATTAAAAAAAGACGCTTTAAAGCGTCTTTTTTTTGAACTTTATCTTAACTTTGTATCTAATAAAATTAAAGAATTTCGGCAAATGTAAAAACAAGCCCAAAGGCTTGTTTTTATTTTGTTTCTTCTTTAGCTTTTCTAACAGCAATAGCAAGTTGGTCAGCGCAAGATGTATTTCTCCAACCGCAAGTATTACCTTTTAACTTATTTTCTATTTGCTCCACAGTAAACCCGTCTACAAGTTTACTTATTGCTTTTAAATTGCCATTGCAGCCGCCCATAAATTTAACGTTTGTTATAATGTCGCCATTAATATCAAATTCAACGCTAGATGCACAAACATCTTTTGTTTTATAATTGTACTTCATTTGTTTCTCCTAACTTTTCTTTTAAAAGCATTCCATCATTAATTCTTTTGTTTGCTTCCCCCTCTCTTTTTCTACGGTTTTCTTCTCGCTTTAATTGTAAACGGAGTTCAAATTCGTCTGGTTTATTGAATAGACTTCGAGTAAAATTTTCGCCATAAACGCCTGTTAAATAATTTTTCTCCTCATCGTCAGTCATGGATTGTAAATCATATAAATTGTGAATTTTTTCACGACGTTTTTCGTCTACCCCCAGTGATGCACAAATTATTGACAACTCTTCTTTACTATATTTTCCGCTTTCTTGTACTCGTTCTATATATTTATCTGTCGAACTTAATAATGTCTTATTAATATCTTCAAACTTTTGCAAATCTGTTTTAGATACGTTTTTATCTAATAAATTTCTAATCTCTAGCCCAGTTTTTGCACTATCATATAATCTATGTGCAGTTGCTAATTTGTTTTGTTTGATTAGATTTTGAATTGTGTTCGATAATGTACCAACATCACCGATTTCTAAAAAATCAAAATTAAACACATCATAATGCAAATCACCATATGCAAACATCTTAGCAATATTTGAATTTACTTCTTTTTGTTTGCCAGGCGTATAATCAGGTCTATTTTTTAACTGTTTTGCCAAATGCGTAAGCCCATATGTATATCCAGTAGCAAGCGAAGTATACATACAATTAACATGATCATTAATAGACATATTTTTTATTCTTTGGTTGGAAATATACTCTACTGCACAATGCAAACTTTCTTTTAAATTACTTTTCACATTGGCCATCACATTACTAGAGTATTGACCATATTTATCTTTAAACTCTTCAGATTCCATCAAAAGAGAAATTTGAGAATTTAAACCTGATACAGTTTCTGCCAACTCTTCTATTGAAACATTTTCAATTGCTTCATTTACAGATGATCTTCCTGTATTCTCAATTGCAAGTAATTCTTCATCTTGCTGTTCAAGCCTAGTAATATGCTCTCTTTCTTCCTCAATATGTCTTTTAACCACCTTATCCATAATGTTATCAGCAGTTATACAATCAATCATGTGATTTGCAAATTCATAACCAGTTTTTCGTGCATCTTCTTCATGTGCAAACTTAAAATATTGATCCGATGCAAATTTTTCACAAACTTTTTTCTTCTCTTCTTTAGAAAGGTTTTTAAACTCACTTGAATCCTTGCCTAATTGTTTCTCTAAAATTTTAAAAACGAAAGCAACAGCGTCATCAGTTATTTCCTGTTCGTTTAGGTCATGTATCATATTTTTAACTTTTTTCTTGTTATCATCAGTAAGTCTATTAAAATGTTTTTGTGGTACATCTTTTAAAGCATTAATCTGTGATATATGTCTTCGCTCATGGCCCAAAACATAAAAAACCTCAGAAAGCGGAATTTCTTTTTTTATCAATGCTTTTCTTAAAAAATCTTCAGATATTGTTACAACTTTTGTTTGTTTTGAAGTCTGCGCTGATGCGTCACTACGACGTGTGTCACCAATAATGAAATATGCATGTTCATCACTGTTACTCACATATGGGTTTTTATTTAATACCGCGTCACAGAAGTTATACAATAATAGGCCTTGCTCTTGTGGCGATAAAGACTCATTACCATCCATATAAACACTGTATAACAGATCAGCAAATTCTGCTCTTTGTATATCATTCTCCATATTTGCCTGGGTTTTATTTTTCATTTTTGCCATACATTAAAATCTCCTCATATATTACCAATTTTTATTCACATCTTTTTTTGAAAGCGCAATAGCAAGTTGATCAGCGCAAGATGTATTTCTCCAACCGCAAATATCACCTTTTAACTTATTTTCTATTTCTCTATCCCACCAGTCTTCGAGTTCCTTGATGGTTGCTATTCTAATTTTTATACTCTCTCTTTATTTAAGTATAATTTATTTTAAAACATTTATCAACCTTTTTAACCCTTTCTGTTTTTATAATAATCATAGTTTCCATAATATGTTGTAATTTTACCATTATCAAACTCTATAACTTTATCGGCAAAATTATTAATAAAATATCTATCATGCGATACAAACAAAATTGTCCCCTCAAAATCTTCTATAGCTTTTTCAACAGCTTCTTTTGTTTGCAAATCTATATGGTTAGTAGGCTCATCAAACACAAGACAATTTACTTGTTGCTGCAATAAAATAGCCAGTTTTAGCCTGATTTTTTCGCCACCTGACAAATTCTTCACAAGTTTATTTATATCAGCGTTAGAAAAGTAAAAATTAGCCAAAATTCGTCTAGCCTTTTCTTCATGAATACTTATTTCTTCAATAAAACAATCTAAAACCTTGTCTTTTTCGTTTTTAAAATTTATCGTTTGAGGCAAATATCCAACCTTTACGCTCGGCCCAACAAAAATTTCACCCTCACTGTTTAATTCACTTTTTCCAAGTAGAGATTTTACAAACGTAGACTTACCACTACCATTTGCTCCGATTAGTGCAATTCTTTCACCTGCTGTTATTATAAAGTTAATATTGTTTAATATGGTTTTTCCACTTGGTAAAATCACTGAAAAGTTACGAGCTTCAAATATTCTTTTGCTTGATTTCGCATCTTCATTAAACTTTAATTTTACTTTATTATCTTCCTTAGGTCTTTCAATTTTTTTAGCCAGCAATCTATCTAATTGAGTTTGAAGTGCGTGCGCTCTATCACAAAGAGTTGAACTATTTTTAGCCATTCCCATTGTTGAAAAATACTTAATTTGTTCTTGTAATCTTTTTATAACTATTTGCTGGTCTTTATAGTCAGCCATTGCTTTTTCAAACTCTTTATCGCGTTCTTTTAAATAGCCACTATAATTTGTATTATAAACTTTTGCTGTAAGCCCTGATAAATCTATAATTTTTGTAGACATTTTATCTAGGAAATATCTATCATGCGAAACAATAACACTTGCACCTTTAAAAGATTTTATATAACTTTCAAGCCATTCAATTCGATTAATATCCAAGTGATTAGTAGGCTCATCGAGCAAAAGCAATTTTGGTTTCTGCAAAAGAACCTTTGCAAGTTCAACAAGAGTCTTTTCTCCACCACTGAGTGTTGAATATTCCTGGTCAAGTTTATCCATTATTTTAAGCCCACTACAAACAGTATTAATTGCGACATCTATGTCATACCCACCTTTTCTTGAAAACTCTTCAATTAATAGACAGTATGAAGATAACACCTTTTCATGCTCGCCACTTCTAGTAGTATCCGATAAAATGTCTTCATATTTTTTCAATCTTTTTCTCATTTCCTCTAAATGTGGGAATGCATCTTTAAGAGTGTCTCTCACATTTCTTGAATCTAGCTTATCTGAAGCAGTTTGATCCAAATATGCAACGCTTGCATCTTTACTAATATTAACAGAGCCAGAATCTCCTTTTATTTTTCCTGCAATAATTTTCAAAAGCGAAGATTTACCACAACCATTAGGACCAACGATTGATATAGAATCTCCTTCATTAAGAGTAAAAGATAAATCCTCAAATAGTTTTCCATAGCCAAAATTTAAACTCAATTTATTAATATCTAAAATAATCATATATGTTCTCCTTTTGGGCAATTTTTATTCAAATAAAAAATTTGCCACACATAATTTTTTGTAGTTTTTTTTCAAATCCAAAAAAGCATGCTATATGGCAAATTTAAAGCACAAGATTATTTTATAAAATTCTTCGCACTAAAAACCTACATATAGCAACTATATGTAGGAACATCATGCCTCAGAATTTTATCAAAATAACTCATATTATTTCTCCTTTTATATTTTTAATATACAACCACAAATCGACTTTGTCAAGTAAAGAATAAAATCCCAACTTATATAAGTAAATACTATTTTTCTAAATTTCTTCCTTTTTTTTATTATTTAACATGCTGAATAAGCAATATGCCTTACATAAACAATTGTCAAACATTAACAAATGATAAAACACGCAAATATAACTGTTAAAAAAACAATCCAGCGGATTGTTTTCTTTACGATCTTCTCCATCATGAGTAGTTCGAGTTCTATACTTAACCAAACAAATAGTCTACTTTAAATATTAATTTTATTTTCTGATAAATTTTTATCTATTTAAATTTTGTAATATTTCATTCATATTACATTCTATATAATTTTTAAATATTTCTTTAACATACCTTTCACTAAACATACAGAACGGCTTGTTTTGTAAATATTCATTTCTACATCCAAAATTGCAAAGTGGAAGCATATTACAATCTAAACATTTCTTAGGCATCTTTGGAGCACACCAACGTGCCGTATTGTATTCATTTGTGTTGTTGTATACATCTCCCACTTTTAAGTTGTTATTTTTAATCTCTTTAGAACACTTAAACAAGTCACCATTTGGCATAATAACAAAATTAGATAAAATATATGCCGGGCATATTTTATATCTTGGTTTTAGACGATTTATAATATCATTTTGAAGACCACACTTCATTAATTTTCTTAAAATCAAAATGTCTTCCTTTTCAGAAGATACCAAATCATTATTCCTATCGTCATACATTATTTTTCTAGCTGATACAAAAACATTTTTATACTTAGAGAATTTTTCAGATAAAAAATCTATCAATTCCATCAATTCATCTAAATTATATGTATCATAGTTGAGACGTATATTTACAAAAATATTATTAGTTAGAAGTTTTTCTATAGTTCCAATAACCCTTTCAAATGCATTTGGCTCATTAAATAGTTTAACCTTTTCATAGGTCTCTTTTAAACCATCAAGCGTAATTTGTACAGTCTGCAAATTCCACACATTTTTAGCTCTACTGATGAGTTGATCATCAAAAATATAACCATTAGATATCATTTTGCTAAAAACAGTGTAACCTTGCCCATTTAGTTTTTCACATATATATGTGATAATATGATGATTTACTAGTGGCTCGCCACCAAACCATTCAATAGTTAAACTTTTATTTTCTTTATTTTGGTTAATTATAAAATCACAGACCTTATCTGCTGTTTTTTCATCCATTGTTTGAACTTCAACACCCTTTTCATAGCAATAAAAACACTTAGCATTACAAGCCGTAGTAGTTAAAATTCTATAAAAAGAAGATTTATCTTCTTCAAGCACTTTTCTGCTATTGTAAAGAAACAATTCTGTTTCATCAACTTCATCTTCAACATAAAATCCCAATTCTACAAAATTATTAAAATATGTAGAATTTGTATCCATGTTACAAAATTCAGCATAGTTTTTATCATTTAAAATAACACAAGTGTAATTTAATGAATTAAAAATTAAATTTGCACCACTATTTGAAACAATTACATTATACTTAGACTTTTTCATACTCTCTCCTATTAGTAAAATAAAAAAAGTCTAAAGAAAGAATCTTTAGACCATTGCCAACTAGTCGTTCATTAATTGAGAACAATCTGGACCAGAACCACCAGGGCAGTTGCAAGACATACTTACAACATGTGATAATTGCATTTTCTTTAATACAAAAAACATAACACTTACCTCCTATTTGGTATCTTAAGTTTAACATAAAAAGTCAATCTTGTAAACATTTATTTATGTAATTTCTAAAATTAATCTTTTACAACACTAGAACGAAAATACTCCTAGCCATCAGTAGAATATGAAGACACATTCGCTAATTGCATTTTCTTTAATATTGAAAACTTAAACATGCTTCCTATTTTTAAACTAACATAATAAAATTATTGCATTTTTAACTTATTATATATTTCTTGAATTTCATTTTTTGCACCATAGAATTTTGGCCACGCATCTATGTTGTCATTTTTCTTACGTGGAATAATATGCACATGAAAATGCGCTACGGTTTGACCAGCACTTTCGTCACTTGCATTGAGCAAGTTAACCCCATCATATCCACAATTATTTACACAATGACTTGAAACTTTTTTTACAGTATCCATTAATTGCGTTAAGGTTTCCATATCACAGTCAAGAATATTTTTTACATGCTTTTTAGGTATTGCAACCATATGTCCATCAACATCTTTTGCAATATCCATAAAGACTAATGTATGTTCGTCCTCATACACTTTTAGACTTGGAATATCCCCTCTTATAATCTTACAAAAAACACAATTATCCATTTGCTATTCCTCCAAATTAACACAAATTAAAAACATTAAATCTATCTTCCGCTTCCTAAATGTCCCTTTTCTTCAAAACGTTTTTTCATTTTTTGAAGAACAATATCTAAACATTCATCAGCATAAAAATCCAACTCATCAGCAAGAGATAGAAGTGAATACAAAACATCTCCAAATTCTTCTTTAAAGTCATCACTTAGTTTAAATTCTTCAGCACCATAGTTAGAGTTCTTTAAATATTCTTTTGCTAATTCTCCTAATTCACTTTGAATATCTGAAAGTCTAGCAAAAACAGGCATCGGATCAAAAGTCTTAATTTTATTAAATTCTTTTACTTTATTTTGCATAAGATTATCCTCCACACTTTCAAATTATATATTACCAAAAAACTTATGTCAAACTTCTATATATCAAATCTCAATTACAAAATAAAAAGACTAAAGCATATTCTCGCTTTAGTCTTTTTATGGTGCACCATATTGAGTCTAAATCGAACATTTTCCAATTTTTGTTTCTCATGCATAGATAATTTATTTATAAACACATATTTCCCCTATTTTGCACCTCTACTACCACTTCTTTTCATCTAATGATTCTTGTATAATTTTTTTACATTCATCTTTTACCGCAACGGCCTTATCAATCTGTTCATTACTTGCACCAAAATGCATATTTTCTGCTATAAAATCACAACTATCCATAACTTTCTTTGTAGCAGTATCACCTAACACATCAACAAACACTTTGTTAGAATTTTTTAGTTTACATTCACATATTTCATGTTTGTATTCATTATAAAAATCTTTCATAAAAATATCTGGTGCCCAATAAATTCCACTATTAATAAACGTTCTTTCCAATTTTTGTTGTCCTTGCAACATTGGACAACCATTTTCTAGTAAATAGTTATATATATCAACTGCGATTTTGTCTGTAAAATATTCATTAAACATTTTGTTTTCTTTACTATGATCTTTATTTATTTTTTCAAACCCACTACAATCTAAGCCATCTATGGTATTACCATCAATAGCGTGTATCAATTCATGAATGAGTCTAGGATAAAAATTTTTATCACACATATCAATAAATACAATAGGTATTTTGCCCTTATGTTTAGATTCTGCAATAGAACAAGATGACTGATTCTTTTTTTCTAAGATATTATCTTTAACCATATTTGAAAAATCATTCTTATCACTATCATCAATAGCCTCATCATCTATGGATTCCAATTTTTTAAACAAAATTTCTAGTTGTTCATCTATTTCTTTTTCCTTATTTTTACTTTTAGAAAAATAAGGAAAAAATATAGTGTTTTGTATCCTAGTTTTTATAAAATCTATATTTTGTTCACCATAAAACTGTTCAAACGCTTTTAATAAATATGGCAAAAATTCGCTAATAGCTATTTTATCTAAACATTTTGGTTCAACAAAACCCGTCTTAGTTGTTTCATTTTTGTATTTTTCACGTTGTATTGTCATATCTTTTTCCTCTTTTTCTATAATATTGCATAAACAAGGTATAGTCAATCATTTCATAACAATTCCCCTCATATTTTACAAAACAAAAATACCAGATATATTACATTCATGAAAAGGAAAAGCAACGCATAAAAAAGCCAAACAAGTTTACTTATTCGGCTTTACCAAATTATTTACATAATTATAGATATTCTGTAAATCTAATCTTTATTAATACTTTTTATATTTTGGAATACAAAATCTATATGTTTAGTTACATTTCTCTATATTGGTTTTGTTTTTTTCTATCTTTTGTCATTTGGATTTTTTTCCATTCAGGAACACCAGTCAATTCTTGTTGAATCTCTTTTCTAGATTGCTCTTTTCTCTTAAATTTTAGATATCTATTAAACAATGCTTCATCTAATTTTCCATTTTCTATCGCTTCACGAATTGCACACCCTTTTACACCTTCAGCATGAGTACAATGTGAAAACTTACAATGAGATTCAAGTTCAATTATTTCTCCAAATACCTCATTAATACCTTCACTGTTTTCTTCTTTTGAAACACCAACAGCTCTAACCCCTGGTGTATCAATTACAATTCTACCATCATCAATATAGAACAAATTTCTAGATGTTGTTGTGTGTCTACCCTTTGCATCTTTGTCTCTAATTTCCCCAGTTTTCATTAAATTTTTATTAGCCAATGCATTAATTAACGTAGATTTACCAACACCAGAACTTCCAATAAATATAGCCGTTTCACCAGGAGCCCAAAGTTTTAAAACATCATCAACACCATCATTTTCAATTGTACTAGTTGATACAACAGAACTGTTTGGAAACCTTGCCTTAACCACATCTTCAAACACTTCTGGCATATAACATAAATCTTTTTTTGTCAAAATAAAACAAAGTTTCGATTCTGGAATATTACCTAAAATTGCAAATCTTTCAAGTTTTCCAATGTTAAATTCATTATTCATACTACTAACAACAAACACTACGTCAATATTTGATGCTATTTGTTGTTTTTTGCCATTATTCATTCTAAAAAGTTCATTTTTACGAGCACCTATATCTGTAATAAAATAATGGCCATACTCATCAACTCTAACGGAAATATTGTCTCCAACACAAGGCAAATCTTGGTTTTTATAAGATCTATCTAGCTGTGCATAATATACCTCACCATTATTATTAAATTCCCACAAATTTCTTTGAACTGAACTACATTTTGCATTAAACGTATTATTCATGTAATAATTCCCCCTTTAATTTCTTTAACAACGCTTTACAATTAATAAAAAACTTTTTAGATTTTTCTTTCAACTCACTTCTGTTGTTAATATTAGCAACTAATAAATCTAAATAGTTGTATGGCATTGTTTTGAGCATTATTAATGTCTGATTATCAATCAAATTTGTCGATAAGACTTTTTCAATATCATAACCAAACTCTACAAAAAACTTGGTTAGCTTTTTAAATATGAATCCAACATCTTTATTTATAAAATAATTTCGCTCATTGAACTTACCATAATCATCTTTTACTTTTGTTCCAGGATAAGCAATTACTTTTTTATAAATTAGTGTTGGATAATACCCCCATAATTCATTTTCTTTAAAAAACGATAAATTTTCTTTAACTTCGTTTATACTAGTATACCTGTCAAACATAATAAAACCAATACCTATATTGATTTTTGATTCTCGTAACATTTTTATAGCCTTAACATTTTCTTCTACTGTCGTAAATTTTTTATATCTATTTAAAACATTATTTGAACCATTTTCAATACCAAGTTCAACCGCTGTACATCCATATTCCTTTAGCCCATTTAAGTATTCTTGCCCTGCACTAATAATCTGATTTACTCTCGTTGCGAAAGAAAACAACAATGTTTTACCACATTTTTCCTTTATACTTTTTACAATATTTAATGCTCGATTTTTATCAACAAAAAAATTATCATCTATAAATACTAAAAAAATATTTTTTTCTTTTTATAAATTTCATAAACTTCATCTGCTATATTTTGTGGGCTTCTGCCTCTCCATTTTAAACTCATACATGGTATTGAACAAAATGCACACTTATATGGACAACCTCTACTTGTTGAAATGCCAACATTGATTAGTTCTTCACCTGTTTCTTTATTCTTTCTTGTTGAATATAAATGAAAAGTATCACGAGTTGGGAAAGGTAAAGAATCCAAATCATTTTCTTGATAAATTGTATTTGTAATAATAATTGAATTATTTATATTTTTATATGAAACACCTTCTAACTTTATTGTTGGTTTGGAATTTTTTTCTAAATCTTGTAAAAGTTTAAGAAGCTGAACCTCCCCGTCACCTCGCATTGCAAAATCAAAACAATTGTATTTTCTAATTATTTCTTCATGACAAATTGTAGAATGAACACCACCTGCTGAAATAAAAATATTTCTTTTGTATTGTTTTATTTTTTTAGCAATCTTTAACACCCTTTTAAAACAGCTAGAAAAAATAGAAAAACCAACAAAATTATACGATTTTTCTTTTATTAATTTTATTAAATCACTATCTTTAAAATTATATATAGCAGCATTACAAAAACCTTCAACAAAAACAACTTTTTCTTTTAACAATAATTCTAACATATAAACTCCTTTTATTTTAGGTGGTTGGATTACATTCATCATCTGGATAACATCCACTTAAACGACAAGCAGCTGCAATTCTATCAGAACTTGTAACTTTTGCAATTTTAGACATAATCATATCCTCCTCAAATTAATTAAACCATGAAACTCTATTTTTGTCATGAATACTCACGATTGTTATTTTTACCAATATTTTTATTTTGTATAGAATTATGTGCATAATTGAATAAATTTATATAATTAAATAATTTATGATATTTTCTAACAAAAATTATAAATTTGTATAATTATAATATTATCATTGAAGATAAGTTAAATTAATGCTAACTTAAAAATTAGCGTATACAAATTAAATAAAGTATTTAAAAATCTAATATTTAAAATTTTAGATTTTAATTTCCCTTACAAATAACAAAATAAAAAGACTAAAGCATATTCGTTTTAGTCTTTTTATGGTGCGGATGAAGGGTACTGTGTTTGCTTCGCAACCACCCGCACAAAGGATTAACCTTTATGCTATTCGTCGCTAAAAACAGTCCACTGGTCTGTTTTTTACACTCCTCACCCTCTCAGGGTTCGAGTCCCTACCATTCCGTAAACATAAAAAAACTAGGCATGAATCCTAGTTTTTTTTGTGTCAATTGTTCACAAAGTCTTTTTTTTGATTTCTTACTTTTGATTTTGCGACACTTTTGATTTTTGATTATTTTATCAAAATTTTTCAAAAAATCAAATAAATCAAAATGAAAATCAAATTTAACTAATATTGAATTTGTTTTTTACATCTCGTAATATATAGTTATTGCCTGCAAATTTGCTTAAGAAAAATTGAGCTTCTTCTTTTGATTCACACGCATACGCCCTTGATGCTATGTGATCTTCCAATCTATTCCATGTGTTGAAATCCATACTGTTTCTACTTACAAGTTGAACTAAATTTTTATCTTGCATTTTCTTTAATTCTTCCAAAACATTTTCGATCTTTATTCTTTCTTTTATCTTGCAAGATTTCGTTATATAAAACTCATAACCATCTACAACAACGTCACTTTTAGAGACGTCACAAATATAAATATACCCACTTTTATTAAATAATTCTTCAAAAAAACCATCATATAGTTCGTAAATTTTGATAGGTTTTGAATTAAAATTTATATGACAGGAACAAGCATGCGCCCTTGTTGTACTATTTATATTTTCCAAATACGATTGTATTGGATTGAGAGAAAATAACAACGCAACTTCTATCTTGTCAGCAAAATATATTCTTGGCTTATAATCAGCCCTTTTATATGCTCTATGTGGTACTAATTCATCATCAATCAGAACATTGCTTCCATGATACAATTCCATATTTATCACCCTTTATTATTATATCATAGAGAACAGAATAAAACAATAAAAAAAAAGCCACTAATTTAGAATTAGTGGCTCACTATATATTTTGATCTAAAGCTATGCCACATTTAAACACATATGTCGCAGTATGCTTATCTTTTATGATTATTTTTTCTATCAGATTCTTACAAATTTCTTTATCGAATGTTGTGTATACACCATTTAGTACTTTGTCTATTTCTTTTATTCTATAATTTATAATACTAATATTATCCGTTTTCTTTTGGGCTATCTCTATCTTTTCTTTCAAGTCCTTTATTTGGGCTATAATTTCGCTCGATTTCGCTTGTATATCATCTGTTGCCTTACTTGTATTGATTGTAAGGTTTACAAGTTCTTCTTGCTTTTTAATAAGGTTATTTTGCATCGATTCAAGAGTTTCTATATCTGGCACATTTATAACTGTATTAATATTATTTTTTACCTTTTCTATAATATCTTTTCGATTTGATGTCAATACTTGCAAAGCTTCAATAAATCCTTGTTCCAATAGATTCTCTTTTATAGGTTTCATTGAACATGCATTTTTGTCTTTTTGATGCTTTGTACATACCCATATTGGAACTTTTTTACTATGGTCTATACTCCATTGTGAATGTCTGCGAAATTTTGCACCACATTCTCCACACTCAACAATTGAGCTAAATGCATAATCGTTAGTGTACACCCCAAATCCGTCATCTTCGCTTTTAAGTTCTTCACGCCTTTTAAGTTCTATTTGTACTGCATCAAAATCTTCTTTACTAATAATCGCCAAGTGATGACCAGTTACATAATATTGTGGCTTAAATCCTTCATTCTTTTTCCTTTCACAAAGTATGTCTGGCTTGTATGTTTTTTGGAGTAATAAATCGCCCTTATATTTCTCGTTGGTTAAAATATTGATTATTGTGTTTACATACCATTTAGTTTTTCCATAAGGTGTTTTTATTTCATCTTTTTCAAGTTCTTTCTTAATTGCTCTAATCGTATTACCTCTGAGATATGATTCAAATATCCTACGAACAATCACAGCTTCTTTTTCTACTATTTTAAAACCATCTTTGGTATTGTACCCGAATATTCTACCACTACCAACATACTCTCCTTTCTCAAATTTCTTTTGATGAGACCAAGTAATGTTGTGGGATATTGTTCTGCTTTCTTCTTCAGCAATGGAGGCCATTATTCCTAGCAATAAGAAGGAGTTTGGATCTGCCGTATCAATATTTGTAGTTTCAAAGAGTATTGTAACACCTCTATCTTTTAACTCTTGTGCTATTGTTAAGCATTCCCCCGCATTCCTGGCAAATCTTTGTACTGATTTAGTTATAATTCTTGTTATTTTACCATTTCGACAATCATCAATCATTTCTAGAAATTTCTTTCTTTTTCTCATTTTTGTTCCAGTAATACCCTCATCAGCATATAAGCCAACATAAACGATACCCTTATCACTACTTAATTTTTTATTATAATACTCACACTGAACTTTATAACTATTTAGTTGGTCCTCATTATCCGTACTAACCCTAGCATATGCACAAACTCTAGGTTTATTTGCTAACATATTTATTGTTCCACCAACCATTTTCTGCCTTGCAGGAATAACTCTAATAGTTCTTGCAGTACTTTCTATGTTCATATTTATACTCCTTCTTTATGCATTGCTGATTTTTAAAAATGATATCTATTTTATAATCTGTAATAATTATTTTTTCTATATGTTTCTCCACAATTTCATCGGTAAACTCTTTTGCTTTACATTTAGGTTTTTTATAAACACTTAATAAATTATAATTACGTAATTTTTCAATTAATTCTGATTGTTCTTTTGTTTTCTTATCAACCTCTAGTTTATATTGACCATATGTTATTAATTTGTCTATGTACAATCTTTTAATCTTATCAATAATGTTTTGAATTTCTCTTATTTTCTGTTTTAATTCGTTATTGTTAGGTAACTCGTATGGAATATCTACGTATTCATTATAAGCATCAAATATGATCTCATTTAATAGATCCTGAGGAATGTCAATCGCCGAACAAGCACATTTACCATGCCTTTCTTTGTTTATACATATCCATTGTCTATTATCACAATTTACAATGCGCTTATTAATTCGGTGTCTGAATGTATTTCCACACTTCCCACATTTAATCTTCCCTGACAGCGAGTACCTTCTTTTTTCTTGCATTTTATTGCCGGTTGCCTTTCGAGTTCTTTCCAACATTATTTTATTAACAGAATTAAAAGTTTCTCTATCTATTATTGCTTCATGATTATTGGTTATGTAATACTGCTCTAATTGCCCCTTGTTTTTTTGTTTACGGCCATTATCGTAAAATTCTTTTTGCAATAAAGCATCTCCAATATATTTTTCGTTTCTTAATATTCTTTGCACTGTTGTGTTTCGCCAAACTTCCTTTCCTGTACATGTTGGAATTTTAAGTTTTGTTAATTGATTTGCTATGCCTTCTATTCCATATCCCTTTAAGTATAATGTAAAAATCAATCTAACAATCTTAGCTTCTTCTTTATTTATTACCATTTGATTTTCTTCATTAAAATCATAACCAAAGATTTGGGTTTTGGGAACAATCCCTTTTTTAAAATTATTTCGTGCTGTAAATTGCACATTTTTACTCATAGTTCTCAATTCCTGTTCCCCTAATATTGCCTTTAGGTTCATTAATAAATCCATAGAACATGTTAATGTATTTATGTTTTCTTCATCAAAAATTATTGCAACACCTTTCTCTCTGAGAGTTTTAATTACATCCATAGTTTCTTTACTATTGCGACCAAACCTATAAATACTTTTTGTATAAATTTCTTTTATAAATCCAGCCATCGCTAGCTCAATCATTTTGACATACTCTTTTCTTTGTATTACCTTATGTCCACTTATACCTTGATCTGCAAACACTCCACAGAATTTCCTGTTTGACAATGTTTGGAGTTTTTCTGTCCAATAAGAATCCTGCATTAAAAAACTTGATTCTTGCTCTTCTTTCATAGTACTTACTCTTACATAAGCACAACATGGAATTTCTTGATCCTTACTTGAATCTATTCGTTGTATTTTTGCCAATTTTACACCTCCAATTTACTTAACCAAACACTGCCGCAAAGAATTCTAAAAGTCCAGCGAAACTTTAAAGAAATAAGACTTTTTAACAAATAAAACTTGACTGATTTATGGAATCGAGTTCCTTATGTTCTTTACATGTTATTAACCCTTTTCCCAATAACATATCAATTATGCCTTTACTTAATAAATAATCTAAATTATTTGTCTTTGACATTAATTTCTACTTCCTTTATATCAATACCAAATTTTTTAAGCTGTTTAAATATTTGATTACATCCCGTAGCAGATAATCCACTTGCTCCGCCAATAAGAATTGCAACCCAAATATTAGATGCAGATATAATGCTTGGAATAAAATAAAAACATATAATTGCCAATACTATACCAAGTAGTCCAGCTATTATTGGAATAAGTCTGATTAAATTTTCCTTCTCTTTTGCAATATATTTTTTATAAATTTCCATAAACAAAAAAACCAGTGCAACAATCACTGGAACACAAATAATTTCTAACATTGTATTTATTCTCCCTTATCTGAATTTTCGATTAAAAAATCTAACATTTCTTTATTAACTTTTTCATATTCATTGAGCGCTTTATGCATTTCTCCATTTGTTTTTCCATCTCGCAAGGCAATAGAATTTGCCACTGTGAGATCTCCAACTGCTGTTATACTTTTTATAACCAACACATCTCTTTTATGTCGTGCAATATCTCGTTTTTCTTCCTCTTTGTGCCTTTTCTTAAAATAATATTGTAAGAAAAAAAGCACCATTCCAGACACGATGCTTGCGACAATACTTATAACTATTGATATCATTTTTTCTCCTATTCCACATTTATATTTGAAGCATTTACCAATGTAAATTTCGTTGTTCCATTTAACATATTATTAATTTGTGTTTGTAAATTTTCTCTCTCATTGGTTGCTTCATTTAATTGAGTATTAAAAGTTGTAGTTAAATTATTTATAGCCTGTTGTACAGAACTATCTATTAATTCTTTCAATACTTTTCCTTGCTTTGCTGATAAAACATATGCAGAATTTTCAGACTCCAAATTATCTACAATTGTTACTCCAGCATCTGTGCCTTTTAATGCAATCAATCCCCAATAATCATTTTCTGCACTATCTGATGGTTTTTGGTTTATGTTTGTTTTTTTACAATAATAAGTACAACCAAAAATACTAACTGTATCAATAAAATATTCATTGTTCAAATATTCTGTGCTAGCATCCCAACCACCCATGGCTCGATACGACTTTCCTTGTTTAGGCTCTGGAATATTAAAATGAATATTTTTTCTTTTTGTTATTTCATTAGTTTCAATATTGACACTTACATGCTCAGTACAATCAATTTCTGAACTTGAGACCGTTAAATTTTCAACAATATCAAGTGCTGTTGATGATTTATTATTTGCAGTTTCAGCTGTAGAAACGGCATTTTCTGATTTATCATTAGCAATATTTGCAGCATTCACTGCATTAGTTGCACTTGTATTTGCATTATTTGCTGTCATAACTGCGTTATTTGATTTTTCATTTGAAAAATTCGCAATATCATTTGATTCTTGAGCAATTTCTTTAGATTCCGAAGCTAATGCAACTGCATTATCCGATTTTTCATTTGCATTATTTGATGTTTGGACTGCATTGTTTGACTTTTTATCTGCACTATTTGCAATTTCTAGTGCATCTTCAGAGTTACTAAGTGCTACATTTGCAGTATTTACAGCATCTATTGATTTACTATTTGCTGTATTTGATGTTTCTACCGCCCTATCAGCTTTTTCATTAGCACTATTCGACACCTGCTCAGCATATTCCGCACTATTTTGAGCAGCCAATGCACTATTTTCTGCATTTTTTGCCTTTATGTTTGCAGAGTCTGCACTATTTTGAGCAGCCAATGCACTATTTTCTGCATTTTTTGCACTATCTTCTGCATTAATGGCTGATTTTTCTGCATCATCTGCTCTCTTTTGAGCATCTTCAGAGTTAGCTAAAGATTCTCGTGATAACTCTAAAGATAAATTTGCATATTCGTATGCTTGAATTATAAGATCTGGATTTTCTGAACTTTCTTTTTTAACATACATTATTGAATCTTCAATAATAATTTTAAACAATTTAAATGGCACAAAAGTTTCTGTGTTGTCTGCTAGATATGCAATAAATTGAATTTGCAATTCCCCCTTAATCGTTACTGCCGTAGGCAAAGTAAAAGCAAAGTTTAATTTATCAAAATCTTCGCCATAGTTTTTTGTTTCATCTTCAGGTGTATATAACCCTATGCTCCACTTTTCATTTCTTATATTTTTAAAGTCTACTCGTTTTGAAAAGTCTTTATATTCTTCTGGGAAATGCACAAGGATTGTTGTGGCATTATTTTCGCCAGAAATAATTTCATATTCTTCTTTATTTTCAGCAACATATTGCTTGTTTCTTTTTAGTGTTATTTCTATTCCTTGCATATTCATCTCCTATTATGTTATTTCGTAGGCAAACCACAAATCCCATCCATACGCTCTGATAGCCGCCATAGACCCACCGCCATAACCATCCGCCGTAACATATATTTTACCATCGGTATCTATTTTACCAATATTAGGTCTATACGAACCACTATAAGTCCACATTGATTCTTCAATTACTATTGTTTGCTGGGTTTTAGGTCTAAATCCTTCTGGAATAGTTGCTAAATGTTTACTTGTTGTTTCATATCTTGTTGCATTAGAATCCTTTATTCTTATACAGCCTATTACGAAGTTTACCTGTCTCTTAACCCAATTTTCAGGGACACTTGTATTTGAGACTACGACCGACAATGTCCCAGTGGTTATATTTTTGACATTTGTGATTGCTGTTCGCACATACGATGTTGTTGCCACTTTTGTAGAATTATCTGTTTGCGCCTGTGTATGTGCAGTTACATTACTTGCAATTGTTCCCCCTGATATAAGGTTCTTTGAGTTTGTTGCTAAATCACTATTTATGCTATGGGTTGAGTATGCAACCCTATTAAGCATATTCCTTTGGTCTGTAAAGGTTATTGTTCCATTTGTTTGTATTGCAATCAAATAAAGTTGAATTTGATATACACCTGTTGTTATTTCAGACAATTTGTCTTGTTGTAGTTCTATGACTGACGTATCACTTTGTGGTGTTACTTTTACAGCCATTGCCTGTGGTCTAGCCGACAAATCAAACTCAACATAAACCTTCGAGTATTGTGTTCCACTACTTGGTATAACAAAGTTGAATTGGACTGGTGCATCACTCATTCCAAAGTATCCATAAGCATGAGCCAGACCTGGTCCAACTATTATTCCTCTATCTATGATTGATATAGGAAATCTATTCGCTTCACTGGCAACTATACCAGGATCTACTTGGCTATAAAAATTATAGATTTTAGCATCAAATGTTGGAACAATTTCATTTTTACCTGTGACGCTATCTCCTATTCCTTTGAGAATATATCCCATTAGCTTTTCCTCCTATATCTTCTATCATTATATATTTTCATTCTATCTGTGAAATCAATTCTTGTTTTACCAAAAACACACGTGTAGTATGGATCATTCATTGTGTATTTTAATCCAGTGAATATTGATTGATATTCTCTGTTCTCATACACTATTGTGACCTTATCTCCATATCGGAAGTTCTTACACTTAACCATCGTTTGTGTTTTCGCCAACTTGTATAGAATACAGTGGTTGAAAATATTTCCGCAAAGTTCACTCTTTGCTTTCTCTTCCATTGTGTAGCCTTCTTTTACTGCATCTGTTGCATCCCACTCCACATACTTTGTTTGAATAGGCATTATTCTCTTTGAATCATTTACATTTGTAGTTACTTGGTTATTTTCAAGCAAATAGTATGTTCCTTGCTCAACTCCTGTGTCAGCATTATAAAAAACGACCTTATTATAGGTCGGCATATCATTGTTATCAAATTGTGGTTTTGATAGTTTTATATTGTCCTTTATAATGTACCCTTCGGTTGAGTTCTTTGCTATCATACACACTATTGTATTGCTCACAAAGTTTATTGAAAAATCTAAATAAATATTGTAAGTGTCAAACATCCAATCTATGAAATCTGCTAGATTGATTGTATCTTCATCATCACTATACACACAACTATATTCGCTACCAAATGTCCTTATTTCTAGTGGTAGTTTCTTTTGTACATCTACTGTGTCAATAAAAGCATATGTGAGTATTGTTTTTAATCCTTGCACCCCATCAAACTTTCTTCCAAGCAAACTGGTATATTTGAAGACATTGATTACTGTGTCATTGAATAACTCTTTCATATGTTTGAACGAGATCTTTTGTTCTGTGTTATCGATGGAAGTTATGACTCCAAGTTCTACTAGTTTATTTCCATTTATGAGTGCAATAATGTCGCCTTTGAACCCCATTGAAGTGTCAATAATTGATGCTGTGCTAGTGTTGTTAGATATTATGTCATAGTCAATCGAATAGTCCTTTACAACTCCACCATCAATGTATTGCAAGGTGTTTCTCGCATAAATTCTATAATGAACCATTACACCAACTCCTTTTGTATTGAATAACTAATCGTTACTTTACCAAAGTCGGTATTGACTGCTGAGAATACTAGTGTTGATTTTCCAGATGGTATTGTTAGAAAGTTTGAGTAAGTATAGTCCTTTTCGCCTATATAATAAACATCTTCACGGATGTATTCTCCGTCAACTAGTGTGTATAAACTTGCTTCTTGCTTATTTGGACTACTATCAATTTGCAAGAAACTATTTTCTTTTACTATTAAGTTGTATTTGGCTTGGTCTAGTATTTGCCCATCTTGAATAATTCTTATAAAGGGTGTATCGGTTACAGCTTCTACCTTTATAACGCAACTTGTTGGTAGGTTTCCTTCATTGTCTATGTCTACAGCAAGGTTATTACTACCACCATAGTAGTATGGATAGTAGTATGGATATACGAGTGGTTCTCCATATCTACTTAATTCTAGGACTATTTGTTTGTCTTTTTTCCACCTTGATAGGCAAGCAAATTTTACTTCGCATTTTAGGAAACCTGTTTTATAATCGATTTCACTTTTCTTTAATTCGTTTATTAGCACCAACTTATACCATTCGCTTTCTAATGAATTGTCGTGTGAGTGTCCATTTATTGAGTAGTAAAGTTTCATTGGCGTTTTTGTGTTTATGTTTCCTACGAAGTTCACGAATGCTGTGAAGTGATTATAATCTGAAAAATACAAGTCGCCTACTATTGTTTGCGATTGTGTTTCTACTTCTTCTATAAAGCAAGTATTCTCTACTTCGTATGATGTTATTTTTGTTTTTATACCAAAGCCTTCCGGTTCTCCGAAGAAACTACTTCTTTTGTCGTATGGGTTCTTGGGAGTTAGATTCCAGATTTTGCCTTTTTCATTTTCTAGCCAAAACTTTCTCACTAAATCTTACCTCCCAATTCCTTATTTATTCTTTCTGCCAATAAATCAGCAACTAGTTCAGCATTTTCTTGACTTATAGGTGAATCTCCTGTCGCATTTATGTCTACATTGATATCTACTTGACTATGGTTTGCATTTTCGCTTACCTGTGTAGTGTTTACATCAAAGTCCGAACCCATATTCGAGTATTGAGCTTCTAGGTCTGCCATTTGTGATGTTTGCTGATTAAGTGTTTGTGTTAGGTTTGTGCTTTGCCCCATCAAAAATGCGAACAATGTGGCTACAACTAGCACCACCGCTGCCACAGCCCATAGGATTGGCAATAATGGTGTACTTGCCGCCGAAACTGCTCCAATACCACCAGCTGCTCCATAACTTGCTACTGTGATTGCCTTTATCACACCTACTATTGCAGTGACTATTGACACGATTTTTGGTAGTAGCACTATGATTAGCAATAAAAATAGTGTGAATTTTTGTTGTTGTGGACTCATACTACCAAACCAATTTGTTATTGCTGTTAGTATTGGTAGCACATTCTCTATTACAAACTCACTTAATACCTGTATTATTGGTAGTAAGTTTTCAGCAAGTTCTGCACTCACTTCCATAAATCCAAATTTTAGCTCGTTCCAAGTTTCTTGCACTTGCTTTGCTGTCTTTACTTGTTCTTCTGTTGTTATTCCTAGATCTTGTTGCTTTTGGTTTAATTCATCAATTGTTTCTGCTGATGTTTGCATCACTTCTAAGACATTTATTGCGTTTTCCCCAAACAATTCATAAGCAAGTGAATTTCGAAGCGAAATATCTTCCATTCCTGCTAATGATTGGAGCACTTCATCATATACAACACCTAGTTCTTTTGTATTTCCATTGAGGTCTTTGGTTGACACCCCTAAATGCTCTAAAATGTTTAGGTATCCTGCACCATTTCCTAGTGCTATGCTTGACATAACACTCTTTAGACTAGTCAATGCCGAGTCAAAGTTGCCTGCATCTCCTGTTATTTCCTTGTAAACATTCCTTTGTAGTTGCATTTTTTCAATACTGACATCAAGTGCTTTTGCTTGTTCTTCAATTGCTAGTGTCTGGTTTGTGAATGCTGTTATTGATGCTGTAATTGTTGTGATCAAGGCAAGTGTTAGGGCTGAAAAAGTTCTTAATGTTTTTTGAGATTTTTTCAATGCACTATCTACCTTGTCAAACCCTTTCTCCAACCTACCAATTCTCTCTATTGTTGGTGCATCTGCTGTCTTTTTTAGTTCTACATTGTATTTTGCAAGTTCATTCTCTGCTTGCATTACAGAAACCTTTATTTTATTAAATTCTTTGGCTGTCAAATCGCCCTTTTCAAAGGCTTTTGTGGCCTCTATTTGTTTCTGTCTTAACAATGCGACTTTCTGGGTTGCAAGCCCTATTTGAGTTTCTAGATTCTTCATTTTTTGTGCCGATGCTTCGGTGTTTTTAGAATCTAGTTTTAATGCCTTATCTAGTTCTCTTGTTTGAGAGGTGGTTTGCCTTATTGACTCATTCAGTTTCTTCACTTTCTGGTCTATCTGTTCCAGACTTCTACCAACTTCCATTAGCCACCTCCTATCCCTTTATTTTTCTTTGAAATCTGTCGTATATTCTCTCATCCATGTCTTTTAGGTTATGGATTGCTTTGTTTATGAACCTAGTTCCTTTTATGGTGCTAGTTCCATAGTTGAGTATGTTTGCTATCTTTTGGTAAGGAATACCTTTTCGGTTTTCCCCTTGGAACTCTACCGAGTATCCATACCAATTGTATTTGGCTACAATCTTGCTTTTCTTTAATGAGTTCAAAAGTCCAAGTGTTGCACCCCTAGGTGTTGTGGACTCTAATTGTTTTATTAGGTTTTCCACTTCAAAATCTATTTGCTCTTGTATAGCTTCTATTGCATAATCCCCATAATCACTTATTTGCTCAAAGTATTCGGCTAATTGCTTTGAAACACCATCATTCCAACTTGCCATTTATCCCCTTAATTTCCCATTGAGTGTCATATCCGACAAACTCATAGGTTTTGTGTATTGAATATTCTTTCCTTCTGCTTTGGCGATTGTCAATGCATCTATTTGTGCTGAATAATCTATTAGGTCATAGAAAACATTAAGCCCCATATCTGCCATGTTTACATGAACCCCTGTTTTTATGGCACAATAAAGCATTTGAGTTGTAAAATCTCCCTCAATTTGGCTTGTTTCAGCACTTCTTATCCCTGGATTTATCTTTTTTTTTGAGCAATAAACAATGAGAAAAAGTCCAAAAGTTCGCTGATTATTCCCTTATCTGTGATTACATAAGGTGGAATACTCATAATCAATTCGCCAACATCCATTTTGTTTGGGTATTGTGCTGTTGCAATTAGTGATGCTATAAAGTTTAGGATAAACTCACAATCAAACTCGTATTGCTCCATAGTTGAAAGCACTTCGTTTGCTTCTTTATCTTCTAGTTTTTCTAGATCTTCAATGGTTTCAATGTTGTATTCCTTTAATTTTTCAAGAGTATCCTTATTAGAGTTCTTCTTTGCGAAACTTATAATGTCGTTCAGCAAATCTTTGCCGAAATAACTCTTGTAAAGTATAAATGTGAAGGCATTTCCACATAGTTTAATTTCTTCGCCATCATCTGTTTTAATGGTCTTTATTAATCCATATTGTTTCATTGTTATGCTCCTACTGTGCTATCTGGAATATAAATTGCATCTTGCACTTTTGCCCAAATGTCTTTATTGAGATTACTATTTAGTATTGTGTATGTTACTTTGTCTGGCTCGTTCTCTGTATTGATGTATTCGTGTGGGTACACCTTTACATTAAGTGTTAGGTTTCTAATTGTCTTACCATCAAAACTAATGCTTGATAATGTTGGCAATTGGAACACTGCCCTATACATAGTAAACATTGACTCGCTACCATCTCCGACACTTGAATAATAACCAAATGCAAGTTCTTTGCTCTTGGTTTTACTCTTAATGATCACAGCACCATTTTTGTCTATTTTTACATCAAAAAACTTTGAATAAACATTAAATGGTAGCACTGCAAATTTGATTGTGCCTTCGCCTGTTACTTGGGTGTTTAATCTAATAAATGAAACATCATCATCTGCATTGATTTCAGTAGTTTCTGACTTGAATTCAATGCTTACTTCCATCAATCCTTGATGGTATTGCTTTTCTCCAAATGTTCCATCTGGGTTAAGTGTCGCTGCAAAAAACTTTTTGTTTCCTGTTTCATATAATTGGGAAACATTTACTGTCTCGTTTGCCATTTTTCTCTCCCTTCTAATAAATTTTGTATAATGTCAAAGGATAATGAAAAAGTGAAGTTTCAGACTCAAAAATTTCATCTGCAAACTCCACCTCAAACCCGTTATCCTTGAATATGTCCTCTATCTTTTCTAGCAAGTCCAAATTGTCTTTGCTATCAAAGCTTCTTTTGCTGAAGACATCAATTGCAACCATAACTTCACGAAGGAAGTCATCATTATCTGCATTTATTTTGCTTTCAAAACTTGGGAAATAATACGACACATAGGTGGTCTTATTTCTTGCTTTTGGGTTTCTCAAAACACCATGCCAAAACAATGTTTTTGTTGCTTTATCTATTTCTGCATCTGTTAGTGAAATACCTTCCACTAAGTCAATGCTTTTTAGTAGTTTTATCACTTCGGTTCTACATACCTTTCTTGCCTTAATAGTTCTCATATCGCACCTCATCATAACTTGGCGCAAGTATTTCGTTTGCTCTTATTACCAAGTCGCTTTTGTTATGTTCATAACCATCGATTGAAACTATATCGTATGTTTTTCCTTTGAATTCCAAATATAATTCGTTTACTATCTTTGGATTATAAACCACCTTGAATTGTGTGGTTTCTTCAACTTGAACTGCCCTTGCAGAAAATCTTTCATTCTCTGAAAGTTCTCTCACATAACACCATAAGCCACCACTTTTCTTGCTATGAATATAGGTTTTTATAACCTTTTCGTATCCATCAATAACTTTGGTGCTTATGCTAAAAAACTGCACTTTTTTATCTTTGTTTTCTTTCTTTTCCATTAAAAACCTTTTCTCCTATACTCAGAAAGTAGCAAAGCAACCGAATTTTCAATCTCTCTTGCATTTGTATTTTCACGATTGTTGTAGTATGCACTTACAATAAATTTGGCAGTTTCTTTGATTGTTGCAGGTACTTCTTGTAGTTCTGATATTGGGTATCTTAGCACTTTCTCTATGATGCCCTGTGCTAGTTTTAATAAGTCGGCAAGGAGGGAGTCTAGCCACTCCCCATCAATGCCCAAATATAATTTCATTTCTTCTATTGTTGGCATATCCTTGCCCTGCCTTACTTACTATTCTTCTGTGGTTTCAGTTGTATCTTCTGCCACTTCTTCTGTAGTTTCCACAATCTCAGTTTCTCTTTCTACTGCATATCTTGGTTCGCCAAGTAATGCAACGATTCCACAAGTTACTGTGGTGCTTGCTACTGCATCAACTTTAATTTTGATGCTAGCTGCATCGTAGTGTGCAATTTCATTTGCTACTACATTGATTCTACTTTCAGTGTTGCCACCGATTGTGATTTCTTCATTCTTAATTTCTTGTTCTGTTGCATCTGGGAGAATTGCCACAACTGATGCTTTAGTTGTTGCTGTGTCGCCTTCGCCTGTGCTAATAACAATTTGTGCTGATTGATAGTTATCAAGTTTTACTTCTTTTGTTTCAATTGCAGAAGCAAGGCTTGAACCTGGCTCTGCAATGATTTCGATTTTGTTTGTTTCTAAATATTGACTCATATTATTCTCCTATAATTTATTTTCTTTTAGCCAATGCTACAAATGGTGATACTGTTGCACTACCTTTATATGGTTGAAGCGCTTTGTTCCAAACTGGTTGTCCATCAACCCTATAAATGAAACGGAATACATTTTCATCATAAAGGAAGCGAACATGAATTGATGATGTTGCATTGATGCCACCTTTATCAATTAAAATGTATTGGCTAAAGTCTGCAAGGATGATATCTCCTACTTCGCCAAGTTCAGAGCATTGTTCAAGTGGCATAACTGGTCTGCCGAACAATGTGCCATATGGAGCTTCGCTCAAACCACCTGCTGGGATATACACTGGTTTATCTCCAACTCTAAGTGTGTAAAGCAATGGTTCAATTTCTGGGTTAATGTACCATACTGAGTTTGCTCTTGATCTTGACCACAATCTAGCCCACATTTTAACAAGGTTTTCTACTGTGATGATTTCAGTTTGGTCTTTCTCTTTCTCAACTTTTACAAGTGAACCTGCATTAAGGATTCCAAGTGGTTGACCTGCACCTGTTCCGCTAAGGATTGCATCATCAATTTTGAAGCCAAATTCTTCAGCAAATGCTTCACGAATAACATTTTCAAGTGCTGATGCATCTTGCAATAATTCATCTGTCACATAGCAAAGACCTGTAAGTTTCTTCAATGACAAATCCATAGTTCTAAATCTTGGTTTTGATGCTGTGATTTTATCAGCTTCGTTTTCCCAATAAGTTTGAACACCACCCCATCTTGAACCATTTGCTCTTGAATCTTCATCAATTGCATTGATTTTAATTCCGTTAGCATTTGTTGAAAGTGGGATTTTCTTTACCTTTGATGCAAGGATACCTGTTTCATACGTTCTTTTCAAAAGTTCTGCAACAAAATCTTTTTGCACTAAAAAACCACCATCGCTTGGGTTTGTTTCGTTCAAACCGCTTGCTGACCTGGTGGTTAATCTTCTATCAATTTTACCTGCTGGTGTTGATGCACGATATACTGCCATCATTTGTTCGCCTAAGGTACGGAATTTTCTTTCTTCATTTTTCTCTGGATTATCTTTCACTACTTCTGTTTCATCTGGTTCGCCTGCACTATCATTTTTAGTGTCTGCATCTTCTTTCTTTTCTGGCTTGCTTTCTTCTTCAAAATCGCCTTTGAAAACTTCAAGTCTTACAATCTGTTTTTCCCAATTTCGCATTTCAGTTTCTAATCTTGTAAGTTCTTTGTTCTCATCTTCTGTTAGGAATCTATCTTCCTTTTCTGCTTGCTCAATAATTTGGATTGCCTTTAATCTGCAATCATTTTTTCTAGCTTTAAGTTCTTTCAATGTTCTCATTTACTAATCTCCCATAAATTTTAATTTTTGTTTTTGCATCTCCAACTTTCTTTTGTTGGTTTCCTTGCTTTTTGCCACTTCGGATTGGTGGGTTCTTATAACATCAACCAATGAGCGAACACCACATTCAGTCTGTGCGTATGCTGGGAAAGTCACAGGACTTACATCATATAGTTTCACTTTTAATAGTTCACGAACATCGATGTTGTCCTCATAACTCCATCGGTCTAGTATTACTGTGAAACCAAACGACATTTGTGTTATATCGCCACGCTTGATGCTTACAAGTAAGTCTTTTGCCCATTGTGTATCTGGTGGTACTATTCTCACTTTTAGACCTTTCTCATCTTCTTCAAGTGTGAGTGTGCCAGCCTTGTTTCTACCAAGGACATAGTTTGGATCGTGATTAAACAATGCTCTTATGTCATCGTTTTGAATTGTTTCTTCAAAAGCACCTTTCACAACCCTTTCTCTAAATGGCGAATTGCCACCTAGTTCTTCGCTCCAACTATCAAAAACCGATGCATAGCCTTCGATTGCTGGTTCTGTTAGAGGATCGACATTTGCCTCAACAACTCTTAATTCTTTAAGTGTTATCGTTCTTCTCTCAAACAGGTTTTTCTCCATTGCTTTGGTCATTATTGCCTCCTTCATTTATTTCATTTTTTGCACCTCCTGCTGCGATTGCCGAAATCATGTTTCCGTTTAGCAAATACAAATCGCCACCTTGCTCTTTTGGAATTTTGTTCATATCTTCCAAAGCACGAATTTCGTTAGCACTCATCCAGCCATTTTGTCTGGCGATTGCATACCCATTCATTCGTGTAGCAAAGTCGCCACGCATCAATCCGTCTACATTGAATTTTGCATAGTATATGGTTCTTTCTTCATCTGTAAGTAGCGACCTTGCAATGGCTTGTTCCCAGCGAACCAACCAAGGTCTTATTGTATGAACCACAAAATCTATGGATTGATGCTCAATATTACTAAAAGTGCTACGTGATAGGTCGCCTATCATATGTGGTGGCACTCTGAAAATTCTGCAAATTTCAGTCAATTGAAATGACCTTGTTTGCAAAAATTGACTATCTTCTGGACTCATACCAATCTCATGATATTTCATCCCTTCTTCAAGAACCGCCACCTTATGTGAGTTGGCTGTTCCCTGATATACCTTGTTCCAACTATCTCTCAGTTTTTCTGGATCTTTGACCACTCCTGGATGTTCAAGCACACCACCTGGTCTTGCTCCATTTCCAAAAAACCTTGCGCCAAATTCTTCTGTTGCTAGTGCTAGCCCCATAGCTTCCCTAGCATAGGTTATTGGACTCACTCCTAATACTCCGTCAAATGAAAAAGCAGGTATATGTAGTACCTGCTTTGGAGTGTATGTTGTTGTTATTCCTTTATTGTTTGTGTAAATGTATTTTATTTTGTTTGTGACCGCATCCCTTTCCACTTTCATATTCTTGCTTTTAAGTGGGTATAGTTCTACGATTTGCCCTAGTTTATTTCTCTTGATCAACGAATAAGCATTTCCCCAAAGTAGCAAGTTTGTCATCAGCATTTCCCTATAAGTGAAACTCGACATTTCGCTATTTGGTGCATCTTTTAACAATGTAAACAATGGATGCTGTTTTGCTTTTTCGCTATCGCCATTGGTTAGTTCTTTTAATAGGTTTAATGGCAAACTTGCCACTGTTTCACTTATCACTTTTACACAAGCATATACTGCTGAGATTTTAAGTGCTGTTTCTTCATCAACATCTACACCACTATTACTCAAATGCCCTGTGTCGATATCAACACCTTTTATGAAGTCAGCAGTTTTTTGGTCAAGGTTTCTTTGCTCTTTCTTTTTGCGATTAAATAACCCCATTTCTGCTCCTATAAAATAATAATTCCTCTTTCATTGTAGACACTTTCTTGTTGGCCTCCGTGTCTTATTGCTCGGTCTAGTGCCATTATAAGTGCTATCGCACCGTCAATCTTTTCGGTTGACTTTTCTTTATCTGGTTTTATATTCCCTGCTGGATCGGTTTTGATATAAATATTATCGACCATCCACTCCAGCACCTCATTTCCACCATGTGCTATCTTTTTCTCAAGCACAAGCTTCATAAGTTCCTTACTTGGTGGACTCATATCCTTGTATCCTTGACCGAAAGGAACAATTGTGAATCCCATACTTTCTAAGTTTTGTACCATTTGAACTGCTCCCCATCTGTCATATGCTATTTCTTTAATGTTGTATTGTGTGCCAAGTTCTTCAATGAACTTTTCAATAAATCCATAATGAACAACATTACCTTCTGTTGTCATTATTAGTCCTTTTGCTTTCCAGGTATCATATGGTACATGGTCACGACGAACTCTTAGTTCTAGTGTTTCTTCTGGCAACCAAAAAAATGGCAGCACTTCATACTTGCCATCTTCATCTTCTGGTGGGAATACAAGCACAAATGCTGTGATGTCTGTTGTGCTACTAAGGTCTAGTCCACCATAACAAACACGACCTTTTAGTCGCTCTTTATCTACTGCATACGAACACAAATTCCATTTATCCATAGGCATCCAACGAATTGATTGTTTTACCCATTGATTTAGTCGTAGTTGTCTGAATAGGTTTTCTTCTGCTGGATTTTCCTTTGCATTGTTGAATGCTGCTCTTATCTTGTCTATGTCTACTGTTATATCCAAACTTGGATTTGCTTTGTACCAATTTTTCTCATCTGTCCAATCATCTTCATCTTTAATTCCATAAATAACGGGATAAAATGTTGGATCATGTTTTTTACCATTTATCACATCTTCTGCTTTTCTATGGACTTCATAGCAAATGCTGTTTCTATCAGTTCCTGCTGTTGTTATCAAAAAATACAAAGGTTGCTTTCTTGCATCTCCAGAACCTGTGAGCATAACATCGTATAATGCTCTATTTGGTTGTGCATGGAGTTCATCAAATATAACTCCGTGTACATTCAATCCGTGTTTTGTGTATGATTCAGCTGATAGCACTTGATAGAACGATTTTAGCGGCAAATACACAATTCTCTTTTGACTGGCTAGTATCTTGCATCTTTTCTTTAATGCAGGACACTGATTTATCATTTCCACTGCAACATCAAATACAATTGATGCCTGTTGTCTATCAGCAGCACATCCATAAACTTCCGCACCGTATTCCCCATCTCCACAAGTGAGATATAAAGCAACAGCCGCCGCCAATTCGCTTTTCCCTTGTTTCTTTGGGATCTCAATGTATGCTGTATTATATTGTCTATATCCATTTGGTTTTAATGTTCCAAATAAATCTCTTACAATTTTATCTTGCCAAGGTAGTAGTTCAAAGTTTTTCCCGTACCAAACACCCTTGGTATGCTTAAGGGAATTGATAAAGGCAACTGCTCTGTCGGCAAGTGCTTGACCTTTTTGTTCAATTTCGTTCACTTTTCAACCCCTTATCAATGAAAAAAGGAAGGTGTTTTTTACCTTCCTTTTGTCTTATTTATTTAGTTGTTCATCTATTATTTTGCCTTGCTTTATCTTTTCTTTTAATGTCTGACTTTCACTTATGTCTATAAATTCTACTAGTTCACTCATTTGGTATATGCCCTGTGGATATCTACTTTGCAAGACCTTATCTCTTAGTTCATTATAGTCATTTATCCTTCTTTCTTTTCTCAAAGCTTCTCTTACTTTTGATAGCATAAATAACACATTCCCATCTGGACCATCTATGTCTATATAAACTAATGGTTTCTTTCTCATATGTTTGACACCCTTTTAATATACACACCAAGTTTTGTTTCTTCAACTTCTTGTTCTGTAAAAATTTTATTTAGTTTCTCCATTACATAATCTGTGATTTTTACTGGTGGAGCTTCTTGTTCGTATATATCAATCACAGAGCCAACTACTGCTCGAACTTGTTCAATCATATCTTTCTTTACTCTTAGGAATTTATAATTACCATCAAGTTCAAGTATCATCAACCATTTTTCCATATTTTTTCTCCTTCTATGTGTATCAAAACAATACCGCAAAGGTTATTCAAAGTCCAGTGTTAATTGAAAGAAAAATCGCTATTCTTCGTATAATTTTGTGTCTTTGAATAGTATTTCTTTCCCATCTCTTTCTAGGTATATGTCATCACTTCCAAATGCTTTGACAAATCGTTTTACGATTACATCGCAATAGTTTTCGCTTAATTCCGAATTATATGATTTTCTGTTCAGTTGTTCGCAAGCCATTAATGTAGAACCACTACCTGCAAAGGCATCAAACACGATTTCTCTTTCACGACTACTGTTGCGAATTAGTTTCCCACATAATGTTATTGGTTTCATTGTTGGATGTTCTGCATTTCTTAGTGGTTTTGCATCTTTTATTATATCGCTTGGATAGTTTTCTAGTATTTTGTTTAGCAAGTCAACAAGTTCTTCTTTCTTCAATTTGCTTATGTCTTTGGTTGTTTCTATTACTGTTGATAGTGTCCTATCGTGTATGAAATAATGTGGTTTACCATCTACCACTTTCCAACCATATAGGATTGGTTCATGCTGCCACTGGTAGTCGTTGCGACCAAGTGTGAAATGGTCTTTTGCCCAAACTAGTGTTTGTGATACTTTGAACCCAGCATCTTTCATTGCTTCAATAAAGTTTACTGATTCTTTAGTGCTATGGAATACATAGATTGCTCCACCACCTTTTGTTATTGCATATGCTGTTTCGTAAAACTTGAAAAGGAACTTGTAGAACGACTCATCATCCATGTTGTCGTTTAGTATGCTTCTGTTCTCCATAATCACACCACGAGCCCTTGCTCTATCCTGCTCGCTATTACCATAATCTATGTTGTATGGTGGATCGGTTACAATTAAACTTGCTTGCTCGTTTTCGACAAAAAGTCGCTCTATATCCTCCAGCTTTGTGCTATCTCCACACAACAATTTATGTTGTTTGATATGCCAGATATCGCCACTTTGAGTAAATGGTTTGTTGTCTATTTCTTCCAAAGCTTCGCCAACATCAAAGTTGTCCTCACTGACATTATATTCCGTTCCTGCAAACAACTCATCCAATTCTTCTGTTTCAAAACCTGTAAGGGAAACTATTCCACCTTGATCTAACTCCTTAAGCAAATCTGTAAGCAAGTCATTATCCCATTCGCCACTAATTTTATTTAGTGCAATGTTTAATGCTTTCTCTTTTTGCTCATCAAGATCTACAATCACACAATCAACTTCGGTGTATCCTAGGTGTTTCATTACTTCAAGTCGTTGGTGTCCACCAACTACTGTGTTTGTTCTTCTATTTAGAATTATTGGTTCTACATAGCCGAATTCTTCAATGCTCTTTTTCAGTTTCTCAAACTCTTTGTCGCCAGGTTTTAACTTCTTTCTTGGGTTGTAGTCTGCTGGTTTTAATTGTTCAACTTTTAATTTCTCAATTTGCATTATATTCTCCATAATAAAAAGGGACTCAATTACGAATCCCTTTTGTTTAATCTTTTATTTGTTCCCAAGGAAACTCAGGTCTGCCAAAATGTCCATAGCACGCTGTTTGCTTATAAATTGGATTTAGCAATCCTAGTTCCTTGATTATATTGTCTGGTCTAAAATCAAAGTTATCATCCACATACTTTGCGATTTCTTTTAATGGTTTTGTGTTTGTTCCGAAGCAATCAATGCAGATTGACACTGGATCGGCAAGCCCTATCGCATAAGCAACTTGAATTTCGCACTCTGTTGCAAGTCCATGTGCTACGATATTCTTGGCAACATACCTTGCGTAGTATGCTCCTGACCTATCTACTTTGGTTGCATTTTTAGAACTGAAACATCCGCCACCCACTCGGCCAACTCCACCATAAGTATCTACCACAATCTTACGACCAACACAGCCACTATCTCCAAAGCTTCCCCATACTGTGAATTTACCACTTGGATTCACAATGATTTGTGTTTGATTGCCAATAAGGTGTGCATATTCCGCCAAAACAGGCGCAACAACCTTGTCAGCGATTGTATCCCTTATTTCTTCCTTACTTAGGCTCTTATCGTGCGACACGCTGATTAAAATGGTTGCAAACTCCAACACCTTTTTGTTGTTGTATAAAACTGACACTTGGCTCTTTGCATCTGCAAAGTATTTATCGGTGGTTCTTCTAAAAACATCATACTGTTTCATAAGTTTATGAGCGACAATTATTGGCAATGGCATATACTCATCTGTCTCAGCTGATGCATATCCATAGACCATACCTTGGTCGTTTGCACAAAGTTCTTTCTTTACCACTGCTTGGTTGATATCTGGACTTTGCTCACTAAGTTCTTTAATGATTGTAAACTCGTTTTTGTATCCTATATCCTTTAATACTTCCTTGGCAATTTTATCATAGTCAATGTTTGCTTTGGTTGTTGCTTCCCCATAAATAAATAATTTGTCATTCTTTATGGCACATTCAACTGCCATTTGGCTATTTGGATCTTGGCTTAATGCTTCATCCAAAAATGCATCTGCGATTATATCGCATGTCTTGTCTGGGTGTCCACAATTGACACTTTCACTTGTTACTACTTTAATCATATTCTCTCCTATTTGATTTTATATTTCCATAAAAAGTCATAGAAAAACCCATCGCTACCGATGGGCTAAAATTCGAATATAGGAATTACCATCGGTCAGCCTTTAGCACCTTAGCATCGCCAGGTTGCTGTGTGGTCATAGGGGCTGTCCCTCGCACACTCTTTATGGATGCTTTCATTATAGCATACCTTTTATGAATTTGTATCATTTTTAAATAATTTTATGAAAATTTCTTCAAGTACATTGATTACAATGCCATTTCCTGCTTGTTTGTACATTTGTGTGTTGCTTATTTTTGTCGCTTTTATCTTATCTATTTGTTCATCTTTCCAGCCCATAAGTCGCCAACACTCTGTTGGTGTCAATTTTCTAATTCTCAAATAGTCATCTGTTTCGTGCTTCTCAGCTTTTAGAACTGATGCACTTGCTGTGTCTACTCCACAATTCGTTGTTTGCGTTGGTGCTATGTCACTAATTTCTTTGCTATGATATGGATTGAACAATTCTGGAATATATCCGTGCTTATCTGTAAATTTCTTATATCCACGACAAATTAGTTTGTTTGGTTTCTCAATTACAAGGTTATCTTTTGTAACTGTAGTAAGTGCATTCGTTGTACCCTTGTTATTTGGTTCTATTACTTGTCCAGCCTCTCTCCCACGAATTGCTACAATCTTGGTTTCTGTTCCTCCGCCGCCACCTGCCATTATTGTTGGACATATTCCATCTGGATCGAACACCTGTCTTATTTGGTTATATCGTTTATCCCAAACTCCACCCTCTAATTTACCTACTGCTATAAGCTTTGGTTCGTGATAATCTCTTGCACATAATGTTGCACAAATATCTTGGTCGCCATGTAGCAATCCTTTTCTTTGGTTAAATGTTGTATTGAGTATACTTATAATCGTTGATGCTTTTAGGTAGTACCTTTCTTCAACTTCATCTTCAAGTATATCCTTGAGTCTTTTATTAAGCGGCTGTTTTTCTGGGAATACAAATGGTTTATGATCTCCAAGTATTGAAACACCGAACACCCTTTCTCTGTTTTGTGGTATTCCATAATCTTTGGCATTTAACACTTTTGTATAAGTTGTGTATCCTAAACCATTCAAAAAGGATAGCCATTTCTCATAGCTATCCTTAAATTTGACTCCTATTAAGTTTTTAACATTTTCAAGTAGCAGATATTTTGGAAGTGTTCCTTGTTCTTTGGCGACTAGTAGCAATCGCTCAACTTCCCACAACAACCCTGACCTAGTGCCACTACCTTGCTCAAAGCCTTTTTGCAATCCTGCAACCGATATGTCTTGGCAAGGGAACGAATACGTCCAAAGGTCTGCTTTTGGCAAATTCTTAATTTGTGTTATATCTCCAAGATTATTTACATTAGGATTATGCAAAGCTCTATATGATTTATCTGCAGATACATCATTATCTGACACTGCAATAACTTCGTGTTCTATTCCTATGTTCTTCAATGCTTGGGTTTGCGATCCTATGCCTGAGAATAATTCAATTACTTTTAGCATCATTTCCCCCTTAGTAAACTTTCCATAATGTCATCATTTGGAGAGTTGTTGTCTAATTCTGTTAGTTTTGTTTCTCTAACGACTTGATAAATTTTACCCCAAACATCATTTGTCATTTTCAAGTATTGTTGTGCTAATGACACATAAGGATTTGGTATCGGTTTACCACTGTTATCCTTTACTAAAAATCCATGAGTATTTATTGCTTCTTCACTTTCAAGCCATCTAGACTTGCAGTGAGCATATTCTTCTACGTTATATGGAAGAATTCCTTTTGTACAACCAATCTTTTCCAACCATTCAACCAAATTTTTATAAATTTCTTTTGCTTTTTTAGTAAGCCAACTTGGTGGTTCTTTTGGCAATTCCTTCCCTTCATCAAATTGAAGAACTTCTATCGGTCGCTTGCCAGGATTCCCATTTAAAATTTTTTCTGTAACCGATTTCTTAGGTCGCCCTGCACCAGCTCTATATCCACCACTTGCCATCTCTTTACCTCACTTTTTGATTATTTTTTGATTTATTTTGATTATTTTTTGATTTTTACCAACACCAAAATAAAAATGTTAGAAATGAAAAAACACAGCATTTTTCAAGTGATTTGCTGTGTTTTCAAATTATAATTTTTGATTTTTTTGTTTGATTTTTGATTTTGCGACTTTTTCTGTATGACTGCCGCCCCGCTCTTTAAGTTAAAGGCTGTAGAGATTTACATCCCCCTGGTGCCTACTTCTTTCTCGCCCAATTTATAAAGTTCGCTGCTTGGAATTTACCATATGTGGTATCTCTTTCTTTTATAAGTCTATTGTATTCACTACCACTTGCATTGTTTATCTGTCTATCTAATGAGTCTAGTTGTTTTCTGTATTTGTTTTGTGCTTGGGTTGTGATCTTGTTTACTTGATTTGGAGTTCTTACTATTTGGTTCATTAAGTTTTCTTTTTCTTGTTTATAACCTGCTTTATTTGCAGTATTTGCTGTTCTTCTGAACCCTCTTTCATAATCGCTTATATGAGATGAATATAATACTTCTTTCATTGCTTGTTTTGTATTACCACTATCTCTATCTAATTTCCTTAATCTTTCTACTGTCGCACTTACCGACTCTTTTGCTGGCATTCCTGCATCTGCTAATATTTTGTGTATGCCTTCTGCCCTTTTTTGCAAGCCTCTATCACTAGTTTTTTCACTTATTGAGTTTCCACCTCTACCGCCCATATTATTTCTCCTTTTATTAAAATTCTTCTACTAATAATTCTCTAAACTTTCTATAATCCTGTGGTATTTTTTCTAGCATTTCTTCAGCTTCGTTATAATACTCTTTCTTTGCTTGTTCAAGACCTTTTTTATCTTCAACTTCACTTCCGATTAATAGTAGTGTTACTGCATCATCGTATTGTGCCTTATACTCTAAAACCACTTTTTTGGTATATTTGTTTATAAGGTCTTTTTCCATTTTTTTGAGTTCATTTGTCATAGTTTTTCTCCTTTTATTCAACACAAAACATACCGCAAACAATTTCGAAAGTCCAGGGTTATTCCGAAGTTTTTCGCATTAATTTGAACTTTTCATCCATTATGTATCCCATATGGAATATGTTCTTTTCTCTCTCTAATTCTTTTGGAATATTTCCCCAAAACAACACCTTTTTAGGTTTTAGTTTCTTTTTCATTTCCATATAACCTTTAAGGAATAATTCTCTACTTTCTTCCTGCCTTTGTGTTCCTATTGAACTTACTGCAACAATTGACTTCTTTGGTTCGCCATCAAAACACCACTCGAAACTTTCTTCATCGCTCCATCCGATTGTTGGTATAACCTTTATTCCAAACAATTCCAAATATGCACCTATCCAATGTTTCTGATAATGTTTCCACATCTGCATCGCTTTTGGATAGTCTAGGAACATACTAAAATCTGGACTTAGCACATACCTATATTTCAATAATAATGGTACATACTTGTTTGGGTTGTTCCATAATCTATTGAATTGGTAATCATCAAGGAAGAAATGTATTCCAAAATCGGTTTTTTGTGCTTTTTCAAATGTTTTTGCGTAATTAAAACCAATAAATTGCACTTTTTCATTAATTTCGCTTATTCCTTGTATCTCTGGTATATTCCATTTGTTGTTGGCATAAAAGTTTATTTTCTTTATGTTGTCATTGTCTGGCTTGTACACCGAACCTACTACCTTCTTTAATTGACTTCCTACTATGGCACGACCAACATAATGTTTGCAAGTTATCCAAATCATAAGGTTCGCCACCTTGCTTTATTGGTACTATATGGTCAACAATCTTTCCTACTACCATCGTTCCGTTTCTTTGGCATTCTTCACAAAATGGATTTATGTGCAATTTCTTTTTCCTGGTTTCTATCCATCGCTGTGTTCTATAAAAGGTTCTGCTTAGTTCATCTCTCTTGTATTGATTATAAATTTTGTTGTCCTCTCTTTTATGCTTTTCACAGAATGTTTCATTTGTCAGTTCTGGACACCCAGGATGTCTACAAGGTTTTTTAGGTCTATATGGCATATCACTCTCCTAAATAAAAACAACCCACCTTTCATTTGGTGAGCTGTTTTGCAATTTCAATTATATTATACGGCTTAGTCGTTCACTTTCGTTCACTTTTCGTTCTCTGTCGTTCACTTTTTTATATCATCGTAAATTTTGGCTAGATTTTTAAGTGCTTTCTCTCTCATTTTGTATATGTTTGACTTACAAGTAAACAACAATCTTGCTACTTCACTGAGAGATTTCGCATTTTTATAAATCAAAATTATCACTTCTTTCTCTTTCTCGTTCATACAATTCATCGAGAATTCCAATAATTGCATTTGCTGTTTCAGATGTCCAAGATTTTCCTTTAATGAAAGGTTTGATTCTTCTGACTGTGAGTCTGCTAATTTGATCTTGTTCAAATTTAGTTGATAATTCTGCAATAAGTTCTTCACAACATCTAATGTACCCATCTCTCCCTCCTACGTCGTAGATTAAATCTAATTGTTCTAGCATTTTATATCTGTATTTTTCTTCTACCCAATCTAATTCGTTTGGCAAATCTTCAATTTTTGTTTCATACCAAGCCCTAATCTGTCCGCATTCTTCTAAATCTTCATCGTAATCTTCAGCTTCACAAATGCCAACAATTTCCCACGATTGCATATTTGCAAATTTTTGCCTTTGTTTTATAAAAAACATTAGGTTTTTACCTGTTTCTTCGTGAATATAGGTCGTTCTGAAATATCTTTTATACCAAACTTTCTTATTAAGGGTTATATACAATTCGAGTTCATTTTTTATATTTTTATCTAATCGGAAATTTGGTGGAAGGTCGCTACCAAAATCTCCAACCAATAAATTGAATATTAACGCATAGTCAAATTTCGCTTCCTTTGAAATTCCCACGCGATGGATGATATATTCTTCCACCAATTGCCTCCATTAAATATTTTCAATAATTTCCTTTACTTCTTCAACAGAAGTGACAACCCTTGCAATTCCTTTTGCTCTTGCTATTTTAGTAAGGGTTATTTTTTGTAGAACTGTTGGTTTTCTCCCTGGTTGTTTACATTCAAATCCTATAAACTTCCCTTTATAGCAAACTATTATGTCTGGAATTCCTGCTGTTCCGAACTGACCACCATGTTCTTTCCAGAAAAATAGGTTTGGAATTGACTGCAAGTATTTTTTTATTTCATTTACAATCTCTTGCTCTTTCATTTTCCCTCCAAATTGATAGTAAGGTGGCACAAGTGTCACAGGTGGCACGCATCACTACCTTACCCACTTACCACTTAAACCCCTTTTACCTTTCAGGATTTTTTGCATTTTTAGTAGGTGCTACCTTGTGCCACCTTGGAAGTTTAAGGTGGCACACATTTGTAGTTGCTAAATGTCTTTATTTTTCGGCAGTTTTGGGCTTATGTGCCACCTTGTGCCACCTGTTCCACCTTGATATCTAATCTAATAGTTCTTGTTGTTCACAATTATCTGGTTTAATTGCCTTGCCTGTGTATTTGTTCTTCAAATAAAAGTAATGCCTTTTGCCAATTCTGGTCTTTTTCTCATCAACTTCGTGAATAATTCCATCAAGCCCAAGATCATAGGTCAAATGATTTAGTTCCATTCCTACCTTTGTATCGCTACCTAGCCTAGTTCCATCATTCAAAATATTTATACTCTCCATTTTGAACTGAGTCACTGTGCCTCTCCAGCCACTTGGTTGCCTTTTGAGTAGTTCTTTGATAACTTTAACAATAGGGTTCTTTTCGTATTCGTTTCTCTTTTGCATAGCTTCCTGTTGTTCAGCATCTCCAATCAAATCCCAACGACCATTTTTCTCGCCTTTGGTTATAACAAGTTCCATTGTTCCTATATCACGACCTGTCGTTGCCATTGTTGCCTCTAAGTCCATTCTGTTTTTCTTGTAAATAACCCACGAGTTGTCCGAAACACCTATCAAACCATTTGTTCCGTTTATCATATTGAAAGCATCATTGTTGTCTGATAACTTTCTCACATGGTGCAATACCAATATGCAAATATGATGTTTGTAGGCAAATGCTTTTAGAATATTCAACTCTCTATAATCCGTTGCATATGCTGATTCATTTTTCAATGGCATACCACGAACTCTTTGCAAGGTATCAATGACAATTAGCCTAATGTTTGGATGTTCATTCATATACATTTCCAAAGTATCCATTAGCCCTGTGTCTAGGGTTGGTGCATAAATTGAATACATATAACCTTTTGGCACTGGATCATCGCCTAGGTAGATATCCATTCTTGTTTGAATTCTCTTTTTGCTATCTTCTAGTGCCAGGTACACTGTGTCTGCTTGAGTGGTTTTGTGTTCAAGGAACTTTCCACCTCTTGCCACTTCGATACAAATTTGTTGCGCCATCCAAGATTTACCCAACTTACTTGATGCTACCAATAACGACAAGCCCTCTGGCAACAATTCTTCCACTACCCAAAATGGTGGTGGTATGACTTCATTTCTCAAATCGGCAGCACTTTGCAAGTCAAACTCAGTTGCTGTGAGCTTCTTTGCTTTGTCTATTGCTACTTGTATCAAAAATTGAAATCTATCTTTGTTCGTTGTTAACATTTCATTTGGATCTTTGCAATTCTCTGCCAAATTAAATACCAAGTATTTTACTGCTAGTTTGTCTAGTTCTGCTGACACTTCCTTGGTTGCTTGTTTTCCTGCATCATCATTGTCAAAGCATAGTATCAATGCACCTTTTGGTTTTGTTTTCTTTAATGCATCTCTCAGTTTATTCAAACATCCTGTTCCACAAGTTGCCAGTGCCACCCCACCTTCTTGAGCAATGCTCATTGCACAAATGGGACTTTCAACAACGAATATCGGAGTTCTTGTTCTTCCGGCCAATGCTCTTTCATTGTATAGTGGTTCTTCGCCAGCATCTTCTTTCTTTGGTTTGAAGAACTTCTTTTCATTTATCGTTCTTGTTTGATAATAAGCAAGGTTGCTACTGTAAGGAATTGTTATCGCATTTCTTTGGATGTCGTATCCAACTTTAAACTTTTTCAATGTTTCTACTGTCAACCCACGCGATTGCATATATTCTTGCTTTTCAATGTTTCTTGCACATTCTTGTAGGTATGGCTTGATGTTTGGATTCGGCTCAAAGTTTTCTTCTATCATTGGCTCTACTTTCCTTTCCACTTTCTTTATTGGTTTTGTAGGTTTGGAGTTGTCATCAAATATTCTTAAACTAAATGCACTGTCAATTAGTTTCGCTGCATCCAGGTTACTAATTTCCTTAAGCATTGCTACAAACTTGATAGCATCTCCACCCACACCGCAACCAAAGCATTTGAAAATGTTTTCCTTTTCATCAATGCTAAATGAGGGAGTTTTCTCATGATGGAATGGGCAAAGGGCTTTGTTCTGTCTGTCAACATCCATATAGAAATGTGCTATAACTTCTCTTATTCCTACTTTGCTTTTTAACTCATCGAATTTGTTATCTAATTCCATTTTTACTCCTTCATTGTGAAATTATCTATTCTTCACTGTCATAGTTCTCATGCAAAGTTGATGCCATTGCTTTCACTTGCTCACTCATTCTTTTCACATTGACAAGTTCTTGTTCTGTCAAATCTCTTTCATATGCAAGTGTCACTTTGCTAAATGTGATACCTGTTTTATTTGAATCTTTCTTAAGACCAAACTTTGTTACTACTTGGTTTGACTTCTTACCTTTTGAAAGCAATCGCATAATGTATTTTGAATAATCGCTTATGCTTGCTGTTGGTAATGTCAAGAGTGTTGGGAAAGCTTCGCCTGCTCTCAAAATGAAAATTCTTCTTTTTGTTTTACAAGCCTTGCCTCCATTTTCCCCTGTTCCAAATTGATTAAGTGGACAATCTTTGCAAGATTTCAATTCTCCTGTTTCTCTTTCAACACCATTTATTCCATCCATTGATGAGCAATCTGGTGCTTCGCTTCCACCTGTATATTTTTCCTTGTAGTATGAAAGTATTGGGTGGTGATATAAAATCACTGCACTGAACTCTTTTTGTAGGTCTGGTTCATCTGGATTTTCGCCTGGGACCTCAAAGGCAAGTCCACCACCACTTGGTACTTTTATTCTGTCAAAGGTTATGTTCAACCCTTGCATTTCTTCTTGCAAATCCATTGCTTCGGCATTTGCTACAAATTGGTTTTCTTTTTTAACTAAATCGTTACTCATAGTTATCTCCTAATTCTTTTTGACTCTGATTGATTGTTTTTCGAATGTGTTTATTAAGCCTTCCATCCAATCTGGCAACACTCCATCGTTCTCTTTTTTGCTTTCTCTTACAAAGCCACTAAGTGTGTTTGCATTGATTGTGAAAAGGTTTTCGTATCCACGCTCTTTGAATCGCTTGTACAATTCTTCTTTTGTTTCTGGGTTCGCTGACTCAAATTCTCTACTTACCATTGAGAACAACACACCATTTCTTTTGAAACTATCTATTTCGCTGTCTGTCATTCTCTGGATTAGTTCAATTTCTATCTGTTCCAGCAACTTTGAAACATCTTTAAGTTCCTGCTCTAATCCTTGCTTCTTATCTCTTGTCGCAAGGTATTGGTCGGACAATGTGAAAAGTTCATTATTTTCCATAATCTCTCCTATTGATTGAACAAACTTCGCCAATTATCTACGACTAGGTCTGCAATATTTTTCTTTTTTGATAATGCATCAAGCACTTTTTCATCTATTGAGTTTTTTGCTATCAAGTGAATGTAGGTACAATTGTTTTTCTGACCTATTCTGTGGATTCTGGCTTTTGCTTGCTCATAATCAGCAAAGTTATAAGACAGCGAATAAAACACCGCTGTATCAGCCGCTGTAAGCGTTAAGCCCATACCTGTCGTTTGCAATTGACCAATAAACACTTTTGTTTCTTTATCGTTTTGGAATCGTTCAACTTCACTTGCTCGGTCTTTTACATCTCCACGAATAAGTGAGTATTTAATTCCTTCTTTTTTCAGCATTCTTGCGATTGCATCTATCTCTGGAATAAACCTTGCAAATATCACAAGCTTCTTACCAGCATCCATGCATTCTTCAACAATTTCTTCAAGTGCATTTATCTTTGCTGATGAAACTTGTTCTGATATTTCTGAAAATTCATTTTTGATATAACCACCAGTTATTTGTGAAAGCCTTAGCAATTTTGTTAGAACATTTGGTGTTGCTATTTCGCCACTGTTTAGTTCTGCATAGCTTTCTTTTTCAACTTGGTTGTATATCGCTCTTGCTCTTGGCTCCAGTTCAATGTATCTAGTTGTATCCACCTGCTCTGGCAAATCAAGAGCTTCTTTTTTGGTTATTCGGAAAGCAATTTTATGTGCTTTTTCAGTTAATTCTTGTAGGTTCTTGTATCCAACAACTTGGTAGTTTCCATAACCGCCCATGATTGCATATTTCGACCTAAAAGCGTAATAACTGCCACCAAAAATGCCTTCATCCAGGAATTTATACTGTGAGAAAAAATCCAACGGGTTGTTGGTCACTGGTGTGCCTGTCAAAATCATATTGTGCTTGCTTTTCTTACCCAGCCTATGCAATGCTTTTGATTGCTTTGCCTGTGGGTTTTTAATCTTGCTTGACTCATCACAAATGATCATATCTGGTTGCCATTCGGCTATATCTTTTTCTAATCTCCAACACGACTCGTAGTTGACTACTGCCACCTGGAGTTTTGTTCCAAATAAATTCCTTAACATCTCAGTTTTCTTGTTTGAAGTTCCTTCCAAAACTTTTATTTGGTAGTCAAAATCAGCAAATTTTCCGAATTCTTCTTCCCAAACTTTTGTTATTGAAAGTGGTGCGACTATAAGCAATTTGTTTATCTCGCCTTTCAAATACAAATGTCCTGCTAAGCCTATACTTATCAAGGTTTTCCCTGTTCCCATTTCCGCAAGAATAGCAACTGATTTACTAATTCCTGCCATTCTTTTTTCTCCAATATTCTCTAATGTGTAAGCGTGTATGCTCACTCCTTGTCATCACTTGAAGATTGCTTGGTTTGTTGTTTAATGGGTTGCCATCAACATGGTGAACCACTTCATCACTTTCTAGTGGTCTACCGAGTTTTAGGCGCATTATTTTTCTGTGTTCAACTTCTCCTAATTGCTTGTTGTAGGTATGCACTTCTTTTCCTTTTCGGTCTTTTGCATTTATTCTTCTATTTCTCATTGCAAACCTTTGCTCTAGTGTCCTACCTTTTGCATTCATAGGATTTTCAGTTATGTTGTAGGTTGTAAATCTTTTTGAGTTAAAGTTGTTCATGCACTGGCGACAACAGAAGTTCATCTTTTTCATACTTCTTGCATCTTTTACGAACAACTTTCCACACTCATCACAAGGCAACATCACTTCTTTTTTCATAAGCACCCCAACACTTTCAAAGCAAACTTGAAAGCTTCTAGTTGGTGTTTATATGGCTTTACTTTAATTGGCATTGAATAAGAAGTTTTCTTTAAGGATGGACAACAATTCTCCAACTGTGATTTCGTTGTATTCAAACCCCATAGCCTCCCAATCAATAATGTCAATCAAGTGATCATAGCCAATGTGTTTTGCTAGTTTTAGTGCTGACAGGTATCCTACCTTTGCACCTTTTTTAAATAAACTATCTGTTGTAAATGTGTCTGCTTGCTCAACACCGTATTCTCCATCTTCTTTTGAATAATAGATTTCTCCAGTGTTTAGCACTTCGACAAGGTCTTGCTTGCTTACTCCATGTTCTTTTAGGTAATCAGCAAGTTTCTCCCCGTCAATAATCATTTCATCGTTCATTTCTCTACTCCTGCTAATTTTGTAGGTAGTGAGTATTCTTGGATTAAAGACTCCAATAATTCCTGGTCAACATCTTCGCCACCTAACTTCTGCAAAAGTCGAAGTGCCTTTTCTATGAGTTGCAGCTCATCATTTGACCTTATTTTCCCTTGATGTAGGTAGTTCTCATCCAACTTTACTCCACCATTTTTGTTTCCACAGAAAGTCTGAATAGGATAACGATATGAAAGTGATTGTATATGGCTTCTAACTGTTCTTTCTGAAACTTCTACTTTGTCTGCTATCTCTTGCATTTTGTGTAATTTGCAATCTGATAAAATGTTTAATATGTCAGCAGTTATGCTTGTATATTTCAAATCCATTTCGTTATCTCACCTCCTTTTTTTCTGTTTCAACGCCTTAACTTTAGCAAAAGTATTCGGAAACCATCTTTCCGAGTAGTTCAACTTTTTTTATTTTTTTTGAAAATTTTTTAATTGTTTTTGCAATAAAAAATCCCAAGTCGTTTAGGGCGCAAAGTACCCCCTTCACTGACTTGGGATGTCAAATTAACATTTATATAAATATGTAGGTTAAAAGTGTCTTGTATCAATACGCAAAACCCTCCAATCTACTTACAGATTATTTATCTTGCGTACAATATCTACTATAATTTTACAACACACTACGTGTGTTGTAATTTTTTTATAAATAGTTTTATTTTTGTTTTAACACTACTTTTGTCGTTTAATGTAAATAAAAAAAATCCCAAGTGCTATGCCTCATTTTCTATAGGCAAAACTCTTGGGTTTCATCTTCATTTATATAAGGAACTCTTAGGTTCTCTATTAAGCTGGCTTTACTTCATATGTTACATATACTAAGTTTTTACATTTAACACACTTTAATGTTTCCAGCATATCATCTTCTTTTTCATTAACTGGTCTATTGCATAATGTTCTACTTACAGCCCTTTTATTTTTGAAGAACCGAATCGCCAAACATCTTCCACAAATAGGACAATGAACTTTTGTTTCAAATTTCATTTTTCGCCTCCTAAACATTATGTATTATTTGTTTTACAACTCCTTGGATTTGAATTTCATCAACAACAATGTCATTATATTTAGGATTTTCTGGATGTAAACGATATTTCCCATTTTCTTTATAATACCTTTTTACGGTTGCAGAATCATCAATAAGAGCAACAACTATATCTCCATTTTCTGCCGTATTCGATATGCGAGCAATGATTAAATCCCCATTAAAAATCCCTACTCCTGTCATACTATCTCCACAAGCATTAAGAATCATAACAGGTTCTGTTCCAAATATTGAAGTTGGCAATCTAAAAGTTTCCTCTATATTTTGCTCAGCCAATATTGGTGAACCACATGCAATATTTCCAACCAATGGGGCTACAATGGTTTTACCTGTGCTTAAGTGAGATGGTATAACTATTTTTCCAAGTGAATTTTGCTCTATTTGTCCTCTATCTTTTAAAATCATCACATACTTTTGAGCCGTAGCAAGGCTAGGGAAACTAACAGCCTTTGCAATTTGTCTAAAGGATGGAGACATTCCTTCTTTTTGCTGGAAATTTTTTATAAAAACTAGGACTTCTTGAACTTTATCTTCTCTTATGACTTTCATATCCTTCTCCTGGAGTTTTAAGCGAACACATTGTTCGTTTATGTTTGAATTATAGAACATTTGTTTGATAAATGCAAGTGGTTTTAATAATTTCTTAAAAAAAAGATGCGATTTTTGTCGCATCCTTATTTTATCTTTTTATTTAATTGTTTAATCGCTTTATGCAATGCCCTAAATTCCCTTGCTTTTGTAAATAAACCTACACTAAATCTTATTGTTCCTGCTGGATATGTACCAAGAGTCTTATGTGCAAGTGGACTGCATTGCAACCCTATTCTTACTGCTATGTTTCTTTTATTAAAAAATTCTTCATAATTATCTGGCTGATACTTTGTAGGTACACACGACACTATTGTTGTTGCATTATCTATGTATAATGGTTTTAGGACTGTTGATTTGCTTAGTATTTTTTTTAATTTCTCAAAGGTTTTTCTTTCCTTTTTTTCAATCTTATCCCTACCCATTTTTAGCAAATACTTCGTACTATAATATAAACTAAAAATACCATTAATGTTTTGTGTACCTGGTTCTAATCTTGTTGGCATTTCCTTTGGCATTTCTTCATTTGCCGAGTCAACCCCTGTTCCGCCTTGAATAATATCTTTTATTTTTATGCCCTTGCGAATAATCGCTCCACCTATTCCTGTAAATCCATAAAGTGTTTTATGCCCTGCAAAAATTGCCACATCTATGTTATTGTTTTGTAGGTTTGTTTTTACTACTCCACAGGATTGAGCCATATCTAATATAGTCATAGCACCTTGCTTTTTCGCACATTCAAAGACATTTTCATATTTTTGTATGACTCCGCAAACATTACTAACATGACATACTATAACTAAATCTGGTTTTTGCTCTTGAAATTGCTTTCTTATTTTTGCAATATCTAATTGGTATCCATTTGTGGAAAGCATCTTAATCTCAATTTTATAATCTCTCTTTATCTGGTTGACTACTCTTAATACAGCATTATGTTCAAACTTTGAAATGTAAATTGTTTTTATTTTTGTGTAATCTAAACCTTTTAGTATTTGATTTGTCATATAGGTTGCTGATTGGCAAAAAGCGACTTCATAGTTATCACTAACACCTACAAGCTTCTTTATGTTTTTTCTTGTAGTTTCCACTATTTCTTTACACTTGCTTTGATTGTTCCCTCTTGATAGATTTGCACCATATTTTTTATATGCTTTGGCTGCATTGTAAACCACCCTCGGTTTCCTAAATGTAGTCGATGCATTATCAAAGTAATTTATCATGCATCCCTCCTAGTTCGTAAGTATCTGCACATTAAGCATCCACCAGGTATGTATTTTGATGATACACACATTTGGCAGTGTCTGCATTTATTTTCATCTATTGAATAACCATTTTTATCTATTGTTATGGCATTGAACGAGCAAACCCCTTCGCACTTCAAACATTGTTTGCAAGCATTGTGCTTTATAATTTGATGTGAAATGTTTCTATGCAATATGTTATGGTTTTTTACATTAAGTGTAACTATTTTTACTTTGTAGGTATTGAGTGGTTGTATTGATATTATTGGAACTCCACTTTTACTATCTAAAACAATTTTTTCATTGATCTCACTATTGCCATCTATCACTTGCCCAAAAGGTACAAATAACTTAAAGAAATTTTCTCCAAGTGGTTTTGTAAGTTCATAAATTTTACCATTTTCCTGTACTGTGCAGTTTTGGTTTACTAGCTTTACTGTTTTTGCTTCTGCTAGACCTTGACCACCCTGTCTTGACTTCCAAGCACCTGCTTTTATATAGTTTTCTGGCTCATCCTTTTCTATCTTCTTTGCAAAATCAACCAAGAACTTATACCATTTTTCATATTTCTTGCTCATATAAATTTTTGCAAGTAGTTCTGAAATATCCGAAGCATTTGGGCAACACCAACAACCAACCCTTGAATAGCCTAGTTTGTAGGCATCATTGAAATCTATTTTATTCGCTAGAATATAAAGCCAAATTTCAAATTCGTTCCAATAAAATATCGGAGAACAAACTCTTTGATTTGATATTTTTTTGTTTTCAGCCTTATCTTCTGTTCTATTATATTTACTTCTAGTTACTGACTCATTTTTGCGTATTCCATAAAATGTTAAGATATGTTTATTTCCAAAGACCTTATTCATTGTTCTATTAACAGCACCTGTCTTAAAGGTATAACAACACCATCTTGACATTCTTGATGGAGGTCCTATTTTCTCTGCCATTTTATAAAAGTCATTATCGTTGTTTCTTGCTGTTATGATTTCTATCTCTTTGTTCTTTTTTAACCTTTCAATATACTCGTAAGTTAGGTCATGTTCCAATGTTGTATCGCCAAAAATGTGTTTAATTCTCTTACCTTTTAATGCTTGAACAACAAGGTCTGCTGTTACTGTGCTATCTTTCCCACCTGAAAATGATATCATTACATCTCTTTCACTAAAATTATGAGCTTCTTTTCTAATGTAAGTATGAGCTTCTTTTGTTATTTCAGCCAAGTGTTCTGAGTTTGCTTTTATAAACAATTCCATTGACTGATTAAAAACTTTGAAATCATATTTTTCACTTTTAAGTTTCTTTTTCAGCATGTTAGAGTCTGCATCAACTATCACTTTGTTCGGCAATTTTAAAGCTTCGCCATTTACATAATAGGCAATTTTTCCTTTCCAAACTGGTGCATTAATAAATTGACCCTCTTTACCTATAAGTATTTCAATTAATGCTCGTTCAGCAGGAAACACTGGTCTTATATCCGTCGTAAGTTTCTTTAACCTTTTATTGCAGATTGGGCAAATCTTATCTTGCTTATCGATTCGAATAACTGGCACTTCACAATGTTTGCACCAATAAATAAAAGTTTTTTCTTCTGTATTAGTTTCTATATTCCACATAAAACCTCCGCAACAAAAAAGCACCAAAACAAACTTGTTTTTGGTACTTTTTAAAGTCCTTTTTATTTAATTATAACACCTTAGATTCCAAAACCCATCGAATGTATGACACATAATTCGGATTTTCTTTTATAAAATACTTGATTTTATCTTCATCATACTTATTGGACAGAATTAATTTTTCTCTCGCTCTTGTGCAAGCAACATATAGAAGTCTGAGTTCTTCTTCTAAATTATTAATTATTTGTCTATATCTAATAGTTTCAAAATACTTATCTTCTTTTATTGTATAATTACTTAAAACCATTGCATTTTTATTAAAACAAATCATATTAACCTGTTCATCAAATTCATATAATTGATTACTTGCCCTATATAAATTTCGATCAGCATTATGTAATATTACAATATCTGAAGATAAACCTTTGAAAGTATGAATAGTGCTTACAATAATTGGTGCTTTTGTTACAATCTCAGGTTCTTGCTCCATTTGTTGGGTTTCTATCATCGTATTTAAATAATCAACTATTTGAATATTTGACAAACCTTGACTAGAAAGATCTCTAAATATATCCCTGGTTCTATTAATGTTCGCAATATACTGCTCTTTACCTAAGCTAGTGTAAAAATCTGTTATTCTTGACATTTCAATCAACCTATTAAGTACATAGTTTATTGATTCTTTCTTGATTTCAAATTTTAAACCATCCAAAATTTCTTTTAAATAAGAGTCATTGAAATACTTAATGCTTGATAAGTAGTAATCTGTATAGAATAACTCACGAAATTCAATTTCACTATTTGTGATTAGGTATTTTAAAACCTTATAAAGGTCTATGATTGCTCTCGATTTGTAAAGTGATTTTGATGAATATATCTCAGCATCAAGACCCCTTATTTTTAATTCTGTTACAACCTGATTAACCTCTTTATTTGTCCTACATAAAACAGTAATTTTATTATAACATGGCATTTTCTGACATTCAAGATTTTGTGTCACCATTTTTATAATTTCTGCAATACTTTTGTTATAACATATCTCAAAAACACCTTTATTTTTAGCCTTCTTACCATTACTCTTCAATGGTATGTTTTCGAAATTTAATTTGTTTTTTTGATATCTAAACTTTGAATTAAATATTTTATTAAAAATAGCAATCAATTCATCATTCGATCTAAAATTTACATCGGCAATTGTTTTTTCTGCTTTATGATTTTTCATTTTTTCTATCAATTGTCTAAAGGCTTGTTTGTCACTACCTCTAAATGCATAAATTGATTGTTTTTCATCTCCTACAATAATCAAAGACATATAATTCATTAACGTTTCAAACAATCTCATTTGATCTTTATTTATATCCTGACATTCATCAACAAATAAGTATTTTATTTCTTCAGCAATTTGTGATGCAATATTTTTATTTTGTACTAGTTGAGCTGCATAATAAAGTAAATCATTGTTTGTCAAAACATTTTTTTCTCTTTTTGCCTTTTCCATTTCATTATCTAACTGTGCATATAAATCATAGAAATACTGCCTAAAATCATCCCAGAAGTCTTTCTGATCTTTTTGATTAAGAATAAACCTAATACCCTTATCTTTTGTTTCTTTATAAAAACCTCTCAACACATCTTTTATTATATATGTTGGAATTTTGCTACAGATTTCTGAGTTGTAGTTTTTTTCAACGATTTTATCAATAATAGCATTCAATTCATACCCAAATGAATTGATTCTATAATTTGGACTTATCCCTATTGTCAACCCATGTTCCCTTATAATATCGTCACAAAATGCATGAATTGTTGATATTTTAGTCATATTTAGTTTGTCTAATTGATCTCTTATAGGTAATCCTTCTTCCCACTGCTCATATAACTTTTGTCTAAGCCTATCTCTCATTTCTTTTGTTGCCTTGTTCGTAAATGTTATTAGAGCAATTTCTGAAATATCAATTTTCTCTTTAATAATTAGCTGTTCTATCTTTCTTATTATTGATTCCGTCTTTCCGGTTCCAGCACTTGCTATTATATAATTCATTCTTTTAGTCATCTATTAATACCCCCTTGCAAGTACTTTTTAATTTACAAAATCTACAATAACCAGACACACGCTCTCCCATGTTGCTATACTCTAAAGGTGTGTCTTGAATTATTCTTTTTGTCCTAACTATTCCATCCTCAAAAAATCTCTTATTGTTCAATTGGGTATTAACTTTAAAACTTGCAAAATTGACGAGATCTAATTTGTCATCAAACTTTGACCCTTTTTCTATCTGTTCTATAATCTCAGCAAAATGCTCCAATTTATATTTCTTGCCACTAGAACTTGAAACAAGGTAGTCTAAGTTTCTGCTTATATCAAACTCTGTTTCTACTCCCTTTATTGTATTTATCATTAATAAAGTATGTCTTGTTTTTACAATAAAAGAATCTTTAATGATCTTTTCTTTCCCTAGCGCAAATTTACATTTTTTTGCTGCAAATTTTCCAGATTTAAAATGTGTTTCAATAAAATCTAATACGGCTTTCTTGCTTGTTATTCGTATATCTCTTCTTTCATTTTCAGAAAAGAAATCAAAATATTTCATTATTTGCATATAAGAATTATCAAATAAATAATCTACATGCGCTTCAAACTCTTCACTTGCCAATATAAACTCTTTTTCGCTTTGTGCCAGATTTGAGAAAAACCTGTTAATTATTAAAGCCTTTGCGTAAAAATTTAGTAAGAAAACATCTTTGTAGCAAATAGTATTTCTTTGGGCAACCATATAATAAAATTGTTTTGGGCAAATATATCTCGAAAGTAGTTCATTTATATTGACTTCTTTTATTTTCTGTTTTTTAAATATTAATTCTCTTTTTTCAATAAACCCTTCTCTTTTTTGTTTTTCTCTTTCAATAAATTTGATTGGGGTATTAGTTGCTTTTGAGATATCTTTTGCATAAACTGAAATACTCAAGTCACTTTCATTTTCCTTACATGTATGCGTAAAGACAATTTTTTTATTGACAAATGCGAACACATTTTTAAAAATATGCCTTGACATTTTTAAGTGATAATTAATATCTAAATTCTTTTGAATCCCAACTCCTAATTCATTGAGTATTTTTACTATATTATTTGTAAAAGGAAATTCCCTTTTTAGTATTCTAGGATACTTATTTTCTTCAAACATTGGAAAGAATACATAATCAAATTTAGTATAATTTTCCATATTTACAACTGCCAACTTAATAGCATTTTTTTCTTTTTCTTTTATGTTAGAATATTCTTCAATAAGTTCCTTAATGTGTTCAGCAAAATATTTATAATCAATATTTATTTTATCATTTGATTCAATGCTTTGTAATGAGGCTATGAAAAATTCAAGAGCTTCTTTTTCTTCAGTTGCACTAAACTTGACATTTTGTAATCCAAAACTTTCAATCAGTGTCTGGATTTGCTGTTTCATGTTAGCATTAATCTTTAATCTACATGTTAATGATTCTATAAATTCCAAGTATTCTTGTATATATTTTAAGGTTTTTTCACTTACCACGTATAATGGATGCATTTCAAAGTTTTTCTCTGATTTTATATCTTTCTTAAGATCTATTAAACGACTTATTTGTTCTCTCCAAGATTCAAGAGTCGTTAACTTTTCAAAATAAGCCTGTATTTTATAAAAATCTTCAATTGCATCATTATCCGCAACTTTATTCAAATACCATTGTGTATTTATTAAAGTTTTAAAACTATCGATCGTAAGATCATTTGCCACCACTTTATATACTTCAATAATAAATTTCCCTATTGGAAGTTCTGCTGTTTGAACTGTTGACCCTAAAACTTTTATTCTCCTAAATTTATCAAATAACTCGAGTTTTTCCACATAATTCAATCGTTTATTATTTAATAAAATATTGTCATTTAGAAATTCTTGTTTGCTATAGTATATTGACTTAAGATTTGGATATAATTTGTTATCTGGTAAAAACACACCATATTGTCCAAGAGCATCATTTAATATTTTACTCAACTCACTTTTATTTTTAGTTAACACTACCGCATAATCTTGTATTGCTTCTTCAATTTGTTTTATATCTAACTTTCTATTTTTTATATTATTAGAAATTTCTTTTGCTATAAAAATAAATTCTTCTTCCCTATTAGAGAAAGGTTCATAAAAATCAATGAGTCCTGTAGGAACAGAAACACGTTCATTTGTAAAAAGTTTTGATTCAACTTCTGAAAATATATTAGAATACCTTTTTTCTAAGTCTACAACATCCACAACATATCCCAACTTATTCAATAATGGTAATAATAAATCCTCTTTTATAAAGGCTCCTCTTTTATTTACAAAGACTAATTGTTCTGTATTTATATTATTTATTAATGCCTCTTGTAAATCATTGAAAAATACAAATCCTATAAAAACAACCGAATCATACTTGTTTACAAAATCTCTTGCTGATTTTATTATTTGAACTTTTATAATGTCCTGATTTGCACTCTTAATTTTTATAAGAAGTTTTCTGTATATATCTATTATATTTCTTTCTACGATGCCATAGTTGTCCAACTTTAAATTAAGAATCTCTTTTTCCGTTATCCCTAAAATAATTAACTTTGAATAAAGCTCTTCTAGTTGAAATACGCAATTTTTATAGCTCAATGCAATATCCTTTGATAAATTATTTTCTATTACTTGATGTATTAAATATCTTAATTCGGTACTATTAATACACTCTTTGTAATCAATATTTTTTTGCACAGCAGCCAAAAGATCAGCAAACGACATTATTGTCTTTGCCTCATTAAATAAATTATTTTTCTTTAAATTTTGAGTGGCAGTTATAACAAGTGTATTACTTTGTATGCCATAAAATTGAGCATAATCATCTACTGTTATAATCTTTGCTATTTTTATCTTTTGTTTCATACATAATCATTATATCATATAAATTAAAAACTTTGTGTTTTTTTATAAAAAAATGTAAAAATAAAAGCATTCTCTTATAGAATGCTTTTATTGATATTAATGACTTGCTCTTTTGATTTATTGTATTCATCTATAAATGACTGAAATTGCTTATTTATTCGTTTGTTCTTCACGTCTTTCAAAATGATTCTTGATATGTACTTATTATATCTATATTTCGCAGCTGAATATGTTACTCCACAAATTGATTGTAGTTCTTCAATTGTCGAAATATTACATTTTGTAAGCACATTTAATGGCATCAATATTTGAGCAGCAAATAAATTTGCTTCTATCTCTCTTGTTGGCATATCGTTACATACAAAGTGATTTAAAATAATATGACCAATTTCGTGGGCTATCGTAAATCGTTGAGCGCCAATTTTAATTGTATCATCATATAAAATCATATATTGATTATTGTAATAAATCGTGAACCCCCAATCTGTATATATTATCTCCTCGTAAATTTGAGATATTGTTTCATTTAATTGTGAGTATGGAATGACAACCCAATTATTTTGCCTTGCGACTGTTACAACATCAACAGGTAAAACAGAGATTTTGTTTTGAATTAAAAAGTCCTTTGCTAATTTTTCAACTGTTTTCTTTAATTCTTCAGATAAAACTATATCGTAATTATCAATATTTATTCTTGTTCTACCTATCAATTTAATATCATTCTTAATCATCTTTTTTACACATGGTTTCAGCCAAGGATGTTAACGCTTGTAATTGTTCATCATTCAATACAAATTTTTTATGAGTTCCATTTCTACCTAACATCGTTACCACATTTTGACTATCATTGTCATATGGTTTATCTACAAACCACTCCATTGGCGTATCAAATATATTAGATAGCTTTTTAATTGTTACTATATCTGGAATTCTTTGGTCTGTTTCCCACATCGCCACCGTAGATTTTGAAAGTCCTACTATATCCGCCAATGAAGATTGAGTTATATGTTTCTCTTTTCTAAGAGCCTTTATTCTTTGTCCAATTGTTTTATTTTTCAAATCAATCATGTTTACACCTCTCAACTTAATACTATCATAAATACAACGTTAAATCTACTAATTTATTAAAAAAGTTCACAAATAGTGAGAAAATAATTGATTTTTACTTTTATTTTTGATAAAATGTTCACAGTTAGTGAACTTTTGGAGGTGCTTATGCTAAAAGAAGAATTAAAAACCTTATTAGAAGATTACTGGTACGATAATCAATATTTAAAAGAAAAAGCTAAAGAAGTTGAATCTATGGATTTACTTATCCGCTCTGGTAAGGGGTCAGATTTTATTGTGAGCACAAAACGATATGAAGAGTCTGAAATGACTAAAATCATCGAAAAGAAAAGATATATTGAAGGTCTTTTTCAAACACTAAATCAACCATATAGGACAATAATGTATATGAAATATGTCACTTTTCTAACATTTGATCAAATTGCCGATCGCATGAATTATTCTACAAAACGTATTTACCAACTACATAGCGAAGGTATGTCGATCCTTTTACAATCAATAAATGCCCCATCTCAAAATATTAGCACAGATTAGCACAAATTAGCACAAGTTAGAAGGCATTAGAAAATCTAGGCATTAAAATGAAATTGTAATCAATAAATAAAAGGAGATAAAAAAAATGAACAATTTCAAAATTAATGCTGAACGTTTGAATTTTGGAACCGGAAACACTATTGAAATTAATCTTGAAGATTTACCAATTCTAAAAGATATTAAAATTGTTGATGCCGTTCTAAGTGTCAAACTTTCATCAGAAGCAACAAATGGTGAACATTTTGTTCACTATAAACCTATCCCCCTCTCAGATGATCATTGTGGATGGGAAAATATTGACAAAGTATTTGCGTCAGCAAACCAAATTCTAAAGATCAATATCAGTGATGAATTGCAAGATGCTTTTGATAATAACTCTACTAAAATCCAATTAATTTTTGATGGTTCTAATACGATTACATTTGCAAATGATACAGAAAACGATTTCTTAAATATTGATTACATTTCGCTTTCTGAATATCAAAGTAATGGTAGTAGCCATAATATTGATTTGGGTAAAAGTGGAAACGCTTCTATCGACTTAGTCACTGGTAAATTGTCGGTATCTACACCTGTAGTAAATTCAGACAATAACGTATTACCACTATCAATTGTAGCAAATTATCATTCGGTCAAAAACCCTAAAATGCCAGAAATTGGTATGCCTGATAATTGGAGTTTAAATGTGAACCAATTCTTGCTAAAAGAAGCAGATGCAAGTGGCTCACTGAAATTTACTTACATTGATAAAAATGGTAAGAACCAAATTATTGAAGAAAAATACTCTTATATAAACACAAATGGCGACAAAAAATACGCTTTAAGAAAAGACAAGTTTGATGATTCCAGCACTGAAGAAACTATTGTTACTGTAGACCTTGATGGAAATTATGTTGCAAAAGAAAAGACAACTGCTGAGGATGGCACAATCCTTTATAATGAATACCCTATCACAACAGAACTAGTTGCACCATCTGGAATAAAATTAGTATCAAGTATAGAAAATGTGCCAGGTTACAAAAAGGTCAACTTTGAACCTGAAGAACTAATTGAAGTTAAAACCCAAATTAAGCAGTTAAATGAAAATATACAAAATATAAATGATGCAATTGCTGTGAATAATAAACAATTTTGTATTTCTGCTTTAAATAGATTTTCACTAATTGAACAATTGAAGGCACAACAAAAAAATATTAATGACACATATAAACATTTAGAAATTCAAGAACTAATTGAAAAACTAAAACAAGATGCTGTTAGACAAAATAGATACTATAGAATTACTACAAATGATGGTTTTAGCGATGAAGAAAAAGAAGATAAACCATATTATACGCAAACAGACATTAAAAGTGTTGTTGAATCTTTAGGAAATAACATATTCACGAAAGAAACAATAGATGAACTACTTAGCCATTATCCAATTGACGATATAGGCCCAACTACTAACTTTTTAATTGATACTGCTGTAAACGTACCATCAACTGGCGGTAGTGGAATTCCTGAGGCAACACCAGCCGTTGATACATCTACATCCCCAACAATCGAAGCAACGCCTGGCGTGGATAACGATGACGATGAAATTGCTGCCATAGAAGAATGGGAAGATTACGTTGTTAAAGGGACATTACTTGCCAATGAATCTTCAACACTTTATTCTCTTGGTTTAAAAAATGAAGCTGGTGAAACTGTATTGAAAGGTTCTATTGATAAACAATTAGAGACAAATGACTTAAATTATTCTCTATATAACTATGCAATTTCTTCTACAATGTTTAATTCCATTATTTTACAAGCAATAGAAAAATTTAAGAATCTTGATGGTGTTACTCAATTAAAAGAGTCCTCAAACGAACTTTATAATATGTTATTATATAAATTGGGTTCTGGAACTGAAGAATATCCATATAACGAAAATATCATTACTATCGCATATAAGGATCTTCTATCAATTGATTTACAAATTGAAAATGCAATAAATAGTTATTGCCAATATACTAAAACACGAGATGAGTATATTGAACAATTATGTAAATATGAGCACCAACTTAAACTTCTAGAAATGCAAGTTCCTATTCACTATTTATATGATGCAAATAATATTGTTTACGGATTTGGAAAAACTTTCGATCAAAATAATAAAGAGTTAGATGTTTATAGGCTAATATTAATTACCGACGCATATGAAAATTTAATTACAATTAATTATCAATCAGAAACTTCTCACAAAATTGATAATATTGTTGATTCAACAAATCGAATTATCGCTTTTACATACTCTGATGAAAGTGGATTAATTAAAGAAGTCGTTGATGCTCGAGATAGAAAAACTTGTTTTGAAATATTCGATTCCAAATTGACTCATATTGATCGTATAAGTGGTCATACTTCATTTCAATATGATTCAAATGGTGAATATTTATCAATTAGAGACCATTCTGGTGTTGGTGTTAAATTTATACTTAACAAATCAAATAAAGTTTTACGTGTTGACCAATTATCTACCATAAAAAGTGTTAGCAATAAAAACGTAGAATATCTTACAAACACAGATAATGATGTAGTTGCCGACAATTATATTATTTTCGATTATCTCAACTATAAATCAACATCCCTAACAAATGCTCATGGCAAAATTATCACATATCTTTTTAATAAATATGGAAATGTTTCAACAATTTATGAAAACAAATATAATCCAAATAAAGATGAAAATAATTTGATTGATGACAATTCAATGTGTGATGATGATATTATAGTTAGTTCTTTCGTTAAGCAATTTGATTACAAAGACAAAAAAGTATCATTATCAATTTCAAAATACCCATACTCTATCGATTATTTGGAAACTGCAACTTATGATGAATCAAAAGTTCAACAAGTTTGTCAACAATCAACCAGTACTAAATATGATAATTTATATTTAGGAGATGAACTCATTTGCAGCTCTACAAATATTCCATCAGATTATATCATTCTACACAATCACTACACTTTCAAAGATGGTTTTTCTTCTGTAAACATGTCAGTCAATGATGAACTGATTAAAAAAATACTTTCTGAACATTGCCACAAACTTCTTATTTTATCTGCTTGGGCAAAAGCTGAAAATTCAGCATTTATTATTACTGATGAAAACACAATCGACTACCCTACTTATGATATAACGCGAAAATTCGAAATACGTGCTGAAATAAAATACTCTCACAAATCAGATGTCATTTCTTTCTCAAAGTCATTTGACTGGCGTAATACAGATTGGCAATATTGTGCTTTACCTATTTTTATCGAAGACTTACCAACCGATTCAACAATTGAAAGTTTTAATTGTTATATTGACTATTCTAATAATATAGGAGAAATTGAATTTACTAATCTAGAATTAAAATTAGGTGATTTTGAAAAAACAGAATACAACTCTGATATGTTACCTATAAAAATTGAACAAGGTCATTCAGATTGGATCAAAACTTTCACTTATAATAACAATAAACAATTAACTAAGGAAACTATTCTCAGGAAAGTAGTTAAAGAAAATGTTCAAAACATATTTGAAAAGCACTACTTTTATAACAAAACTGGTAAGTGCATTAAAACAATTGATTTTAATGGGATTGTAACTGAATCTGTGCTCAATAATAAAGGTAGCATTGTAAAAACATTAATATATAATAAAAATGAGCCAAGCAATGTTTTCTGCCAAGAAACATCTCTAAACGAAAAAGGAGAAACTATTGGTGAAGTTAACGAATTTGGGGAGAAACTTGTAGATTATACTTATAAGGACGGAACAAATATTATTGAACATCAAATAGATATGAATGATGTTAAAACCTCATATGGATACTCTGAAGATGATACATTGATAGAATCAACCATAACAATCGATGGTGAGAATAACACCAATACTTATGGATATACTCTAGATCATTTAACTGGATTGCGACATAATAACTTCGAAATAAACTTTGATTACGACAACTTACATAGATGCAATAAAATTAGTATTGATGAAACAACATATCTCACACGTGAATTTGATGAAAATGATAAAAATATTGAATTTGTAACCCTTGGAACTAACGAAACTTATAAAAAGGTTCTTAATAATGATGGTAAACTTCTACAATTATATTACATACCTAGTAATTCTTCTGATGAAATTATGCTTATTCAAAACATCTATGATGTGTTTGGCAATTTAATTTATTGTGAAAATAAAGAAGATAACACCTTTTATAAATTCTATATAGATCAATTTGGAAATACTTACAAAGAAGAATCATTGCAACACAACAACACTGTTACTATTAGCAATGAATATGACTCAAATCATAAAAATATTGAAACTTCTATAATTGAAATTAAGAATGAAAATGAGATAACTCCTTTACAATATGATTATATTTATTCTGATTCTCCAACATCGGAATTGTTAAGTATTATGCTACCAAATAAAGAAACTCAACATATCGAATATGACAAACTTGGTAGAATAAGTAAATTTGTTATTAATAATATTGTAAAAGAATTCACATACCTAAAAAACGGAAATAGAACATCTAATTTAATTTCAAAACTAAATTATTCAAATGGAACACTAATCAATGATGTTCTTTCTTACAAATATGACCACAATGGAAACATTATAGAAATTAGAAAATCAAATGAACTAGTTGCCCGCTACAAATACGATTCTCTTTCTAGAATTATTCGTGAAGATAATAAATTGTTAAATAAAACCCAGACATATGAATATGATGGTGGCGGAAATATTACGATTCACAAAGAATATGCTTATACCCTATCTGACAATTTGAATTACGAAGAATATAAATCATTTAAATATTCTTATCCAATATTGGGTTGGCGTGATCAACTTCAAGCATATAATGGACAAATATTTACATATGATAATATTGGTAATCCTACTAAATATCGTGATATAGACTTAACATGGAGTCATGGTAGACAATTAGATAAATATGGAGATATTGCATCATATTTTTATAATTCAAATGGTATTAGAACCACTAAAATTGCAAATGGGTTTACTACCAATTTCTACTTGAGTGGAAATAAAATTATAAGGCAACGAGATGCATCTAACGATATTATTTTCTATTATGGAGCTAATGGCGTCACAGGTTTCCATATTACAAGTAATAATGCGACATACAATAATGAACCTTTAAACCACGACTTCTATTATAAAAAGAATGTTCAAAACGATATAATTGGAATTTATGATTACAATGGAAAGGAAATAATACAATATGTCTATGATGCATGGGGAAATCACATTGCTATCAATACTGAAACATTAGAACCACTTGACATTCACACCCCTTCTAAGTATACTAATACTAGTGATATAGTAAACTTTATTGCTACTAAAAACCCTTTCAGATATCGTTCTTACTATTATGACTTTGAAACTGGTTTTTATTATCTAAATAGTCGTTATTATGATCCAGAACTCGGAAGATTTATAAATGCTGATGATTTAAGCTATCTAGACCCTAATCACTTTAATGGATTAAACCTTTATACATATTGTATAAACAATCCAATAAATCTTTCTGATGAAAATGGTAATGCCTGGTGGGATTGGATTTGGAAAGGGATTGTCGGCGCCCTTGTCGTTGTCGCAGTTACCGCTGCTGTAGTTATTACAGCTGGTACTGCTGCCGTTGCACTTGGAGCATCTATTGGAACAGCAGTCGGAGTAATGAGCGGAGCCGCTGTTGGTGGTTTGGTTGCTGGAGGTGTATCACTAGTTGGACAAGCAGTAACTGTTGGTTTGGACAATTTAAACTTCGGAACTTTGGCCATTGACACATTTAGTGGAGCTGCATATGGCGGAATTACTGGTGGAATTAGTTCAATTGGTACAATTGGAGCTCAAATTATAGGTGGAGTTTCCAAAGTTGCATTGAATGGATTAACCACAATGATGCATGGATTTAACGATGGATTATCCGCAAATGAAACGTTTACCAATGTTGGTAAAAGCATGTTAACATCTTTAATAATTCAATCCACGATTATTGGGGGTGGTCAACTCGCAAAATTTATGCATTTTGGCACAGTTGCCAAAAGCAACAACAGCATTATCAATTTTATAAAGAACTCAATAGATTTTATAAAGGACAATACAAATTTTAGAATCGCAATGGTGCAACTGTTTGTCGGTGTATTAAATATATTCAAAAGACTGTATAAATAGGAGGATTTATGGTTGTTTTAAACTTCATTTGGTACTGTATTCAATGTATGTTTAGCTGTTTTACAGCTATGTTTGGGCATGTACCAGATAATTTCACTGTTAAAGAAATTCTAATCGGATGCACTACATTCATTGTAATTGGAATTATTATATTTCTTCTTTTATGGTTAATTGGAGTAATTAAAATAAAAAAATAAATAATAAAAGACAAGACAAATGATGCCTTGTCTTTTATTTGACATTTGTTATTTTAATGAGTATTCTTTAAGTGAGGTATATTTATTATGAAGAAATTTTTTACATTCTTATTTTGTTTAATTTTACCATTTTGCATTTTACTAACAGGTTGTAGTAACGAACCCCAAAATGAAACACCGAAACAAATTACCCTACAACAAATTATAGCATTAATTAATGAATCAGAAAAGCCAAATATAACAGGATATGAAAATCTTCAAATTCATTCTCAAATGTCTGAAACTCTAGATACCCTTCATTCTTGGAGAAATAAATTAGAATTACAGAACGTTAATGGATCAAACCTTACAATGCTCTATTCCTTACACTACTATCCTTCAAGTAGTGTAAATACTCGTTTTTACATCTACATGTTTAAATTTACAAACTCTGAGGATGCAATGCATTGCTCTAAAAATTATTATCCTGAAACATCATATATAAATAAAAACAACTGCACTGTAAAAACATATGGGAACTTAGCTATATATGTTGACAATACAATTTCTGATTTTGTGTTTAATTTAATCGACACAATATAATAACTAAAAATTTACACAAAAAAAGAGATAGGTTTATTCCCTATCTCTTTTTCTTATACATCCATATTGTTTCCTATTCTAGTTTTTAAAATATTATAAGCATCTTCAAGTGTTGGATTCTCTTTATTATAATTATATTCATTAATCTCAGCTTTATATAGTATCTTTACTGGGTTATTAATAAATGGAATGAGATCACTAAAATAATTATACTTTTTCATAACATTCAATGCATATTCTTTAAAATCATCGTTTGTATCCGCATACAAAGAGTAATAAAGTGAACTATTTAAATTATGTAAATCTTGAATGTTTGATTCATTAGCATTTTCCAATAACACCCTCAATTCTTCTTTTGCTTTTTCATAAAGTGGCAACATTTGTTTTTCCTTTAATCTTTCATCTTCATTTGGATAAACAATAAAGCCTATTTTTAGCACAGAATCGTCAACTTTTACTGTGGATGGGTCAATTCTATAATAATGATTAAATTGTTCTTTTAAAGCCATAATCTTCTCCTATACATAAATTTTTAATACACCGGCACCACCATTGCCGCCCCATCGATTTGTTGCAGCATGTTTACCGCCACCAGATCCGCCACCAGTAGGTCCTCCTGCAGCTCCGTCAATAGCATCGCCCGTAGATCTTCCACCTTTTCCTGCATAACCGCAACCACCACAACCAGTAGCAGTTCCAGAACCTGTTCTTCCATCATTTGAATATCCTGGTGAATAAGTAAAGATTTCTCCATTTGTAGCACCTTCTGGAGAATATTTTGTTGCTTCTTGTTTTGATGTTGACTTTGATGTTACACCATATGTTCCACCACTAGCACCACTAGCAGTTTTTAATATATACAATGTAAATCCATTGCAATTCAATCTTGTGCCAGTACCTGTAGGATTTGAACTTCCACCACTACCTGCTGGACCTTCGTTACCTGATCCACCAGCACCGCCATAAGCTCCAACAATGCTTGATGTTCCATTGTAAATATAAGATGATCCACCACCGGCGCCACCACCGCCATCTTTACCACATGTACCACCGCTACCTATTGTAATTTTTATAGAGCCTGATGCTGCCGTTAAATATAAGCAAGCACTCAACATTCCACCGCCGCCAGCTCCTGACCCAACATGGTTTACAAATACACCCCATTGACTTGATCCACCGCCACCACCGGCACCAAATATAGATACAATAAAAACCTTTCTCTTTTGAGTAGTTGTTGATAATTGAGTACCTGATGCAGAATTTTCAGTAGTACTTAGCCAAACTTCGCCATTTTCAAACCAGTTTAAATAATAAGTTCCCGCACCTGTTGACACCAATTCCGTTTTGAAATCTGGTCTATGTCCAATCTTTGAGATAGATGCTGGAGATCCATTTATCTTTAGCTTCCCATCTAAATTTTCAGATTGTGCATAAATATAATCACTTGAAGGTGTAGCTGTTGTTCTTTCTGATGATGAGGTAAGTACTCCAGCTATTTTCAGAGCTTCTGGGCTGTATGACAATACCCCACCATCTATCATTGAAGAATTGGTTGTAATTTCAACCAGTTCTCGCACATCTTTATTGTTATATGTAAATTTTCCCATAATACTCTCCTATGAAATACTGCTAACTAAATTAACTGACAACACATCAAGTTGTCCTTCTGTTGTTAGTTTCATTTTTGCTACATTATTATACTTAAAATAAACATTGTTACCTTCAACAGAAATAGTCCAACTCGTTGTTTCTGATGCACTACTCTTCAATCCCAGTGAACCTGTGAGGGTTCCACCTGCAAGTGGTAAGCATTTTTCAACATCTTCTTTTAATGCGATTTCTTTATCGTTATAGGTTGGTCTTGTTTGACTTCCTCTAATTTTTGTTTGCAAAGCTGCATTGCCTAGTAACGTGGTATTGTTTCCATCTATACCACACATTGTTCCTACCTCTGTACCATCACTTTTTGTAGCACAAATTCTACCATTTTTACCTAGTTGAATTCCATTGGTCTCTTCTTGTCCAATGAAAACTTTTCCTTCGACATCTAGTGTACCTTTACATTTAATATTTGCCATAATTTTCTCCTTATTTTTTATTTATTAAAACTCAAAAGTATATGTTCCTGTATTTGAGTCATAAGTTGCACTTACATTTGTAATTATTGGTTTTCCCTCTAATACCGCAACCCTATTAGAAACGTTTATAATGTTTGTATTTAATTCTTGATCTTTAGCATTTAATGATTGAACTGTTGATTCAAAAGTTGATTTGTCTGCTTTTGTATTTGCATCAAACTCAGGAGTATATACTCCATCCACTTTAACTTTTGTACCTTGTTGTGCAACGACTTGTTGAGCCAACTCTTCTACTGCTGCCTTTGTTTCTTCAGATGTTGTTCGTGAGGTTTCAGCAATTGTTTTAGCCTCCTCGGCAATAGTTTTAGCTTCCGCTGATGTTGTATTTGCTTGAGTTGATGTTGTATTTGCATTTGTAGCTGTTGTTACTGCACTTTCCGCTTTTGTATTGGCACTTGCTGATACATTATTAGCATTTGTAGCAATTGTTTTGGCCTCCTCAGCAATAGTTTTTGCTTCCATTGCTGTTGCATTTGCCTGAGCCGATGTTGTATTAGCATTTGTAGCCGTTGCTACAGCATTGTCAGATTTTGTGTTCGCCTCTCCAGCAGTAGTATTGGCTTGCCCTGCTGTAACATTAGCAGAATTTGCCGTTACTACTGCATTATCTGCTTTAGTATTAGCATTTGTGGCAGTTGTCACTGCACTGTCTGATTTTGTATTGGCACTTGTGGCCATTGTTTCAGCTCTTGCTGCGGTATTATTCGCATCAACAATTCCCTGCTGAAATTCTCTCATTACTTCTTGGTCGATGGCTGTACCAGTATTAGTTGGTTCATCCGCCATTTCAACATCTACAAGCATTGTATCTGCTGTTTGGTTAATAATTTTTAATCTTTTTCTACCAGGATATGTAGATACTCTATCCTGAAAATCAAATTGCTTCATAATATTCTCCTTATTTGTTTAGTGTTTTTTGATAATTTTTCATTTCTGCTTGTTTTTCAGAAATTGCATTTGTGAGTTCTTTTTTCTTTAGTTCCAACTCTTTTAGCTGTGTGTCTATTTTTTCTGTCTGAGCAATATCTTGAAATAAAGAATTTTTCTTAATTTCTTCTCGAATAGACAACAACTTTTCGATTTCAGTAATTGTGTTTTCTAAATTAGACTGATCTATTTTTAACGCTTGCGATATTGTTTTTATATTTTGCTTAATGTATGTAATCGTTTCTTTACTTAAATCAGATTCTACATTATCTATGATATTAGACTTTTTAGTTCCATTAATCAAAATTACAATACGCGAGTAAATGGCATATATAGCAACTGCTAGAACGTACGAACTAGCCATTGTGTCATACACTACCACATCAAACCACTTGCCTTCAAATATTCCAAAATAAAGCATGCTGAATAATAAAGATAATAGGATTGGTATAAAAACTATTACAGTATTTACAGCCTTTCTTTTATTTTCTTCAAAATTGGCAGTAGCTTTTTTAATGGGCCATTTAATAAGCATTGTTAGAGCAAAGACCAATATAGAAATAACAATTGCTTGAATAGAGATTTCTTTTAAGTTCAATAAAAATTCACTTTCCATTTCTTTCTCTCCAATTTTTTAGACTTTCGACTTTAATTTTTTTATTTACTGGACCTCCTTTAATTGTGATTATAATTCCTATAAATTCTAATGCCTTCTAACTTTTGCTAATCCTTGCTAATCCTTGCTAATGTTTTGATTTCGCAATATCAAATTTAATTTCGCAAAATAATTTTGCGACATTTTAATTTCTATCAAAACAATCAAAAAACGGCAAGAAATCAAAATCTTGCCAACATAAAAATAAGACTTTTCTATTATGAAAAGCCTTTCAGGTGAATATTTTATGAAAATGAAAAATCGCTGAAACCCTTATTTTATGGGCATTTCAGCGACTTTGTTTTGTGTTGTATAAAATAAGACTTTTTATACAACTTATATGGTGCGGATGAAGGGACTCGAACCCCCATGGTCGCCCACTAGATCCTAAGTCTAGCGTGTCTACCAATTTCACCACATCCGCTTAAAATAATAAATCGGCTCTTGTACAGAACCGATTTTTGGTGGCTCACCCGGGATTCGAACCCGGGACCCCTTGATTAAAAGTCAAGTGCTCTACCAACTGAGCTAGTGAACCATGTTTTGGCTGGGGTGGAAGGATTTGAACCCTCGAATGTGGGAGTCAGAATCCCATGCCTTACCACTTGGCGACACCCCATTATTTGGGCTATTTTTCAAATCGTTTCTGTTATATTAAGTTTTGGCTGGGGTGGCTGGATTTGAACCAACGAATGCGAGAGTCAAAGTCTCGTGCCTTACCGCTTGGCGACACCCCATTAATATTTGTGGGGTGAGTAAAGGGTTTCGAACCCTTGACCTCCAGAGCCACAATCTGGCGCTCTACCTACTGAGCTATACCCACCATATGGTGTGTCTGAAGGGATTCGAACCCCTGACCCTCGCCTTAGAAGGGCGATGCTCTATCCAGCTGAGCTACAGACACATATAGACGGAGGCTTCTCCCCAAAAAAAATATGGAGCGGGTGATGGGAATCGGACCCACGCGGCCAGCTTGGAAGGCTGGAATTCTACCATTGAACTACACCCGCATCTATCCTATTGTCAACATATTCAGCTTTTTATTAGTTTACAGTAGGTATTTCCCCTCCGACATATTAGAAATGACACACTTTCGTTTCACAATATGCCTAGAAATAATAACACTATATTGCGCCTTTGTCAATGAATTTTGTCAAATTTATTAAAATTTTCTCTCATCACTTGCAGCTGCCCGAAAAACATGATATCATACCATCATGCAGATGTGGTGAAACGGTAGACACGCACGGTTCAGGTCCGTGTGAGGGCAACCTCATGAGAGTTCAAATCTCTCCATCTGTACCAGCGTCAAAGCAAGTGCTTTAATTACGCCTAACATTGAAACATGTTAGGTTTTTTATTGCATAAAATTACAAAAATCGTGTAACCTACTAATATGAAGAAATTTTTTAGAAAAATAAAAAACTTTTTTACAAGTATAAATCCGGCATGGAAACGTATATATTACCCTATTATAGGTTCGCTTTTACTCACCTTTATTGTATCAGTCATCATCATTAGTCTTACTCCCACAAAAACAACTGATCAGCTGCAACATGGTAATGAAATTTTAGACAGTGGTTGGCCAGCACAAGTTGTTGCCCCTTATGTTGATATGACAGGTTGGGCGCCACTTGATAATGAATATAGTTATAACGGTGTTGCAGACCTTGGCGATATTATGGACGATACGGACATCAAATACTTCAACCTTGGTTTTATCAATCCTAGTTCAAATAAACCTTTCAATTCTGACGGATCAATCAACTGGTGCTGGGGCGGATATTCTTCCCTTTCTGAAAAAGGCAACGATGGTTACCAATATGAAGGCATAAAAAACGCAATTAAGAGTGTTCGAGAGCGCGGCGGAGATGTATGTATTTCAATCGGCGGACAGGTCGGAAAAGCACCTTGGGTGATCAGTCAAGATGTCAATGTTTTAAAAAATATGTATTTAGATATCATAAAAACTTATAACTTAAAACGTATGGATTTAGATATAGAAGAATCCAACCAAGATAGTTACCAAAACATTATAAATGCACAAGCCATAAAAGCCGTGCAAGACGAAACTGGAATCGAACTCACATTAACAATTCCTATCATGCCGAGCGGCTGGCAAGAAAAACAACTAAATATACTTCATGCGTACATAGGTCAAGGCGTCAACGTTACTTTAATAAATTCAATGACCATGTGTTACGGCGGCGGACTATACGCCGGAGAAGATTATGGCACAGCTAGCAGACGAGCAATCGAAAACTCAGTAAAACAGTTAATTGAACTTTATTCTTACTATGGCAAAACTTTAACTGAAGAAGAGGCATACCTTATGACTGGTGCAACGGTAGATATCGGATATGAAAGCTATTTGTATCCTACATTTACAACAGATATGACGAAAACGGTAGTAGATCACGCAAAAAAGCATAATTATGGCATGGTTTCCTACTGGTCAATAAATCGCGATGCTAAAATTGAAGAAAACTCAGGCGTCAAAACCAAGTTTGAATTTATAAAGGAATTAAAGAAATTTAAAGGATAAAAAAGAACTTTCAAACGAAAGTTCTTTTTTTGTTATAATAATATACAAATAATTCCACCCTTTCCTTCATTGACAATTTTTGTCATTGTTTTACGCATTTTTACTTGAGCTTCCTCTGGAACATTTGCTAGTTTTGAAATAATACCATCTTGAACAAAACTAGAAAGCGATCTACCAAACATATTTGTATTCCAAATACCTTCAGGATTGTTTTCCACTTCACCCATAAGATAATTGTTAAACGATTCACTTTGTTCACTAATTCCAACTGCTGGAGAAACTTCAGTTTCAACGTCAACTTTCATAATATGGTAACTTGGGGCTGTAGCTTTAAGTTTTACCCCAGACCCACCATTCTTCTTAACCACTTGGGGTGCTTCAAGAGTCATTTCATCACTACTTGGTACCACTATTCCATAGCCATTTTCCTTTGCCTTTCCAAACGCATCTTTAATTTTGTCGTACTCTTTTTTTGCATTTGCAAAATTTTTGATAGAACTCATAAGACAAAACTCGTCCTGTATATCTATACCACATTGCTCACTAAGAAGCTTGTAGAAAATATTATTAGATACGTTAATATCAAAATCTACACTTCCATCGGATAATCTCATACTAGTAATAACTGGATTTGATACATTTTCTTCCTCATCAAAAATATTCATAAGATTATTAACATCTCTCATTTTGGTACAATCTTCCAACGCATCTTTTAACTTACTGAAGATGTTTGTTATTAAGGAATTGTTAAAATCAAGCGCTCTAACCCACTTAGGCAAATTAATGTTGAGTTTTGTGAGTGGAAATTCATATAAAAGAGCTTCCATTATTTTAGCAATCACAGCCTCGTCCATGTTTTGCACGTCTACAGCAATAACTGTTGTGCTGTATTTTGTCTCTAGCTCGCTCTTTAATTTTACAGCCTCTCTCCCAACAGGCGCTACCGTATTTAATATTACAACAAAAGGCTTTCCCGTCATTTTAAGCTCATTTATTACACGTTCTTCTGCTGCCTCATACTTGGATCTATCAATTCCTGAAATTGTCCCATCAGTTGTTACAACCACAGCAATCGTTGAATGATCTTCAATAACTTTTTTTGTTCCAATTTCTGCGGCCATATCAAATGGTAATGGTTCATTACTCCATGGGGTGTTTACCATACGAGGTGAGCCTTCTTCAGACGCCCCATTTACACCATCAATTACATAACCAACACAATCAATAAGTCTAAACTTTGCTTCTATTTTATTAGAAAGCATTACCTGTACTGCCTCATTTGGCACAAATTTAGGCTCAGTTGTCATAATCGTTTTTCCAGCAGCAGACTGAGGCAACTCGTCCACAGTGCGTGCTATATCTGCCTTATTCTTCATCTCTGGTAAAACAAGTTTTTCCATAAACTTAGTTATGAATGTTGACTTGCCCGTACGAACCGGTCCTACGACACCTAAATATATATCGCCGCCTGTACGCGTTTTTATATCATTATAAATTTCAAACTGTTCCATTTTTACCTCCAACAAGTTCGACTGATACACTATATGCAGATAAAAATGTGTTTATACCAAAAAAACTAGGCCAAAGCCTAGTTCTTCTTACTCTTTAATTCTTCTACAGCTTTATTATACTCTTCTTCAGAAATAATGCCTTCATTTTTAAAATTAGTAAGTTTTTCGATTTTTTCGTCAATTTCAATTTTTGCAATCTCTGTTACAGGTTTTTCCTCTGCCTCGTTTCCATTGTTTTCGTCATCAACTGTTGTAATTTTTATACCATTGTTATCATCAATTTTAAATAGTGGTATAATTGATATTAAACCTATAGGAAAGTTTACAATCGAAGAGAAAATAGCCCAGTTTTTCACCTGTTCTTTTACGGCTGGCAACTGTGCATCTGACAGTTTTGCAAATTCAGTGTTTCGCTTAGCACAAATAAAACAATATATACCAAGCGGCAATAAAATCAAAGTAAAAGCATAACCTATACCTGAAATATAATTAATTATCGAGTTTAATGTAAACCACACTGAAGATTTATTATTCATATTTACTCCTAAATATCATTCTTTTTCATTTTCTTTTTAGTAGATTTTAACAAATCAACTTTACTTTCACGCCCAACAAGCAATCTCTGAATATTTTTTCTATGTGCATACCATGTAAGACCAAAAATTGTAAATAGCAGCAAACTAACTATCAGATTGTATGGCGATGCAAGTGCCTCAGCACCAAGATGCCCCTTTATTTTCAATCCTTCCACTACAGTTAAAAGTGTTACACAAAGGAAAGATGCAACTGAGCCATACTTAAAGCACAACCATGAGATCGCAGCGATTGCAACAACAGCTAAGGTCCACCAGAAGTTTGCCACAAAGAACACGCCAAGCATAGAAGCAATACCTTTTCCACCTTTAAATCCATAAATAACTGGATAAATGTGCCCTATAATTGCAGAAACTCCAGCTATATATGTTGCTAAAATCTTAATTTCAAGAGTTTGATTAAATATAAGTGATACCACAAGTGTTGGGATTGCTCCTTTAAGCATATCCAAAACCAAATTTAATAAACCAAACTTAAACCCAAAATTTCGCAATATATTTGTCGAACCAGGATTTCCACTTCCAAGTTTTGTCACGTCTGTCTTCTGCGAATTACCTATCATTCTTGCAATGGATATATTCCCACAAAAGTATGAACCAAGCACCACTAAAACTATATGCCACCAAGCCATTAAATATCCTCCTCTTTACGAGCTTTTAGTTCTATTCTTATAGGTGTACCACTAAAATCAACTGATTTTCTTATGCAATTTTCCAAGTATCTTAAGTAATTATTTGTCATACATTTAATATCATTCACAAACAATGTAAATGTCGGTGGACAAACTCCAGTTTGAGTAGCATAGTAAATTTTAAGTCTTTTACCTGCTTTTGCTGGCGGCGACGAGAGAGTAAACGCTTCTTGAAGTAAATCATTAAACTCACCCGTTTTAACCTTACGCTCAGCATTTACTTTCACTTCATCAACAGTTTGAATTAATTTTTCTAATCTCTTGCCCGTAAGTGCTGACACAAATATAGACTTATAGTAAGACATAAATGCAAATTCACGATCCATGCTTTCTTTAAACTTATTAATTGTATTTGTATCTTTTTCAATTAAATCCCATTTGTTCATTACAATTACACATGGTTTTTGTTCAGAATTAATAAACATCGCAATTTTTAAATCTTGATCAGTTATAGGTACACTAGCGTCAATAACCAACACTGCAACATCACAAGTTCTAACTGCATCAAGGGTTCTAAACACTGAATATCTTTCAACTGTTTCATCTTCAACACTTCTTTTTCTGCGCATACCTGCAGTATCTACAAGCATATATTTCTTTTTATTTACAGTAAAAGGAATATTAATAGCATCTCGAGTTGTACCTGCAATATTAGAAACAATCACACGCTCTTCACCAAGCAATTTATTGATAATACTTGATTTACCGGCATTAGGCTTTCCAACAATAGCTATTTTTAATACATCATCATCTTCTTCCTGGTTTGCATTTTTTGGGAAATATTCCACTATCTTATCAAGAAGATCTCCGATATTACGCTCTTGACCGGCAGAAATTCCCATAGGCTCACCAAGCCCTAAAGAATAAAAATCATAAGTGTTTTCAATTTTGTAATCATCAAGTTTATTTACAACTAGAATAACTTTCTTTTTTGCTCTTCTAAGTCTATCAGCAATTATTTTATCTGATGGAACTAAGCCTTGTTTACCATCTACCATATATAGTATTATGTCAGACATGGCAACCGCAATATCCGCCTGTTTTACTATGTTTTGTGAGATTTCATCTTTGGCATCAGTATCAATTCCCCCGGTATCAACCAAAGTAAATTTATGACCACACCAGTCACAATCAGCATATATTCGATCACGAGTAACCCCTGGCAAATCTTCAACTATGGCTATACGTTTGCCAGCAAGTTTATTAAAAAGTGTAGATTTTCCAACATTTGGTCTTCCAACAATTGCAACTAATGGAAATTTTGCCATAATCTTCTCCTTATACGCACTATTATAAAACAAACTTTATCTTTTTGCAATAAAAAAAGCCATACATATATGTATGACTACTGATTTTTTCGTTTTTTCTTGCCAAAAATTCCCGCAAATGTCTCAGAAAAGAATCTACCTGTTTTATATCTAACTTCTTTGCTAAAAACACACACAATTCCAAGCACTGCCGCATAAAAACCGATACCACCTAGAAGAATCCAAACAAAACTTGTACTTGCAGCACTTCCCGTTTGAGCCAATCCCCTAACTCTTACAGCTTCGCCTGCAGCATTTACTAAATCAACGTCTTGCAAAGTGTCTTCACTTGCACTACTAGAACCAAATAGTACCATATCTATTGTTTTAGATAGTGGTACAGTTGATTTTAAAACTTTCTCTTTTTCAGTGTTATGGCAACCCATTTCAAAAAGCATTGCACGTGGTGAAAGTTGTTGATTATAGTTTCCTTTACCAATATAAATATCTTTTATGAGTCCTGGATATACCTCATCTGCATACGCTTTTATACTGTAAGCAAACTCTTTATTTTCTGCCGAGTTCTGATTAGCAGCCCCAACAACCATTCTCACCTTGCTCATTTTTTCTCCATTAACAGTTGTTTCATATTCGCTTTTTGGAGTTGCATCTCTATGTAAATCAAACAATCCTGCAAGATTGCCTTTCCCTAGCAATTCCGAAGCTGTTGTTTGACTGCGAGTATATGCCCCTGAATTATGTGGCAAATGTAAATTTTCACTGTAGACAACATCTATACCTAATTTTTCAAGTTGACTTTTAAATTTTGCACCTACATCATGAATACCACCCTTTCCATAAATACTATCTGTACCATCTATATCTAAGTAGCATTCGTCATTGTGAGTGTGATACATTCCGACTTTCTTTTGAGTAGCAGCATTTACTGCTTTTGATTTTCCTTTTTTTCTGACAGACACAACTGGAAGACTAACATTTTCCTTAAATTTCGCCTTACCAATTTTTTCTTGTTCATTTACTTCAATAACTTCATACAGTTTATTATCGTTGCTTACGTATTCATCACCACTATTTACGCCCTCACCTTTAACAAAAATAACCTTTTCTGGGCTATCAGCGTCATAGACAGTATAATATTTATTTGTGACATCTTTAGCATAAACTTCAGTAATTTCTTTCATACCATTGTTGTTTTGTACAAAAAATATTGATACAAGCATGATTAAACATAAATAACATATAATTTTTTTCATTACTTAGCCTCCTTTGTTTTTTTCCTAGAGCCCTTTAGTTTTCCATTCTTTTCAGAATCATAAGTGTGTGTTTTAAAATTAAACTCTTTTTTATCTTTATCTTTCTTTGCAGATTCAAAAGCACGCCCTAAAAATTCACTTAACGCCACAGAAATAATTACCGCAATAAGCATTGTACCAAAAGCCCCACCATTACCGAGCCCAAGTACCGTTTTTACTCCCCTTGCATGATTTACAATAAACTGCACCAACTGAGACAAAGAAATACCAAGCACCGCAGACACAAACGCATTTCTTCTGCTTCTACCAAGTAAATATGATACAAGTCCCGCAACCAATCCATAAACTATGAAAGGATCAACAATCAATTCCTCAGGATCTGCCGGCATCAACCATTCAAGACCATAAATAATACCAGCAACCAAAATCGTACCTATAACCGCTCTTGCTAAATCTCGGCTCCAACCAACAGAAATAAGTAAGTAAATACATATAATAAATGGTATTAAAAAACCACCTATTGAAAAACTAAAATATTGACCTATATGGATAGGCGGAATTATTAAACCTATTGCAATAGATATCATAATCAAAAGCGCCTGTTTATCATTTAAACGCATTTGATCTAAAATTCTTTGCCCTGCTCCAAATAAAATTAAAAGTATAATGATTGAAACTATAATTAAACTTATCGACATAAAAAACCTCCGCTTGTTAGTAGTTTGTACTCTGCGGAGGTTTTTATTCATTTCTATATTTCAAAATTTTTATCATTTAAATAGATAAGTGCTTTTTCTTTTTCAAAATTGAATTTAATTTTATATGCTGTGAGTTCTTGCCTCTTTTTCCCTGCCCTGCGGTTTTTTTCGTTGTCCCCATATTTACCATCGCCAACAATAGGCAGTCCTATGTGCGCTAAATGCGCTCTGATCTGATGCGTCTTTCCAGTTATTAAATTAACCTCCAAAAGAGACTCTTCTCCCATTGACTCAAGCAATTTATACTCTGTTTGAATTTTTACATATCCAGGCTTTTTTGTATCAGATATATAAACCTGTGCTTTTTCTTCGTCCTTTTTAAGGTAAGCTGTTAATTTTTCATGATTTTTTGGTTTTCCAAACACTTTGGCTTTATATAACTTTTGAATTGTTCTCTTTTTAAATGCATCAAAAAGCAATTTATATGAATCTTCAGTTTTTGCAAAAACTACAAGCCCTGTAGTATTCCTATCAAGTCTATGACAAGCAAAAACTTTATGCAGAACATGCAAAGACACTTTAGAAAGTAAACTTTCCTCAGTTTCGCTTTCAATTTCAATTCCCGCTGGCTTGTTTACAATTATGATATTGTCGTCCTCATAAACAATCTCAAGTTTTACATTATTTGCTAACGCTTCATCAGTAATATAAATTTCAAGTTTGTCCCCATCATTTAAGTCAATATTTTCATGAACTCTCTTGCCGTTAATTTTTATATCTTTCTTTCTAAGCAATTTCATAATGCTTGAATAGCTAAGTGATTGAAATTCATCTGTTAAATATTTAACTAACTTTTTCTTCTTCCCCTTGTAATCTTTTACAATCATTACATTCCTCACAATTTTTCACATTCTTTCTTAGGAAAAATTTTACCACAACAAGTATTATTGTTGCAATCAAAATGATAAGTCCGAGTATTTTTAAAATGTTTTTTTCTAAAATAGAAATTGTAAACCATCTACCAAGTAACGCAACAATGTAAGCCACTAGAGATTGACTGAGTAGAACTTTCCACATCTGCTTTGTATCAGTTTCTTTTCTAATGCTTGAAAGAGCAGCGACACAAGGCGCATAAACTACCATATATAAAATAAAGGCAATTGCTGTTGGTAAAGTAAAAAACACATTACTAGTACTATCTAGAAAACTAGCAGGTAAAAAACTTGCCGACACACCATTTAATATTGCAAAAGCGCTTATTACCAACTCTTTTGCAACAATGCCAACAATTAATGATACAACCATGGCAGAAGAAAACCCAAGCGGCCTAAACAAAACACTTAGCGGTCTACTTATCTGATATAAAATACTCTCTTCAATGTTTGCACCTACGTATTTAAGACTAAAACTAAATGACTGTACTATCCACAAAAATATAGAAAAACTTATTACTGTTGTAAAAATTCTAGATGCAAACCTGCCTGTTTCTGCAATAGTCGATTTTCCTACAATAGAAAATTTTGGAACACATAGTTTTGGAACTTCCAATATAAAACTTTCCTGTTTTTTATCTCTTAAACTAAGCAAAAATGTAACAAAAAGAGCCAATAGAAAACCTAAAAGGTAAAATAGAAATACATAAAGGGCTGTGTTTTTTGTGAAGAACAAAGAAATTAACAATGATAGTACTGGAAGTTTTGCACTACAGCTTATATAACCAAGTCCATATATTGCTCTTCTCTGCAGCTTTTTATTGTCTAATCCTTTGGTTGTACAAACAGCACTAGTTGTACAACCAAATCCCATTATAAGAGAAAAAACCGCTTTGCCTGTCAATCCTATTTTTTTAAGAAGTGCATCAAAAACAAAGGCAATTCGTGCAAGATATCCTGAATGCTCTAAATAATTAAAAGCAAATGTTAAAATAAATATTTGAGGAATAAATCCGAGAACTGAGCCTGCCCCTGTAAAAAGTCCGTCTTCTAAAAAGTCTATAAACCAACCAGTTCCAAATTGCGACCTGATAATAGATATAATAAATCCAAAGATTGAATTTATGTATCCGCAAAAAATCTCAGTTAATTTACTACCTATTGGTCCAAAGGTAACAAAAAATATAACACCTACAATAGCCAAAAACGCCGGTAACGCAAAAAAATCCGATAAAAAAATCTTATCTAATTTTGTTACATTGAAATTTATTTCATCTATAAACCTCACAATTTCGTTAATATCTATAAGTTTAACAAAATTAGTCACAATGTCACTTGGTTCTTTTAGTAAAATTGATATCAAATCTGACAGTTGATTTTTCTTTCTTACATCAATAAAAAATGTTGGCAATCCCGTTCTTTGCTCGATATTCTCGAATACTTTGTCTGACATAGTACGAGTTTTATTTATAACCAAAATCGGTTTTATTCCATTTGCTATTAACTCATTTGTAAGAGTTAGTCCTCTCTCTAGACTGGACGCATCAAGAAGGTTGATTACTGTGTCTTGCTTATGACTTTTTAAATATTCACAAGCACATTTTTCCTCCTGAGAGTATCCTTGCATGGAATATATTCCTGGCAGGTCAACAACTATTTTTTGTTTAAGTTTTCGACTTGCTTTTTCAGCCACATCGGTTGTAACTCCATGCCAATTTCCCACATGATTGTTACTACCAGTTAAATTATTAAACAGGGTTGTTTTTCCAGAATTTGGGTTGCCTACAATTAAAATCTTACTCATGACAAACTATCCCCTCTGAAATGTTTTTGTCTAAAATAAAAACGGAGCCCATACTTTCTATGAGTACACACTTGGATAGTTTTGATTTTTTAATAAATCTAATCTTTCGCCCTGCTTTGACGCCTATTTCCGCTAATCTTCTAAGTATTTTTTCGTCTAGGATATCAATGCTTTGTACAAAAACCACACTGTCCTTTTCTAAATCACAAATTCTCATAGTATAGTGTATTTTGACAAATAAAAAAATAGACCTTTCGCGGTCTATTTCTTACTTTTATTTTTGAGTATTTCTTCAAAATCGTTTATAAATTCAAAGAAGGTTGATATGTCTTTAAATTGCTTATAAACCGATGCAAATCTCACATAACTTACTTCGTCTAGGGTCTTTAAACCTTCCATTACATATTCACCTATTTTTATGGTAGAAATCTCATCATCTAAACTGTTATATATTTTCTTTTCAATATCTCCAACAAGTTTGTCGATTTCATGCATTGAAACAGGTCTTTTTTCACACGCTTTTATTATTCCGCTTTTAATCTTAGCAGAATTAAATGGTTGTCTTTCACCATTCTTTTTTACAACAAGTATAGGTGTTGTTTCAACCGTTTCGTATGTGGTAAATCTTCTGCCACATTCCAAACATTCTCTTCTTCTACGAATAGAATTTGAATCTTCTGACGCTCTAGAATCTACAACCTTGCTTTCTTCGCAACCACAATATATACACTTCATTAGTTTTTTACCTCTATATATAGTATAGCATAACCTTATTTTACTTGCAACACCTTTACTTCTCTTTTTCAACTTCTGTTCTAATTTTTGTATATATTTTCTTATTTTCTCTATTATTTGAAAAAAGATCATTATTTAAGTAAATTTTTACCAAAATCACATCTTCGCCTATTCTTTTTAATTCGTCTATAGGAATAAAAATATCATCGTGTTTTTTAAACAATTTTCGCTCGCCAGGAATAATTACTCCTAGCACCTTCCCCTCGTCCTTATCAAATATAACATCTTGAACGCGCCCCATTCTTTTTCCATCAGTTACATTAATAACTTCTTTTTCTTTTAACTCATTAAATGTTATTTCCATATTAAAGTGTATTCAAGGCAATTTATTTTTAGCATACAATGAATAAAAATATTCAGCAATGGTGACAATAACTCTAATTAGGAGGTTACCCATGGCTAATAAAGTAATTGTTTGCGGACTGGACACATCAACTCTTCCAAAGGTTAGTGCAAAAGAAATACAAGACACTCTTACAAGGTATAAAAATGGCGATAACGATGCAAAAGAACTCCTTATAATGTACAATTTAAGACTTGTTCTTTCCATTGTACAACGATTTGACATCAAAGAATATAATTGTGATGACGTTTTTCAAGTCGGCATTATAGGACTAATAAAATCAATTGAAAATTTTGACATACATATAGGCGTACGATTTTCAACATACGCCGTACCTATGATTATAGGCGAAATAAAAAGATTTTTACGCGATAATACATCATTAAAAATAACACGCAGTTTAAGAGACATTGCCTACCGCGCACTTCAAGCAAAGGAGATCCTTGCGGCGGAAAGCAATTATGACCCTAAACTTGAACAAATTGCAGACGCTATAAATGTTCCATTAAAAGATGTTGCTTGCGCTATGGACGCTATTACCGAGCCCGTTTCGATATATGAAACAATCTTTCGTGATAACGACGATTCTATTGAAGTTATCGACCAGCTAAAAGACAGTTCACTCGAAGACAGTTGGATTGAAAAATCTGTTTTATACGACGCTATTAATCACTTGGATAAACGCGAAAAAGAAATTTTAGTTATGAGATATTTTATAGGAAAAACACAAATGGAAATTTCAAACGAAATAGGCATATCGCAAGCTCAAGTTTCACGGCTCGAGAAAAATGCGCTAAAAGCCATAAAACAAAGTGTTTAAGCCAGTTTCATTATTTCTTTTTTAAGTCGGCTTATAATTTTCTTTTCAAGTCTAGAAATATAAGATTGTGAAATAGAAAGCTTGTCAGCTACTTCTTTTTGCGTCATTTCCTCATCACCGCCAAAACCATACCTCATATTCATTATTTCTTGTTCACGTTCTGGCAATGATGCAAGTGCAATATGTAAAACATTCTTTTCTATTGAACTTTCAATATCTTTGCTAATTTCATCAGCGCTTGTTCCCAAAACATCACTTACACAAAGTTCATTTCCTTCTGAATCAGAAGATAGAGGCTCATCAAAAGAGACCTCTCTTTTCATCTTTTGCGTTTTTCTTAAATGCATTAATATCTCATTTTCGATGCATCTTGACGCATAAGTTGCCATTTTAATATTTTTATCCACATTAAACGAATTTACAGCTTTAATAAGCCCTATAGTTCCTATACTGATTAAATCTTCTGTTGAAACACCCGTGTTTTCAAACTTTTGTGCCGTATAAACAACCAACCTTAAATTTCTCTCAATAAGTTCCTGTTTTGCGGTTTCTTCACCTTTAGCTATTTTCTTTGCTAGTTCAATCTCTTCTTCTTGTGTTGGATTTGCTTTTAGTTTTTCACTGCCTTGACAAATATAATGAACTTCGTCAATACTTACAATTTTCAATTTTTCAAAAAATTTTTTTAGTAACTTGAACACTTCTAACTCCTTTATAGCATTGCTGGATTTAATAATACTTCATAGTTATCCTTTGACTTAAATTCATGTGTACACAACCCTAAAACAAAGTTTTTTGTCCTAATTTCTTTTCCGTTTTCATTATAGATCATCTCATCTGCATCAAATATCAGCATTTTTTTACTATCTGTAGCAACCGTTGAATAATTAATAAACCTAATATTTCTTATTTTTTCACTTTTACCTGTTTCAATCGCTTTTTGTATTTCTTCTATTTTATAAACCCGCATAAGTGAAGTAAGAGATATTATCACAACAGGGAGTCCCGTTTTTCTCTCTATAAGTCCGTTACCACTATCCAAAAGAGCTGTTAATTTTAATTGCTTATTTGATATTATGAGTATAATATTGCGCAAAAAAGGTAGCGTATTTCTTCTCTTATAAATTACGCGTGCAAGATATTCAATTATTTTAATATAGATAAAAATACAAATAAGAATAACACCCAAAGGAAGAGCCGCATTATATGCTAAAATACCATTAATTAAAGAGGCTCCTATTAAATCTAACAATGCATAACTTATTCCACCTAACACAAATGTTAAAAGATAAAACATTAACAGCCTATTTGTAAATACCTTTAATGAAGAGCATTTACCTAAGAAAAAAACCATTAGACAAGATAGAATAAATTTAAAAAATAAACTTATAAACGGAATTACAGGAAGCAGTGGTAAAACAACTGAACAAGTTGCACCAAACACCGCTCCTACAAATAAAACCCATTTATTTGAGCCCCTTATTGCTAAAATTTTATTCGTATAAAAAAGTAACAGAAAATCTATTACTAAGTTATCCAAAAATACATATTCAATATAAATATCCATGTATTAAAGTTTACGCTAATCTTTTTCTTTTTTGTAAAAAGAAATTTGTAATAATTTTAGATATCTTGTTTTTATCCGTAAAAAAATCATAAAAAAATTGAAACCCTTCAGTTCCAACTTTTTACTATTATATATTTTCATAATGATTCAAATAATCTTCTGCAAGTCTAACCAATTTTCGTGGTGATGAAACAGAACCAATATTCGTTCTTAAGTAGTTTTCGTGAAGATTTTGATCTCTAATGACAATATCTCCTGATTTATTATGGTTTGATGTTAAAGCCTCTTCAATTTTTTTAGCATCTTCTTTTTCAATATAGATATTGAACATTTCAAAGATTTCTTTCAATGTAAAGCCCTGTACTTTTACCTTTTCATCTAGACTCCTTAAACAAGCACACATTCGTCCTTCATTTGATTTTTTTAGATCTATTGTATATTCTAAATCAGCATCTATAATTATTTTCATAACACCCCTCCTGTTTTATTCTATCACGGGGGGGGTATCTGTCAAGTTTTTTCAAAAAAAACACCTTACCATTTCTGATAAGGCATTTAATATATTATTTCTTTAATTGTCTACGTAGGAATGGCGGAATGTCGCTATCTGAAATCTCAACTCTTGAAGATGACAACCCTAAATCATTTGTTTGGGTTTGCCTTGGAGCTGAAATTTCTTCTTGTTTTTCCTCTTTGGTTTCTTCAACCTCTTTAACCGGCTCTACGCTAAACAAACTTTCACCAAAAAGTTTTATTCCAGAAGGTTTTTCTTGTTTCTCATTGATTGATTTTCCAAGTAAGAAATCTTCATATCTAGACTTATCAAATCCACCAAGCGCAACAGAAGGCTTTGGGATATCTTTGTTCTCTTTATCAAGCATGGCTTCAAAAGTACTATTTTGGAAACCTGTTGCAATTACGGTTATAACAATTCTATCATTATAATTTTCATCGATTGTAGCACCGAATATAGTGTTTGCAGATGGATCAACAACATCTTTTACAAGTTTAACTGATTCATTAACCTCATCAAGTGTTAAATCAAATCCACCAGTAACATTTATAATAACAGCTTGTGCACCCTCAATAGTTGTTTCAAGTAATGGACTTGCAACAGCTTTTCTAACTGCATCAACATTACGTTTTTCACCTTTGCCTTCACCGATACCCATGTGAGCAAGACCACGATTCTTCATTACTGTTCTTACATCAGCAAAATCAAGATTAATAAGTGATGGAGTTGCAATTAAATCAGCAATTCCTTGAATACCTTGACGAAGGACATCATCTGCATATTTAAAAGCATCAACGATAGGAGTTCCCTTTGGGACAACTTGAAGAAGTCTATCATTAGGTATAACAACTAAAGTATCTACACATTTGCTAAGATTTCTAATACCCATCTCAGCATTTTGCATACGAGTTCTGCCTTCAAATTCGAATGGTTTTGTTACAACTGCAATAGTTAAAATACCCATTTCTTTTGCAATGCTTGCAATTACCGGAGCAGCACCAGTACCAGTACCACCACCCATACCTGCAGTAATGAACACAAGGTCAGTTCCTTTTAATTTTTCAGCAATTTCACCGCGACTTTCTTCTGCAGCTTTGCGACCTATTTCAGGGTCAGCACCCGCACCAAGACCACGAGTAAGTTTCTCTCCTATTTGAATTTGAGATGTTGCATTGCTCATCATTAAAGCCTGCTTATCAGTATTGACAGCCAAAAACTTTGCACTTTTAATGTTTGCAGCTATCATACGATTTACAGCATTGTTTCCACCACCACCAACACCAACAACTAAAATTTGACAAACTGGAGTGATATTACTAAAATCCATCATATATTTTTCCTCCTATCTCACTAATAAAAAACAATCATTTTCTGCTATATCAATAGCTAAATCGAGTAAACCTATCTCTGATGAATAATCAGGTCTAGAAAGATTTGGAAGGTCAGGAGCAACCAGCTCGACTTTGCGACCTATTTTTCTCGACATATAATCTCTAATTCCCTTAATCATATTGATTCCGCCGCCAGTCAAGTACAAAGGAATGTAATCTGGAAAATCAAATTCACATCTATCCATACATTTTAAGATATAATCACAAATCATATCAATTCTATCGCTAACAATTTCATTTGCTGCCTTTGCAGAATATGGTGTGATATAATCCCTTCCTGGAATATCGTAAGTATCAGTTTCATCAGTATCCCAACCAAGGTCAATTTTACGTTTTAAAATTTCAGCTTGTGCGAAATTCATTTTTAAGCACTGATTTAAATCACCAGTTATATAACCACCACCGAGAGAAAAACTATTTAAAAACAACAACGCGTCTCCACGACCCAGCATAACATTTGTGGTTATATATCCACAGTCGACAAGGAATACATATCTATCCCTGATCTCTGGTGGAAACAAATGTAACACCTCAGCTAAGTTTTGTGATATAAACCCTAGATTTCTAATTCCAACATCAGCTAATACGTTATTTATGAAATCTAAGAAATTATTTTCCGCTAAACAGTAAGACACAAGCCCTTGAAGTTTAGTTGAATGCATTCCGCGTGGCTCAATGATTCTTCTGCCGTCATCAAGTACGAAATAAACTGGAGACTGATTAATAACAGTATGGGTTGGGTGTTTTTTGTAAATATTACCAACGAAAAAGAATTTTTCTAAGTCAGCATCGTTAATTTTTTTCTTTTTATTAAAGTTTATGCAAACTTCCCTAACAGCAACATTTACAAATTCACCAGGCACGCCAACATAAAGTTCGCTAATATTTGTGTTAGACTCGATTTGCACATTGTTGATGGCAAGGGCTAAAACCTTTTGCATTTGGTCTGGTTCTAAAAATTCACCATTAGAAAAGCCGGCGTATTCAACAGAACTTTTGCCTTTAATTTTGAAAGTATTATTAATACCTCTTTCACCTAAAAGAACTGTTAACGCATACGACCCGATATCAAGAATTGCAACATCTCTTTTTCCCATGACTATGCCTTCTTTTACTTTATTTTAATAAATTATATTATATTTATTACACCCAAGTCAAACACAAATTAAGAAATAATATAAAAAAATTAGGAGGAAAGCCCCCTAATCTTGCCATTCTTCAATAAAATCATAAACTACAGTCATCATAGAATCGTCATAAACTCGCAACTTAAGAATGGATAACTGTTCAAAGCTAAGTTCTTGACTAAGTATATGATAACCTTTACTAATACCTCTATACACTCTTTCTTCTAAGTTGTTTAGACCAGCAATTTTCATTTGTGCGCCACTTTTAAACTTAAATAAAAACTCATCGTTGTTTAATGCATTTTTACTTAATATTATGTTTGACATAATACTAGTCGGCGTGCGGTCTGCAGTATAGATACCATCGATAATTGCGCTCATTTTCGCTTTAAAAACTGAATCGTTTAAAAAGTCCCCTTCCGTAAGTTTTTCTGGAAGAGTGTAACCTGTAACTTTACACAAGTCTCCACATTCAGATTCCGTTCCTGCCTTTCTAATTAACTTCATATCCTCATCAAAGATATAATTATAATCGTCCGGACCTACAATACGGAATTGTTCTTCTCTTTCAACAACATAAACTGCTAGTTTGTTTGGAAATTTCTTTACAACTTTTACAACTTTAATATTTGGACACTCTTTTTCTATTTTATTTACATTTTCATCAAATTTAGTAAAAAGAAGATTGCTACCCAGCTTAAACTCACCTGCTTTGTAAATTTTCTCTTTAGATAACACAAGTGAATTTTCAGCTTGAACTAGATATTCAATGTCTACACTACCCAAATTAAAAAGAGTACAACTAAGTACAATTAGTAGTACAACAACACTTATCAATACAGATATTGTAACAATCTTACCTTTTTTCATTTTATTTTCTCTCTATTCGTGCTCCAAGCAAGGAAAGTTTTTTATCAAAATCCTCATATCCCCGCTCTATATAATGTGTGTTTTTAACAATCGTTGTGCCATCAGCAACAAGTCCTGCAAGAACCAGCGCAGCTCCGCCTCTTAAATCCTCGGCTGCAACCTGGGTACCAACAAGATTTTCCACTCCCCTAATAATTGCATTGCGTTCTCTAGTTATAACCTTAGCTCCCATTTTTACAAGTTCTGGTACATGTTTATATCTTGCATCAAATAAGTTTTCAGTAATAACACTTACACCATCAGAGATTGTTTGTAAACTGAGCATAGGTGCTTGTAAATCAGTTGGAAAACCAGGATAAGGCTGAGTGTTTATAATGGGACACGCCAGCATACGCTTACAGTTTTCTATACATATAATATCATTTTTAATATCAATCTTGCAACCAGAATTACGTAATTTTAAAATTAAAGAGAAAACAAATTCGCTATTACAATTTTTTAATAAGATTTTTCCTTTAGTCATGGCAGCTGCAATCAAATATGTGCCTGCGACAATTCGATCACAAATGGGCGTATAAGTGGCTTTATGTAATTTTTCCACCCCCTCGACCGTAATTACGCTTGTACCAGCGCCATAAATCTTGCCACCCATTTTATTTATAAAATTCGCAAGATCCACAATTTCAGGCTCTTTAGCAGCATTCGAAATTACAATACTTTGCCCCTTGTTTAACACGCCTACCATCATTAAATTTTCTGTTGCACCAACGCTTGGATAATCTAAATGCACAACTCCACCTTTTAAGTTAGTAGCATCACAATAAACAACATCTCCATCTTCAATAATTTTTACACCTAATTTTTTCAATCCATTTATATGCAAATCTATAGGTCTTTTCCCGATATTGCAACCACCAGGATAAACAAGCTTAGCCTTTTTCGTTTTTGCCAAAAGAGGGCCAAGCATAAACACTGATGATCTTATTTCCTTAACTAAAAGTGAAGACAAATCTGTACTGTTTACACTAGAGCTGTTAAGCATGGTTTTATTATCCTCTTTGTAAACCTTACCTCCTAACGATTCAAAAATCCTTAGCATTTTATTTATATCTGTGATGTTTGGGAGATTCTTTAAACAAATCTCATCATTTGTAAGCAGACAAGCCGCAATAATAGGCAAACAGGCGTTCTTGCTGGTATCTACCCTTATTTCGCCTTCCAGCCTCGCGCCGCCCTTAATTATATATTCACTCATATTTACCTCTACTACATTATATGAGCAGTAACAATATATTGAACATATAAATGTTTAAAAATAAAAAAAACCGATCAAATCGGTTTTTTTAGGATCTTTTAAAAACAAGACTTATCTATTTCAAAACAAATCGGCGAGCAGCTTGGCACCCATGGAAACGGTAAACTTTCACTTGGCTTAATTTTATACGCCAAACTAATAAATGCCGTTATATTGACTCCACTTGTTACGCAAACAACCATGTCTTTATCATCATGCTTTTCTACAATATCTTTAATTGCCGCCCTAATTCTTGTTTGACACTCAAGCCAAGTTTCAGTTTTGGAAACAACTTTTCCACCTTCAATCGCTTCAAAAACATTTTTAAATTCATTCAATCTAGGCTCTTCATAAATAGGTACTTTAATGCATTTATTTATGATTTTTGCTGTTTTTGCACATCTCAAATATGGTGATGTATAAATAGCTTTAATGTTATGTTTTTTACCTATCATCTTCATTAATTCTGCCACAATTTTAGCATCTTTGACACCTAGAGGCTTGATATCATCACGTTGGCTAGGTGGATTGCTAGTGTTTCTTAACCCATGATGAACATAAAAAATTTTCATAAATTTCTCCTATGTATTAGCCTACTTTAAATCGTATGTATAAAAAACCTCATCATACCCCACGCCAAGTTTTACAAAAGGCTCGGTATGAGAATCTAATTTTGCACCCCAGCTTTCATATACTTTACGAGCTTTGAGATTTTCTTTTAATACACCTATTACAAATTTATCAGCACTATTCTTTCTTGCAAAATCCAAATATAAATTTTTAAACTTAGACCCGATACCGTAGCCTTGATACTCAGGTAAAATATAAATAGCAAGCAGTTCAGCGTATCCTCTTTCTGCAAAATAAGTATAGTCGGAAATTGTTTTTCCCCAAATCACACCAACTATTTTGCCATTATCTTCAGCAACATACATAATTTGTGAATTATCGTTGTACGCTTTCTTTTTAAATTTTTCTATTTTTTCATCAAGATTGCTTTCCCTATCTAGAAATACCTCTTCGGGAAAAATATGTTTGTAGGTAATTCTCCAAACATAATTAACAAGTTTAACATAACTTTCAGCATCTTCTACCGTTATAGGTCTAATGATTATATTATTTTCCATACTCACACTTTAATTCAATATAAATTTATTGTAAATTTAACAACGCTTTATATTTTTTATTTTATCATAAAAGTTATTATCATAAAGATTTATTTTCTAAGAAATTATTATATTTAGTCATGTCTGTTACATCTAAAGCAAAGGCCTGACAAAATTCAACAAAACCATTGAATTTATAAAATTGTTCGTTTGATGAATTTTTATCAGTACACAACATAAAGTCTTGAACACCTTTTTTTCGCTGCTTGTCTATTGCAAACTGAATTAATGAAGATGCCACGTGTTTACGTCTAAAAATAGGAATCGTAGCGACCTTGGTTATAAAACATTCTATATTGTTACTTAACATACACAGCATAGATATAGGATTTCCTTTATAATAAGCTATATATGCGGAAACATTATAACCATTACCTTCTTCAAAATCTAAATTTAAGAAATTTTTTGATTTTTTATCTTCTTCTTTAGTTAACTTATTAACATCTTCTTTGTCTAAATATCCTTTTAAATAAACATCTGAGAGATCTTTTAAACTAGTTTTGTCAATTTTTTTATACTCGACATCTTTGATTTTACATTTAGTATTATTTAAGTTAAAACCATTAATTAATTTCATCCATACATCATGGAACTCAACAGGAAAGAACATATTTAACATATAAGCATCGCTTGTATTAGAATCATAAGTTTTATTATCAAAAGGTAAATACGCCACGTGCTTAACTTTGGCCTTAGAACAATCTTGCTTTATATCTTCAATACATTGTTTTAAATTTTTATGATTTTTAATAATTCCAAAATTAAAATAAGACGATTTGTCTATGTTTGATGCTACAAAATCATAATATTCTTTTTCCTCTACAAAACTTCCCCATAAGCCCTCATTTGCCTTAAAAAATCTTTGAGCTATAATATTATAAGATTTTGTAACTTTTGAATACTTAACCAAAGACATAACAACGCTAATCAACATTAAAACTTCACTTATAGCGGTTGTGTAAGCTCCTATCATAACATCATAAGTTATCAGCATTATACTACTGAAGACATAACCAATTCTCAAAATTTGAACATCATTTTGCCATGTTGTATAGGTAACAACAAGAATATTCATTATCATCAACAAATCTACTGGAGATCCCCATAATAATATTGAGATCACCATACAATAAACCTCAAACAATATCATCACAATAGGTTCTGGACGTTTGTTTCGTTTGCTGTAAAAGAAATATGTTAGTGTTCTAGCCAACGCACCAACAACTAATATTCCACCCAACAACTCTCCACATAAAAAATACGTCGCCACCATAATAATGTTCGTAGCAGACAAAAACAGCATCATTTTCCACTTCTCTTTTTGGAAAAACGAAAAAATTGTAAGCAAAACAGTAAGAATTCCCAATATTTGAACTATCCAAAAGACCATAGACAAAGTAATCTCCCTAATTCGACATTATACCATAAAAAATAAGAAATGTATACAATATATTAGCACATTATATAGTTTCATATAAATTCAAATTTTATTTCGCCACATTGCAACATTAAGCACCTATCACACTAATAAAAACAGTAAAATTGTAGAACCGATTATATTGAGGAGAGAAAAAACGAACAATAAAAAATGGTGTAAATTTTTTAATTTACACCATTATACAAAGCGAGAGTTTTGACGACCTGTTGATGGAATTGAACCAGTTAACACAAGTTATTGCACTATAATTTTATGCAACAAAAAAGAGCAAGTTTTTATTGCTCTTAATTTATTTTCTGTCCTTGAAAAAATTTTTCCAATAAGGATTTTCATTATCAAAAATTTCTTTTTGTTCAGCCGTTAATTGATAAGGATAATCTTTAAATAAATTAAACTCTTTTTTCTTATCAAAACTAAAGACATGCTCTCCAAGTCTATCTTTGTTATTCAACCACCATATAACATCTGTTTCTTTTTTCTTAACCCACTCTTTTTTCTTCTTTTTTAAAATATCAACAAATCCCATTTTTTTCTCCTATGTTTTATATTATAACACACAAATTAAAAAATGTATACAAATTATAATCAAATTGTATACACTTTATCTAATAAAAATTAAATTTTGCTTCTCCTACTCTGCTGGTCAACATTCAGCACAACCCCTATTGCAGACATAAATACTAGCAAACTTGTGCTACCAGCAGAAATAAACGGAAGTGGAAGTCCAGTAGGTGGTACCATGCCCCTTAACACGAGTTATTACACTAACATTCTAGTAAATCTTTTTCTTCAATCTCCTCTTTGTTTCGTTTGTTATCGCTGGTTTTATGATTGATTTTATTTTCAATTTCATTTATTGTATCAACTCCTATTTTATAAGATTGATATTCATTAAACAATATTGAAGCCAATTCAGGTTTTTGTTCTGTAAATTTTACAATTTTATAAGGATTAATAACTTGTTTGCCAATATATTCCTTGCTTGGCTCAGGTAAATTATATTTAACTTCTGTTAAAATATGTTTATATCCACTTATTGTTTGCATAAATAATCCCAAACGCTTACCTTTCTCAAACCTAAAAATATATTGAGGAATTTTATCATAAACAGGCATCAAGATTTTTCCTCCAGTATATGTAACAACCTCTTCCTTAAAACCAATTAAATCAATATCTTTTAATTGTCTTAGTTCACAAATATAAATTTTTCTAATATCAATTTTTTTCATATTTTCTCCTATCTAACTGCATTATAGCACACAAAGAAAAAAATGTATACACTTTGATTTCAATTTGCATACATTTTTATTAAAAGCTTTTAAATTTTAGTTTTTCGAGACTGTCTATCAACATTCAGCACCACCCCTATAGCGCTCATAAAAATAAGTAATGAAGTTGAGCCGGCACCCTGTTTTGGGGTCCCCGAAAAGTTTTTGTAAAAACTTTATGGGGAGAGGACGAGTATGCGAGACGTGTCCAGTGGACACAGTAGCCGAGCAACGCAGTCAGTGAGTAAATCGAGCTTTGGTTTAACCCAAAGGCGAGACATTTACGAACTGAGGGATTCACCCAAACTGAGCATTAAGGCGATTGTGCGAACTTACAGAGCACGAGCAAAATAAGCGAGAGTTTTGACGACCTGTTGGTGGTACCATGCCCCTTAACACAAGTTATTGCACTTTAAAATACGTCTATTAACTATTTTATTTTTGAGATGTTTTCTAATATTTTATTTTTTAAAGGCTCGCAATAAAAACCTATTTTTTTACATATTTGTTCAGCTTCTAAAATATATGCTTTTTGTTTTTCATTAGACCAAGATTCAACTTTACATCGCGTGTTAAAACATCTATCTGCGAGTTTTACAATGGCAATTTCTTTTTTATTTAACTTTAAAATACGATTTAAACTGTCTCCCATTTGATGTTCTTTTTCTATTATTTCATTTTTTGTTAAAGCCAATACTCCATCAGCGACATTTTTTCCAAAATTGTTTTCTAGTTCTTGATAAGTAATATTTGTATCTTCTATCGTATCATGCAAACAATGCAACAGAAACAAGTAAATCCATGTCAACATCTTCATTTTTTGTAAAATTAACTGCTGTTAAAGTAACACCAACAATATGAGTTGAATAATCAACATCACTCGGGAATTTCATTTTTTGTCCCTGATGTGCTTTTATCGCAAAAAGTAATACATCATAAAATTTCTCTAAATTTATCATTCTACATTACCTCATATATCTTTTTTATTTTTTTCTTAAGATATTCAAGTTCTTTATGTCGTACTTAATTTTAATCAATGTTAAACAAAATATTACAAATCTATTTCTTGTGCTAATTGATTATTTAAACTTAATAGCTCACTATAAATTTGAGAATTTGGTTTTATATAAGAATAATATTGTGGCATTTGAATCTTTGGGTTAAGTTGTTTTATTCGTTGAAGAGTAAGTGGTTTTGGAAATTTTTGCACATCATATAGTTCAAGAGCATAACAATTTTGTTTATTCCCAAAATAATTTAAAATCTCAATTCCATCTTCACGTTTATCATAGCCGGTTATATTCATAATTTCATTCACATTACCTTTGTGAATTTGTTTAACTTTAAATGATCCAATAACTGCTTTATCGTCTTTAGCAGAATAAACAAATATTTGCTTATTAAGGCTTGATTCTTTTATTGGAGATTTCCTAAATTCATATAACTTTGTTCCATTAAAAATTTGTTTTGCGTAATAAGACATTATTGAAATTAGTATTAAATCATCTTGATTTTTATTTTCTTTATTTACTTTCATTTTATTTCCTCATTATTTAGAAAGATATCCATTATAAACTAATTCTTTATACTTGTTATTATAGAGACCTATAACTTCTTCCGTCTTTTCCCAACCATACTTTTTTATTATACTTTCAAACATAGGCAACTTATATTCGGCAAGAGTAATCATCGGTTTTGTTGTTCCCAACTTTTCCATAGATTTCTCTACTAGCATAGTTCCAACACCCATTCCTCTAAATTTTTGATCAACAAATAAGGTGCAAATTTTCTTTTCTACATCATCTTCTTTTATGAAAGAAATTCCACATATATTTTTATCTTCATCATATGCAAAAATTATATCCCTACCAGAATTTGGAACAAACACTGCGGGCAAATGTTTTTTATAAAACCACGAATTATATTTTGGATAATCTTCACACAAAAAATCTGTTATATTATATAATTCTTCACAAACTTTTCTTAAAGATTCCTCGACGACACCATTATTTAATAGTTCTTTTATGGACACTACTTTAAATTGTTTTTTATTATTCATCCTCAAAATTCCCTTTTTATTTCAAAACCTCTACTTTTATAGCTACAACACCGTATCTATTCTCATCTTCTACACTATAAAATTGGTGATAAATTTCAACAACTTCTTGCACTGTTTCTGTTTTAAATCCAATTTTTTCAAGAGGTAAAGTTTTTACCATTTCATCAAAAGAGTCAAAGTATACTAAATCCTTAACAATACAATTAAAATCTTCTGTAAGTTCCGGTTCTTTTTGAAAAGTTATTATATCTCCAACATCAATGAGCTGTCTTTTTTCATCATTAAGCCTGCCTTCATATATCTTATCACCATTTTTTATCATATCATAATAGATCTTTCTTAATTTCATTTTATGTACCATAAAAACCTCACAATAAAACCTCTAATTGCATTATACCATACAAATAAAAAAATGTATAGTAAATTTCGCCTCTCTACCGAACCGGCGACATTATTCACCGCATATTAGGTTTCTTTTGGGCTAAAACAAAAAAACAAGAACCGTCTTGTAACATTTAGATACTAAGACGAACCTTGTTTTTCTTTTTTATCTCCAAAATTATTCCCAATCTGCTGCCATATAAACCACAATCATATTTTAACTGAGTTTTCGTTTTCAGTAACTAAAATTGATATTAAGTTAAATTGTGAATCTTTCGTGAATCACTACTGAATCACACTTTTCTTACTCTGTCTATCTACATTCAGCACCACCCCAATAGCACTCATAAAGACTAGCAAACTTGTTGACCCTGCACTAATGAACGGAAGCGGAAGTCCTGTTGGAGGAATACTACCCTTAACACGAGTTATTGCACTATAAAATTAGAATAAAAAAGAGCAATAAATTTGCTCTTTTTTATTCTATTCATTAACGATTTCATTATTATCAGTTTCGTTTTTCTTTTTATTACAATATTTTCTTTCAAATGCTAAAATTGTCTTTTTATATCTATCATATGCGGACTTGTATTCCTTATTTTCTATATCTTTAACACAAGGAACTATAATACCCGTATATATTTTTTCAAACATTAATTGACCATATTTTTCTTTTTCGATTTTTTCGACTATTGTTGGTGCTACTTCATAATAATGTTTTACTTCTTCATCAGATACAAATTGATTCCTAAACCATCTTAGTGCAGTTAATTCATAACAATTATCATTAAAATTTTCTTGATAATGCGCAATACATGCAGATGTTAAATAACAACCTGAACCCTTATTTATTTCTTCTGAAGTAGGATTAGAATTATAATTACTTTCAGGTCTTGTAAAATTAGGAGATTCTGCGTTGTCAAAATCTTTCTTTTCATCCCAACTAAAATGGCCATGTCCACCATCACCATTATCCACATATTGATTTACTCTGTTTGTTGTTTCAACTCTTGTATAAATTAATTGGGGATCTTCTTGATTTTCATCATCCACATTATAGCTCTACCATCCCCAACTTTCCTTCTTTTTATTCTTATTGTTTTTCTCGTCATTCATAATTATTAATCCCCAACTTTATATTCTATTGTACCATCTTCATAAAATAAAAATTTGTCACGACCAATATTATCTACAACTAGACTACATTGTTTTATTAATTCATTTGTTTTTTCGTAAATTGCAATCTCGTCTTCTTCATTATGAAGATTTTTAGAACTATTACGAATATTTGATAAGCTCTGCATAGTTTGTTTAACACCATTATCTTCAACGCCCTTAATTAAACAAAAATTTTCAAACGCTAATTGATATTCCAACAACAATCCCATGTTATTAGAAAACTTTTTCAAAACATCCTGATTAATCCATTCTCGGCCATACCATGTTTTTCTCATACTACCACCGCCTCACCTTTTAATAATTTAATTTATTTTCTCTTATTATTTTAACATCAACTAATATTTTTGTCAAATAACGTATTTTTTAACAAAAAAAATGCATACACTTTGTATACATTTTATCAAAAAAATTAAATTTTACTCTTTCTACGCCACAGGGTGCGATTTGTATGCTAGGCAAGGCTCGGCAAAAATTCTGAGCAGGAGTTTACTAAAGCGTAAATGACTGCTCTGAATTTTTAGACAAGAACACAGCCTAGTGTGCGAAGCTCGCCCTGTGGGATTGCCTATCGACATTTAAAACAACCCTATCGCACTCATGAAAACAAGTAAACTTGTTGAACCTTCACCATTCTGGGGCCCCCGAAAAGTTTTTCATTAAAAACTTTATGGGGAAAGGAAAAACCGAGCAAATAGGCTAGTATTTGCGAAAAGCAAATCAGCAAAAGCGAGAGTTTTGACGCTGGCAATCCTGTTGGTGGTACCAGGCCCCTTAACACGAGTTATTGTATTATAAATTTCTGCTTTATTTGATATTGATTTTTATTTGTTTTTATGTTATCATTATACCATCAAAGGAGCAATAAAATGTCAAAGTATAAAATTAAAGATTTGTTACTTATTTATGAATGTCGAGATTGCAGGTTTGCAGTTTTGAACAATAATGGAGATAAAATAAAAATTATAACAAAAAATCAAATTCTTCCCATTACTGATGATTTAAATGTTTATGTTGGCATTGGCGCTCCATCTGATTTTTTTGCTTATGAAGTTTTGGGTGGAATAATTGCAGAACCTATTGTTATTAAAGGTGATAAAGCAAATATTGCCCTATCAAAAAATGGCGAACCTAAAAAATATGATAACATAGAAGAATTTAACCAATTATCAACAATTTTACTTGCAAATGAAATGTATCATAGTAGAAAGATATTATCAGCGATCTTTGGAATTGATGATGATTCAGAATTTGAAAATGAAAATAGAAATAAATTTATTGACGAATCTACAATTGAAAAAATAGAGAAAGCAATAAATGTTGCTGAATCTAGAAATGAATACAACATCAGAAAAGATAAACAACTTGCAAAGCAAAGAAGAAAAAATCAAGAAGACGAAAAGTCATATATTCAAACATTAGAATTTTAAAAAACACCCACCAGATTTGGTGAGTGTTTTTATTATATCTTACTTCTCCTACTCTGCCTATCAACATTCAGCACCACCCCTATCGCACTCATAAAAACAAGCAAACTTGTTGAGCCAGCAGAGATAAACGGAAGTGGCAAGCCTGTTGGCGGTACCAGACCCCTTATCATGAGTTTATGCACTATAAAAGAGCAGTAGTAACTGCTCTTTTTTTCTATTTGATATTTTGAAACGTTATTACCAACCTATTAGGTTTTGGATAACTTTCAATGAAATTATCATTAGTATAATTTTTTACAACTTTTATCCAAAACCTTTTTGCACCTTCACTTCTAGGAACTGGTCTGATTTCCCAATTACCCCTATACATATCGAAAATTTGTTTTACAACAATTTCCCCATAACCCTTTTTCTTATAAGCATTCAAAATAAACATTTCAGAAAAATCGTAACAAGGGTTATCTTTTTTATTTTCTAGAACCATAAACTCATCATCTATTAAAACAAACCCACCAATTTTGTTGTTAATATAGATAAAATAAGCATATCTCTTTTCTTCAGTAAAATAATAGTCTAAATAATTGTATTCAAATAAGCCATGTTCATTGACATCCATAGGTAAAGATGCTGCTATATCATGCATATATAGTTGAAATAAATTTTGCAAAATTGATTTATCTTTAGATTCAACTTTAATTAGTTTTACATTACCATCCATATTAACTATCCCCCTCTTTTCCTTTTATCAAATAATGAATGTATTCAACTTATTATAACACACCAAAAACATTTTTCAAAGCATACTAACACACTAACTGGCATTTTTACCCTGTTTTGCGTTCTTCCATGTTATTAAAACATATAAATAAAAAAATGTACACATTTCTGCATACATTTTTGTTTCTTTTATGAATCACTACTGAATCACTCCCTTCCTTGATTGCCTGTCAACATTAAGAACAACGCCAATAGCCGACATAAAGACAAGTAGACTTGTGCTACCGGCACTTATGAACGGCAACGGCAAACCCGTCGGTGCTACCAGGCCTGTTAACATCAGTTATTGTACTATGATTTTTAGCATTAAAAAAGAGCAAATAACTTGCTCTTCTATGCGAATCTTAAAAATCCGAACTTTCTATTGTAAAGTTTTGTCTTTGTTTATTTGACATGTATACTGAATTGTAAGACTTTTAATATTTTTCAAACAAGAATTTCTTTTTTCTTCAAAATTTACTATGTTTTTAAAATGTCTTATGTTAGTCACCAATTCCAAAAGAATCATGTCTTGCTCCCTAATAGCTTGGTTATAATTATTAATCATAGCTTCAAAAATAACTTTATCAAAGAAATACATATGTATAAACTCAACCTCAGGAATATAATATTCCATGTTTCCAAAGTCTATAATCCCTGACAATTTGTTATCGTCAGATATCATAATATTCCCCGCATTCAAATCTCCATGAGTAATACAAAAATCTTTACTACTCATAAGTTTATGATATTCTTTTTTTACAGCTTGCAGTTTATCTAAGTTTTCTTTTGGTAAATAATCATTAAGAAGCATAACACTTTTGTCAAACTTCTTTAAATTTATGTCTATTTCTTCGTTTTTATCTCCACAGATGCTTGTTGAATGCAATTGATTTAAAAACAGTCCAATTTCTTTTCCTATTTGCATTTTTTCACTAGTTTTTAATTGTGAACATTTTTCCCTTAATTCCTTACCTGAAATATAATCTTCAACCATTGCACCAAAAGGGAAATCTTGACAGGGTACAACCACTTTATGAATTCTAGGATATTTCACTGTTGTGATTTTTCCTTCAATATCGTTTGATTTTTTCATAAGTTGTTGATAATTTGAAAAGCAATCTCCCCTTTTCCCTACAACAACAACTTTATTATCATCAAGCATATACACATCACTGCCTGAACCAGAACCTAAAAATTTCAATTCTTTTATTTTCATTACGCATATCCTATGTTTCCATTATACCACACAAACAAAAAAATGTATACACTCTGTATTCAATATGTATACATTTTTAATAAAAATTTTTAAATCTAATTTTCCTACTCTGTCTATCTACATTAAGAACAACTCCAATTGCACTCATAAAAACAAGCAAACTTGTGCTACCCGCACTAATAAAAGGTAAAGGCAAACCTGTTGGAGGTATTGAGCCTGTTAACACGAGTTATTGTATTATAAATTTGAGCATTTAAATATCGTTTTTGATTTCTAAAACTCGTTTATGTCATATAATTTTGCAGTATTACTAAATTTTTCATCTGATTTAGCAAATTCTAAATCATCATAATATTTCTTCATAAAATGTTTTAAATATTTAATACTCTCTTTATAATTATTTTTTCGGTTCCCTATAAATTCATCTGTTAAAATCTTAAAACCAAAATCACTATAAATTTTTATTGCTCTAAAACTACCTGGCTGAGTGTGCAAATACACAGGAAATTCGTTCTCAGGTATCGAGTCCATAACCTCAGTTAATATTGCTCTTCCTAAACCCTTTCCTTCTTCAGTTTTTAAAGTTTTGAACCAATGGATTGTCCAAAATTTATTGTATGCTTTCCAAGCAAAGCATGTAGCAATTGGAATATCGTTATCATTACAAACAACTAAACAACTGTTGTAAAAAATCTCACTCTTACTAGAATATACATTGTTATAATATTCCTTCATAAATTCAACATATTCAGTTTTATCTCCATCAACAGTATCAAAAGGGAACAAACACCAAGTTTCCAACTCTTCTTTTCTTAGTTTTCTAATATGATAACCTTTTGGAATTTTTCTAGATGCAGACTTATTGTATTTTTCACACATCATAAAAATATTTAAATCTGGTATATCTTTTTCTTCCATATCTTTTCTCCTACGATTTTATTATAGCATATAAATAAAAACGTGTATACAAATTGCATGCAAAATGTATACACTTTATCTAAAAAAATTAAATTTTGGTCTTCCTACTCTGCCTATCAACATTCAACACAACCCCTATAGCACTCATAAAAACTAACAGCGAAGTTGAGCCTGCAGAGATAAATGGAAGTGGAAGCCCTGTTGGTGGAATTGAGCCCCTTAACACAAGTTATTGCACTATAATTATTCTTCATTTAATCCGTATGATTGTATCCAAGAACGAAAATATTCTTTATCCAGTGGTTTGTAATCATAATCCAATAGAACTGGAGTTTCATCAATAAGTTTTATTGCTTCTTGAAAAACTTCCACTTTGTTTTTACCTGCCACATCAATGACAACCTCATTTGGCATAAGGGGTCTTTTCCTTATAACATCATTCGACGCTCCTTTATTGTTTGGAATGTATAAACCTTCACCCCTTTCATGTCTTTCATCCATTTGTCTTTTGATTTGATTAAAATCAGAAGAAATAAGTCGTAAAATTATATAATTATATCCCTTAAATAATTCAGGAAAACTTCTTACTCTTAAATCATCAAAATCTAATGAAACAATGTTTCTATAACCCTTCTCATAAAACCATTTCATTTGCATTAATGTGTTTTGAAAACATAAATCTTCTTCATAAACACCAACATCCCCAACACCTTCTGGAATTATAAATTCAGGCACCATGTTTTGTTCAATATAAACACCATTATAATGTTCATATAATTTTTTCGCAAGAGTGGTTTTTCCAACAGCACTTGGTCCAATAATAAATATAAAATCTTTCATTTTCTTCTCCTATGTCTTTATTATATCACACAAACAAAAAAAATGTATACGAATTCGCATACATTTTGAATCTTTTAAATCGTTACTGAATCGCATTCTTCCTTGATTGCCGGTCAACATTCAAAACAACCCCTATCGCACTCATAAATACAACTAATGAAGTCGAACCGGCAGAGATAAACGGCAACGGCAATCCCGTTGGCGGGATTGAGCCTGTCAACATCACTTATTGTACTGTAAATTTTGCAAGAAAAAAGAGCAAATCTATTGCTCTTTTACTAAATATCAACTGATACTTCGTTCGTATCTAGATTCTTACTATATGTGATAGTATGACCTAAAAATAAATTATCATCATCCAAAATATCAAAATTTAAAGAATCATAAATAAAATAAATTTCAATATCACTTTTAGAAATTCTTTGAACGAATTCTTCTTTTGTGATTATGTGTTCATCTTCTTCATTCCACACATTCGCCGTAACTGTTAGTTTATCGGCACATTCTTTAAGAATTTCTTTATATTTTTCTTCAAAATTATTTAATAACTTCTCACATGCATTTTTGTATTTTATAAAAACACTGCTTTCTTCTTCAATATTTAAGTAAATAGCTATTCGCTTTTCACCTAAATTAAACTTATAAACATATTTATCTTTATCTAATTTAAAATCAAAATTACCAATTTTAACAATTTGACTATGTTTTTGCATTCTTTTCTTCTCCTCTACAAGCATTATACCATACAAATAAAAAAATGTATACAAATTGTGATAAAAATGTATACATTTATATTAAAAATATTAAATTTTACTTTTTCTACTCTGTCTATCAACATTCAGTACAACCCCTATTGCCGACATAAAAACTAATAGCGAAGTTGAAGCAGCACTGATAAACGGAAGCGGAAGTCCTGTTGGTGGAAATTAAGCCCTTTCCTACGAGTTGTTGCACTAGATATTTAACTTATACTACCTTCATAAATCTTACCTTGATTTGAATTTGTAATATATTTTGCTTTAAAATTTCTTGTAACAAAATTTTCGCCAGATTCACTTACACAATCAAAAATAACTTTATTTATTTTAAAATTTCTGTGTTTTAAATTTTCTAAGAAACCATTACAAAGCTCTCCAACTGCATTGGTATCTTGATACTCAGGATTGATTACTATTGATGTAAACAAACAATTTGATGGTTTCTTATTTGAAAATTTTATAATGTCTGTTGGTTGTAATTCATAATCTTTAAGTTGCCCGTTATATATTTTACTATATGCATCATTTGTAATAGGCATGAAATTTATATACCCTATGACTTCATTATCATACATAAGTACAGTATAAATATCAGGATTACATTTTAGCCATTTTTTACAACCTTCTAAAGTTCCTCTATCTTCTTCTTTAAAAACCATCTCATCCAGTTCTATCATCTTGTTTATAATACCTTCATTAACTTTATAAAGTATTTTTAATCTAGATGAATTTATTTTTTTTGTTCCCACAATTTCCCTCTTATTATTTTCAGTATATCATACAAACAAAAAAATGTATACAAATTGCATGCAAAATGTATACACTTTAAACAAAAAAATTAAATTTTGCTTCTCCTACTCTGCCTATCAACATTTAACACCACCCCTATTGCACTCATAAAAACAAGGAGTGAAGTTGAGCCGGCGGAGATAAACGGAAGTGGCAATCCCGTTGGCGGAATTGAACCCCTTAACACGAGTTATTGTATTATAAATTTTCGCAAGAAAAAAAGAGCAATTTTATTGCTCTTTATAAAGTTCTTTCACTAATTTGCTCGTTTAATATTATACTGCCTAACGGAAGATTTTTATTATCTTTTACTATTGAGTTTAAGTAATCTTCAAATGTCATTTCCTTATCTAACGTATTGTGTTGAGCATCTTCATAATGTTTAATCTCAATAAAATATGGTGAAACATTTTCGTCTTTGCTGTTATTTACAACGTTAAATTTTCTATCACTTTCTTCAAATTCTTTAATAATTGTTTTATAATCAACGAAAAAATAGTTTTTAATATTGCCTTCAAATGCACAAGGTTTATCTTTCGCCAAATGTATTATTGAAGAGAAATCAATATATCTTCCACCATCAACAACATCAATCTTTGCAATTGCATGCGGTATTTTTTCTTCTCCATATTGACAATAAATTTCAGTTATGTATGGCATATAATCTTTAACAATCTTATCTTGAAAACAAGCAAGCAAGAAAATTTCAACAAACGTGCCACACATTCCTTTGTTCTCAGTAGCAAATGTTTCTAAATCTCTCTTTAAATCAAACTTTTCTTTACCACTTTGTATATTTTGATAAAGTTCGTGATTATATTCTCCAACTTGGATTATTTTGCATGCATAACTAATGACTCTCTCTAGCCAGTTTTCTTTTCCTTCTTTATCTACCTCATCAACCAATTTGTCAATGTATGACTTGATTTTATTATCCATTTTATACTCCATTATAGACAACATTATACCACAAAAATAAAAAAATGTATACACTTTGATTACAATTTGTATACATTTTAAATAAAAAATTTTAAATTCTCGCCTTTCTTGATTGTCGGTCAACATTTAATACAACTCCTATTGCACTCATAAAAACTAGCAAACTTGTTGAGCCTGCACTGATGAAAGGCAGAGGTAATCCTGTTGGTGGAATTGAGCCCGTGACAACTGCTATATTTAACAAGACTTGAATTGCAATTATGCTCGCAACACCAGAGGAAAGCAGTGCTCCGAACCTTGTGGTTGATCTGCAGGCAATTAAAATTATTCTTGAAATTAATATTGCAAATAAAACAAGTAAACATACACAGCCAACAAACCCGAGTTCTTCACCTATTATTGAAAATATAAAATCGCTTTCTGCAAATGGTAAAAACAAATATTTTTGTCTTGAATTAAAAAGTCCAACACCAAACAAGCCACCTGCTCCTAAAGCATAAAGCGATTGCACTAACTGATACCCAACCGATGATGCTTCCGACCACGGATCAAGAAAAGCCATAAGCCTTTTCATTCTATATGGTTCCACAACTATCAATAATGGAACAGCTAAAAGCAGCGGAATAATTATTAAAAGCAAATGTTTCTTGCTTGCCCCACCTATAAAAAGCATAAAAATTAAAAGTAACCCAACACACATAGTAATTGACATATTAGGCTCTAAAATTATTAATACACAATATAATCCACCAAGTATTATGACAGGCAGAATACCCCGAAAAGCCTTAACTTTCTCAGGATTTTTAGAAAACCAACCCGCAGCAAATATAATAAGAGCAAACTTAGCAATCTCAGATGGTTGAATAGTTATAAACCCAAGATTTATCCATCTAGTAGCCCCATACTTACTACTCCCCAGCCCTGGTACAAAAACAAGCAAAAGAAGCACCGCTGCAATTATTGCGAGTGGCCATTTTATTTTATTTAATTTTCTATAATCAATAAAATAAAAAACAATACACCCCACTAATCCAACAATCACACCCATTACTTGTTTTTTTAAATAAAACAAGCTATCACCGTACTGAAGCTGGGCACTATATGAGCTTGCACTATAAACCATTAGAACACCAAAAACAACCAACGCAAGCATACAAAAAAATAATATATAATCAAAACTAGGTCTTTTTGTTACCTGCATTTTTATTATTTTCATATTCTATCTCCCTTACTATCCGCTTAAACTCTTCACCGCGCTGTTTATAACTAGAAAACATATCAAAACTGGCACAAGCTGGCGATAAAAGCACTACATCCCCTGTTTTAGCTAAATTAAAAGCTTTCCTTACCGCGTTTTCAAAACCATTTTCTTTATGTATAGCTGTGAACCCTTTACTTTCAGCCGCAGCCATTATTTTTTCACTTGTTTGTCCCACTACCACTATCGCCCGAACTTTCCTGCGAGTAAAACAAAACAAATTAGAAAACTCATAGCCTTTATCACTACCGCCAAGAATAAGCACAATTTTTTCTTTGAAGGATTTAATTGCCGCTAGGGTGCTAGCTATATTTGTACTTTTACTATCATTAATAAAAGTTACACCACCAACTTTTGAAACCATCTCCAGCCTATTTATCTCAGGTTTGAAATTTTCAACAACGTCTTCAATTATTTTATTAGTTACACCTAAGATTTTAGCCACTGTGATAGCCGCAAGTATGTTTTGCTTGTTATGTTCACCTATAACATTAGATGGCATACAAAATAGTTTTTGTGCGACATTACCATCATTAAAATATATGCAGTCTTTTTTCAGATAACAACCTTTTACACTACACTTTGTACTATAAAAAAACACATTAGCGTTAATGTTGGATTGCAATCCTCTTACAGCTTCATCATCATAAAATAGCACAGCATAGTCTTTATTAGTCTGACGTTCAAACATTTTAAGTTTTGCTTTAAAATAATTCTCTCGCGTTTTATGTCTATCTAGATGATCATCTTGAAAGTTTAAAAATACACTTATATCAGGTCTAAAACTTTCAAAACTCTCTGCTTGAAAACTTGAAACTTCTAATACGCACAAGTCACCACGACTAGTCTTATCACAAAAACTTGTAACAGGAACACCTATATTGCCGCCCACAAAAGTGTTTTTAAAACATTTGCATATATCACCTATAAGTTTTGTTGTTGTGGTTTTTCCATTTGTTCCAGTTATTGCAACAACTTTAGAAGATAAATACTTAAAGCCCAGTTCAAGCTCGCCTATTATTTTTACACCCAACGCTCTTGCGCGCTCCAGAACACAATTATCCACGCTTATACCCGGGCTAACACAAATAAAAGATAGCTTCTTAAAAAACCTATCTTTCTTATTTTCTATCTCATACGTTTCCGCCAAAATCACATTATAACCTATTTTTTCTAGTAACTCTTTTGCACTTTTTCCACTACTTCCTTTGCCTAAAACTAAAACATTTTGCATATTGCTCCTACACAAGTTCAATCATGACAACAACTGCCGCAGCCACGAAGGAAAGCGCACCATACCAAGCAACTATTTTGACTTCGTGATAACCTTTTCTTTCAAAGTGATGATGCAGCGGCGCCATTAAAAAGACTCGTTTTTTTGTTAATTTATAATATGCAACTTGAATAATAACAGACAATGCCGTTATAACAAACACTATGCCTAGTAGCGGAATAAAAAGTGTGGACTTTGTAAAAATTGCAATGCTCGCAACAAAAGAGCCAAGAGCAAGCGAACCCGTATCCCCCATAAACACTTTTGCAGGAAAACCGTTAAAAAGTAAAAACGCCATAAGTGCGCCAACCACTATACAGCACACCACAAGCAAGCTTTTATATTCCGTTAACACAATCTGACTTGCTCCAGCAATACGATCAGTTATAAATATGAAAATTATAAATATAAACCCAAGCGTATACATAATTACAGTAGACGCAGAGAGCCCGTCTAAGCCATCTATCAAATTGACGCTATTGCTCGATGCCAGGAAAACTATTGTTGTAATCGGTATAATCCACACACCCACATCTATAGTTCTATTTATGAATGGCACAAACAAACTCGTTCCAAGTAGTGGGCTTTTGTAAACAAATATTGAAACAATTATAGCTATTGATACCTGAAACAATATTTTTTGATAAGCTCTAAGCCCCAAATTTCGTTTTAATTTAATTTTTATAAAGTCGTCTAAGAATCCAACAAGACCGTACCCAAAAAACACAATTATTAGTACATTTGTAAGTGTTTTATCACCGCCTGTAAACAATATAGATAAAAGCGATATTGTTATTATAAAAACAACCCCTCCCATAGTTGGAGTACCCTGTTTGCTGTTGTGATTATCCACATAAGACAAAATTGTTTGCTTTATCTTTTCTTTTTTGAGTAAATTTATAACAAAAGGAGAAATTGTTGCAGTTAAAGCAAATGTAACAATAAACGCTAATAGATAATTAAAGTTTGAATTCATCTAAACACTCAATCTCCTTCAAAACATCATAATCACTGTAATATTTTTTCTTGCCATTTTGATCGATATATTCTTCTGCACCTTTACCAGATATTACTACAACATCACCGGGTTTTGCCATACGTGATGCTTTTATTATTGCCTTTCTCCTATCTGTTTCAGTTATAAAATTGTCATTTTCTAAGCCCGACACGATGTCTGCAATTATACTGCTAGGCTCCTCAAATCTTGGATTGTCTGAAGTTATTACACTATAATCTGCAAGATTAGATGAAATATTGCCCATAATACTACGTTTTGTTTTATCTCTATTTCCTCCGCAACCAAACACTGAAATCAGATTATTTTCACAAATCGATCGTGCAACATAAAGTATATTTTCCAAGCCATCAGGGGTATGCGCGTAATCTATTACATACTTAACACCATCTATCTCTTTTACATTAAACCTGCCTGGAACATGATTCACCCTTTCTATTCCTCTTTTTACCGTTTCTAAATCAAAACCCAGCAAAAGCCCTGCACCAACCACACCTAAAACATTGCTTATATTAAAATTTCCATACAATTTTTGATCAATCTCAATTTTTTTACTTTGGAAGTTTAAAACATATTTAGATCCACTTTTAGTTTGTTCTATATTGCTTGCTTTTATGTCACAGCTTAAATTTTTAAGCGAATAACTAAGATATGGCAAATTAGTTCTATCTGCTATCTTTTTTCCAAACGCATCATCATAATTTATTACTGCATAATCAGCAAATGATTTATTAAAAAGACTAAGTTTTGCCTCGCCATAGTTTTTCATGTTTTCAAAGTAGTCTAAATGATCTTGTGTAAGGTTTGTAAAGAGTATTATGTCAGTCATAACTCCCCGTAATTTCTGCAAATGCGCCGCATGAGCAGACATTTCTATGCAAACATATTCAACTCCTTCACTTTTTAGTTTCGACAATATTTCTTGCAGCAAAATCGGGTCTGGAGTAGTCATATTTGTCTCTATTTTTTTACCATTATATATTACCCCATTTGTACCTATTATTGCGACACTTTTTCCTGCAACCTCTATCACACTTTTTAATAAATATGTTGAAGTTGTTTTACCATTAGTTCCCGTCACTCCTACAATAATTAAATCCTTTGATGGATTTCCAAAATAGTTAGCCGCACACAAACTCATTGCCTCCCTTGTAGATTTTACAACTACCTGACAGCAATTAATGTCTGATAATTTTTCCTCTGTCACTATGACACTTGCCCCCATTTTTTCTGCAACTTTTGCAAAATCGTGACCATCTAAACACCCTTTTAAGCAAAAGAACACATCGCCTTTGGTTACTTCCTCTGAGTTATGTGTAAGTTTTTTTATAACAACATCTTCCTTTCCAAATACCTTACAATCTACATTTTTTAAAATATCACAAAGCAACATACAACACTCCTTAAAAAATAAGTAATACTATATCTCCTAAAGCACACTTGCTACCCGGACTTTTATATTGACTTGTTACTGTTGCACTGCCTCTATCGTCAACTAAGTAATCTAGTCCTAAAAGCGACAATTCATAAACAGCTTCTGCCAACGTTTTTCCATACAAGTCAGGTACTTCAATGTTTGCCACATTTTCATTTGTAATATCTTCTACTTCAGTTAAATCTCTGACCTCTATTATTGCCTCGAATATGTTTTTTGCAACAGGTGCCGCCACAACGCCACCGTAGTAAGCTCCTTTTGGCTCATCTATTACGACTAACACTAAATATTCCGGATCTTCTGCTGGCATATAGCCTATAAATGATCCTATATATTTGCCTTGAGCTATCGCGTTGTTTTCATATTTTTGTGCCGTACCTGTTTTACCGGCAATGCTAAACCCATCAATTCCAGCATTTTTGCCACCACCTGTAGATACCACCTGCTCTAACATTTTATTAATCGTTTTGCTTGTTGTTTGTGATACAACCCGCCTTATATCTGTTCTACCTCTGCTATACACAATCTCATTTTTGTTGTAAATGTTTGAAACCAAATATGGCTCAAGGAGCATTCCGCCATTTATGATTGCACAAACTGAATTCGCAAGCTGCATTGCTGTCAGTGCCACGGATTGCCCGAACCCCATACGATAAAGGTCCGCATCAATCACCAAATTTTTCGGCATAGTTACGGCTTTACCTTCACCCGGAAATTCCATATTGTAACCATCTAATATACCAAACTTTTCAAGATAGTCATAAAACTTTTCTAAACCTATGCGTGAGATTAGTTCCATAAACACACAGTTACAGCTGTTTGATAACCCCTTTGCCAAACTTTGAGAGCCATGTCCTGTTCTTCTATGACAATTTATTTTTACACCATTAATAACTCTAAACCCACTGCAATAAAAATAATCGTGCTCTGCTGTTAACCCTTCTTCTAATGCTATAGCTGTTGTTATAATTTTAAATGTTGATCCAGGCTCATACGCATCCATTATAATTGATGCCTTACTCATAGCCATCAAACTTGAAACATCATCACGAGGAATGTTGTTTAGATTGTAAGAAGGGAGTGTTGTCATGGCAAGCACTTCTCCTGTTTTTGGGTTCATAACTACAGCAGATGCTTTAGTTGCAGCAGTATTTAGCATTGCTTGTTGCATTATAGCATCAACTTTTTGCTGGATTAATACATCTATCGTCAACTGTAAGTTTAGTCCGTCAATAGGTTCAAGGTAATATTGTAAAGAATCTGAAAGTTTGCGTCCTGAATTATCACTTTCAACTAGACTCATACCATCAACACCTTTTAAATACTTATTATAAAATAGCTCTAAACCGCTTTGACCATCTCCATCACTATTTGTAAAACCAAGCACTTGACAAAGCATATTGTCATAGTTGTAATTTCTTATGCTGTTTTCAACTATATATATTCCAGAAAACTTATTATTTAATAATGTCTGAATATTGCTAGAAGATATGTTTGAAGCAAGTAGCACCTCACTCATGTTTTTCTTATTAATTTTTTCTATGATCTTGTCATACTGCTCATCTGAAATTTGCACAAGGCAGTTTGCTATTGCACTATCCGCATCTACTTCTCGTGGACGCGCATAAACATCGTAAACCGAAACACTGGTTGCTATTTCAACTCCATTTCTATCCACTATGCTACCTCGCATACTACTAACTGCAATATCCCTAAGCCATTGAGTAAGAGCTCTTGAACTGAGTCCCGCACCTTCTATGACTTGTATATAAAAAAGCTTGCAAAAAATTAAAAAAACAAAAAAGGTTATTGCTAAACTAAAAGCAAATAACCTTTTTTTAAGATTTAATTCTGTATATTTTGTTTCCAAAAGCTATTCCGCCTAAAAACTCCTACGCGTCAAACTTTGTCACTTGTACTAGCCGAATAACTTTGAGAAAAACTCACATAATTTGTCAAACCAGTTACTTTCAACCTCGGTTGTGGTTTTTGTAGCCTTTGGCGTAGAAACAACTTCCACAATGTCAGCATCAGTTGCTTCTCTATACCCCATGCTTATTCCCTCGTCAACATCGACTGATAATTCATTATACTCAGCTTGAAGATTGTTTATGACTGCTGTTTGATTTGCAACTGCTTGATTTTTTAAAGCAACAGATGTATTAAGTTCGCCTATTAAAACTGCATTGTATATTGAGAAAGCCAAAAGTGCTGCAAATATGATAGAAAATACGCAAATAGCAATCTTTCCACGAGCGTTAAGTCTAAATGTTTTTTTCTTTTGAGACTTTTCTTGTTGAAGAGTTTGAATATACATATGTCTTTCTTCATCTTGATTAATATCCGTGAAGCTTGAAACTCTATTATATTCTTGAGCCTCATTTGTCGATGTTGTATCTTCTTCACCAAAAGGCAAAAATGATTGTTGCTCTTCTTCATCAACATAACCAGGAGTAAATCTAGAAGTAGAGCGGTTTGCCGTTCTTGTTCTTGTAATTTTCTCTTGTTCTTGATCAAATGTATACATATTCAATCCCTCCTATATTTTTTCTAATATTCTGAGTTTTGCACTAGAAGAACGTCTATTATTTTTAAGTTCTTCTTCTGTCGCAGTTATCGGGTGATTTGTTATTATCTTACCTTTTGCTCTATGATTACATACACATATAGGTAAATCTGGTGGACAAACACAATCACAGGCTAAATCCTTAAAAACATTCTTTACAATTCTATCCTCCAAACTGTGGAAAGAAATAACTGCAATTATTCCACCCTTATTTAATCTATCCGCTATATTGTGCAAGAATTCATCAAGTTTATCTAGTTCTCCGTTTACTTCAATTCTTATTGCTTGAAATGTTCTTTGAACTGAAGATAAGCCATCTTGACCTTTGTATTTAGGCACACTTTTTTCTATTATTTCTTTCAGCTCAAATGTTGTTTTAATGTTACCATTTTTTCTAGCATCAACAATATTTTTTGCAATTCTTCTTGAATACTTTTCCTCTCCGTACTTGAAGATTATGTTTGCAAGTTCTTGTTCGCTGTAGTTATTTACAACATCATAAGCTGTAAGAGCGTTTTCTTGGTTCATACGCATATCTAAATCGCCATCAAACCTATAAGAGAATCCTCTTTCAGGCGTGTCTATCTGATATGAACTTACACCAAGGTCAAGCAATATTCCATCTATTTTTTCAATGTTCAATTCGTCTAATATAGAAACTGTGTTTTTGAAGTTGTCATGTACAAGTGTAACCTTGCTCTTGTATTTTTCTAAGACTTTAGACGAAGCCTTAAGTGCATCAGCGTCTTGGTCGATGCCTATAAGCGAAATATCTTCTGTTTCAAGCATCTTTAATGAGTGCCCTGCACCACCAATAGTTCCGTCAACGTATATGCCACCATTTTTTAAGTTTAAACCTTCAATACATTCATGAAGTAAAACTGAAGTGTGTTTAAAATTAGATGCCATACTTTGTTAATGCCTCTTTTTCTTCTTCACTAGCTGCTTCACTATTAACTCTCTCCCAGTCCTCAAGTGACCAAATTTCAAGTCTTGATCCAACACCTATTGTTACAATATCTTTTTGAAAGTTTGCATACTTTCTAAGATCAGGTGTAATCATAACTCGTCCCTGTTTATCTTCTTCAACAAATAAACATGAAGCTAAGAATTTACGAAGCGCATTTTGAGCCTTAGAGTCAAACAATGGAAGTTCATCTATTTTTTCTTGCATAGATTCAAACTTTTCATTTGAGAAAACATATAGACATGGACTATCAACACTTTTAGTCACAACAAAATTTTCACCTAGACCATCTCTAAGTTTTGCTGGAATACGAAATCTATTCTTTGTATCTAATTGATGATAATATGTTCCAACAAAAAGTTTTGCCATATCTTCCTCCATTGCTTATAAACTTATTATAAATAATAAAAAAATAAAAAGCAACCACTTTTGACCACTTTTTAACAATTTTATTAACATTTGTTAAAAACTTTTTCCACCCCGTTCTATTTTAGTACATAAAAAAGATGTGATATTAAATTTTATCACATCTAACAAATTTACTTTTATTAAATTTTTAATAGGTGTTATGTCAGTCATAACACTCTGAAACGTCGATATTTTCTAACATTCAGCAATTAATAGTGGTTTATGACCAAGAGCATCAGTTGAAGTGTAATAATAGTGCAAGCCACCTTTTTCAATGTGTATAGGACACTTCCCTTTTGTGTTATGTAAATGGCCATATACACAACAATCTACATCATATTCCTCTAAAACTTTTGTAAACTCGCTATCATTATGTTCAAAATCAAATGGTGGATAATGCATCATGCAATATACCTTATCTTGTGGCTCTCTAATCTTTTGCGCCGATACAAGTGTTAGCTTTAATCTTTCAATTTCACGTTTATATATCTTAACATCACTTTCAGTTGCGGTTTTTAAAGTTTCAGGTATCACCCAACCTCTTGTACCACAGATAATATGGCCTCCAACTTTCACACAATCGTTTTGAAGAGCTATGATCCCTTTTGGTAAAATGTTTCTGACAGCAGATATTGACTTCCACCAGTATTCATGATTTCCTTTAATTATAATTTTTGTGCCATTCAGTTTTGACAAAAACTCCAAATCTTCTTTTGCTTCATCAATTCTCATTGCCCAACTAATATCTCCGGAAACCAGAACGATATCATCTTTCCCGACATTTGCTTGCCAGTTTTCTTTAATTTTGACCATATAATCTTCCCAACCATCGCCAAAAACGTCCATTGCTTTGTTTCCGTCGTAACTTAAATGTAAATCACTAAGAGCCCAAATCTTCATTTTGACCTCCTATAAACTGATACAACCTATCAATAATTTCTTGTTTGCCGTATCTTGTTTCATTGCTAATTACAAACACATTGCCTACACCTATTTTTAATTTAGCGGCTATTATATTTACATTTTTTAATTTCGCTGAGCGACTAATTTTATCATATTTTGTTGCTACGACAGTTACTGGTATGCCAAAATGTGTAAGATAATCAAGCATCATACAATCAAGTTCAGTTGGTTCTATTCTAATGTCTACGAGAAGCACAACCATTTTTAATTGCTTCGTATTCTCAAAATAATAATCAATAATTTTATTCCATCTATCCTTGTTTTGTTTACTTGTTTTTGCATAACCATAGCCTGGAAGATCAACCAATATAAATTCGTTGTTAAATTTGAAATAATTTATAAGAGACGTTCTACCAGGAGTACTCGATGTTCTCGCTAATTTAAAATTATTTGCTAAACAATTAATAAAGCTGGACTTTCCTACATTACTGCGACCAACTACGGCAATTTCAGGCATGCCAAAATCTTCACACGAAGTGACAGATGATGCAGATTTTATAAATTCAGCCTTTTTTATTTCCATTATTTCTCCAAAATCTTTTTGATTACAGCGGTAGAATCAATCTCATATTGTTTAAGCAATTCTTTTCTATCGCCTACAGTTTTAATAAACTTATCTTTAATACCCATTATTTTTAGTTTTGGTGAGTTGTCTTCTCCAGCGAGAACTTCAGCCATCATTGAGCCGAATCCCCCTACAACAGTGTGTTCTTCGAGAGTTATCAACTTTTTGTATTTTTTCGCCTCATTTGCAAGGATTTTGGCGTCAAAATTCTTTATCTTAGGAAAAGAATAAACGGCAATATCTAAACCTTTACTCTTCATATCCTCAGCAGCTATTAACGCTTGCTCTATTATAACCCCTGTTGCAAAAATTGCAATATCTTTTCCTGATTTTACAAGTGTTGGAACTGCTTTATTTTTATTTCCAAAAACACCTATACCTTTTTTATTTAAACGTATATATGCTGGAGTTTTTGAATTTATCATTTCCTTCACACAAGCCTCACATTCTACAACTGTTGCAGGAGAATATACACTCATATTAGGCATTGCACGAAGACAAGCAATATCTTCCGTTGTGTGATGGCTAAATCCAAGTTGACCATATTCAAGTCCCGCACCAACCGCCAAAATATTAACATCTAAATTCATATAGCAAACGCTATTTCTTATTTGTTCTAAAACTCTTTCTGTTACAAAATTCCCGATCGAGTAAATAAAAACCTTCTTTCCCTCACTCGCAAGGCCAGCAGCAACACCAACCATATTCATTTCCGCAATTCCACAATTTATGTATTGACTTGGACAAATCTTTGCAAAAACCTCAACTGCCCCAAAACCCAAATCTCCAGTAAGCAAAACTATATTTTTGTCTTTTTTTGCAGCATTAGTTAAAACTTCAATAAAAGTTGTACGCATTATTTTATACCTCCAAGTTCCCTAAGAGCTCTATCTCTGTCTTCAGCAGAAAGTTTATTGTTGTGCCAAGCTATATTGTTTTCAATAAAACTAACGCCTTTACCTTTTACAGTATTGCAAATAATAGCTATTGGCTTACCTTTTACAACAGTGTTTAAAGCTTGCTCTAACTGTTCGTGGTTATGTCCATCAATTTCTATTGTATGGAATCCAAAAGCCTGCCACTTTGCAAACATACTGTCCATATTTATAATCTCATTAGAAAATCCCATAGATTGCATTTTATTATCGTCAATAATTACGGTAAAATTATCAAGTTTATGGTGCGCAGCAAACAAAGCAGCCTCCCAAACGGACCCCTCGTTGCATTCACCATTGCCGACAATAGTAAACACCCTACCTTTTCTATTATCCATTTTTTTAGCTAGAGCTTTACCCACAGCCACTGTTATTCCAAGCCCAAGTGATCCAGTTGAAAATTCAATGCCTGGATTACCTGTGTGAGAAACGTGACCAGAAAAAGTGCTACCATTTTTATAATAATCTTTTAGTTTTTCTTTAGGAAAAAAACCAACCTCTGCAAGCACAGCATATACACTTGCCCCTGCGTGACCTTTAGAAAGTAAAAACTGATCACGGTTTGGATCATCAGGTTTTTTTACATTAATATTCAACACTTTTGAATATAATACCGCTAAAATATCTGAAATGGATAAATTAGGCCCAACATGGGAAGCACCAGTTTCAGATATCATATTCAAAACATCTATTCTTAAGTTACGCGCTAATTCTTTGCTATCCATAATAATCCCCCAGTAACATATTATCATTTTTGCTTGAGTTAAGGCAAATAAAAAATCACACAAAGATGTGTGATTTTTTATTAAGCCGTTTTAGATTCGATTATCTTGTCTTCAATGTATTTTGTTGAAACTGTATTTTCACCTTCAGGTGCATCTACAATAATCTTAGATAATTTTTCATTTGAAGGTGTATTGTACATAAGTGGTAGCATTGTTTCCTCCATAATATTACGAAGTCCACGGGCGCCTGTATTTAAATCAATAGCTTTTCTCGCAAACGCTGAGATTGCACTATCTGTAAACTCAAGTTCTACACCATCGAGCTCAAGCATTTTTGTATATTGTTTTACAAGCGAATTTCTTGGCTCTGTAAGTATTCTTTTCAACGCACTTTCATCAAGTTCATTGAGTGAAACAACAATAGGTAGACGACCAACAAATTCCGGTATTAAACCAAACTTAATTAAGTCGTGTGGCTCAACTTTAGAAAGAGCTTCACTTTCGGTCAATTCTTTCTTTGTTTTAACATTTCCACCAAAACCAAGTGATGATGCATTTGTACGTTTTTCTACAATTTTATCAAGACCGACAAACGCTCCGCCGCAAATAAACAATATATTTGAAGTATCAATTTGTATACATTCTTGATTAGGGTGTTTTCTACCACCTTGAGGTGGAACTGAAGCCACAGTACTCTCTAATATTTTAAGTAAAGATTGTTGCACACCTTCACCTGAAACGTCACGGGTTATTGATACGTTTTCAGATTTGCGAGAGATTTTATCTATCTCGTCTATATAAATTATACCCTTCTCTGCACGTTTAACATCATAATCCGCTGCCTGAATTAGTTTTAACAAAATATTTTCAACGTCATCACCAACATATCCAGCCTCAGTTAAAGTTGTAGCATCAGCTGAAGCAAACGGTACATCTAGAATTTTAGCAAGTGTTCTCGCCATAAGCGTCTTTCCGCAACCAGTTGGACCAAGAAGTAAAACATTACTCTTTTCAAGTTCAAGATCGCCAGATTTGAAGGTTTTATCTTGCTGCATTTTATTACGGTTTTGAATACCATAATTAATTCTCTTATAATGATTATAAACCGATACAGCTAAAACTTCTTTTGCCTTGTCTTGTCCTATTATATATTGATCTAGTTGTTCTTTGATTTGTTTTGGTTTAGGTAAAACCAACTCTTCTTCTTTTTTATGTTTACGTTCTTCAGCATTCAATATTTCCTTACAAATATTGATGCAATCGTTACAAATAGCAACGCTACCATTAGGATTTTCCACCATGCCTTTGAAAGCCGTTCTAGGTCTTCCACAAAACGAGCAATGGTCATTTCTCTTTGGAGTGTTTTGCTGTGTATTGTCTGACATAATATACTCCTAATTACTTTCTCTTATTAAACACTTTATCTGCCAAACCGTATTTTACAGCACTTTCAGCATCAAGGTAGTTATCCCTATCAGTATCTTTTTCTATAGTTTCAATAGATTGACCACTGTTTTCAGCTAAAATTTTGTTGAGTTTAGCACGAGTTTTAAGGATATGATCTGCATGGATTTTAATATCGCTAGCTTGACCTTGCGTTCCGCCAAGTGGTTGGTGAATCATTACTTCACTATTTGGAAGAACATATCTCTTACCCTTTGTACCACTAGAAAGAAGGAAGGCAGCCATACTTGCAGCCATACCGATACAAATTGTATTAACGTCACATTTGATATAATTCATCGTATCATATATTGCCATACCTGCAACAACACTTCCGCCAGGGCTATTAATATACATCATGATATCTTTATCCGGATCTTTACCCTCTAAATATATAAGCTGCGCAACTATAAGATTTGCTGTATCATCTGTAATTTCCCCAGAAAGAAATATTATTCTATCCTCTAAGAGTCTAGAATAGATATCATAAGATCTTTCACCACGGTTAGTTTGCTCAACAACCATAGGAATTAACACATTTTTCTCCATAAACTCTCCTATTTAATAGTATTGTTTGAATTGATGTAATTTATAACCTTTTCGCTAATAATAGTGTTATTAACAAAATCTTCTTGCTCAGGTTTCATTGTTTTCTTTAAGTCGCTAACCTTTTGATTCATGCCTTTAGCTATTTCTTCAAGCTTAGCGTTAAACTCTTCTTTTGTAACTTTTAACTCTTCAGCTTTAATAATAGCCTCAAGAGTCATAGTTGTTTTAATTGTTCTTTCAGCATCAGCTCTTCTTTCTTTTCTGAGATCTTCCATTGTTTTGCCAGTGTATTTTAAGAAATCATCAAGTTTTAAACCTTGATATGCGAGTCTTTGACTCATATCTTCAACAATCTTGTCAAGTTGAGATTCGATCATACAATCAGGAATATCAACTGTAGCGTTATCCACAACCTTCTCTAAAAGTTTGTTCTCAGCAGCTTTGCGGCTAGCATCTTCTAAACGTTCTGTGGTTTTTGCTTTTATATCTGCCTTTAATTCTTCTAATGTGTTAAATTCACTTACATCTTTAGCAAACTCATCGTTAACTTCAGGCATTTGTTTTTCGCGAATTTCTAACAACTTAACCTTAAAAACAGCTGGTTTTCCTGCAAGTTCACTAGCATGATATTCTTTTGGGAATGTAACTTCAATATCTTTCTCATCACTGATATTCATACCAACAACGCCATCTTCAAAACCTTCAATAAAAGTATGTGATCCAAGCTCAAGTTCTTGTTTTTCAGCTGTACCACCAGCAAATGCTACGCCATCGATAGATCCTGCATAGTTAATTGTAGTAACGTCACCCATTTTAGCAGCACGATCAGTTACTTCTACAAAACGGATTTGTTTATTCTTTAGGTTTTCAATTTCTTTTTCAACCATATCCTTTGTAACTTTAACTTTTTCTTTTTCAACTTCTAATCCCTTGTATGCACCAAGAGTAAGTTCTGGTAAAAGAGTTACAGTTGCAGTAAATTCAACACCGTCTTTAGCAAACTTTTTAACATCTACTTCTGGATAATCTACTGGGAATAAATCCTTTTCTTTAGAAAGCATTTCTTGGTATGCTCTTGGAAGTAAATCATTTAAAGCATCTTCCCAAAACAAAAATTCACCAAAAGATTTTTCAAGCATTTTTCTTGGAACTTTTCCTTGTCTAAAGCCTTCAACCTTATACTTGCCACAATTCTTTTTGTATGCTTTTTCAATCTCCTCTTCCCATTCTTTTTCGTTTAAAACAAAATCAATTTTGATTTTGCCGTCTTTCTTTTCACCTAATGTATATTTCATAAAAAATCTCCTTAATTTTTACTACCCTTAAATTTTACTCTACCCTTGAATTAAAAGTCAAGCATGCATGACAAGTAATAATAAATAAAACAACAAAAAAGAGCGGTAACGCTCTTTTTTAATTAAACAATATCATTACTACAAGTGTGAAAATTGCAATTAACCCAGAAATGATAGACAATGCCACTGCTTTTATTTTACGTGCCTTTATATTTTCCTTAGCATCTTTTACTGAAATTTGTTCACCATCTTCTGCTTTAATCTCAAGTCGTGGCACACCCGTTTCCAATTCTTTGTTATTTATCTTGAAAAGACCAACACAAAGCACTATATTCTCAAAACAGCAAAGAGCAAATGCGACTACATACATTGCGAGTGAAAGCGTAATAAGCAATCCAACTCCCAAAAATTGAAACACTAAAACCAAAATAGTTGCAAGAACAAATGCAACATATTCAGCAACAACTAACGCTTGAAATAAGTCTTCTTTTTTCATAAAAACTCCTTTTTTCTAATCTTTTATAGTATATAAAAATTTAAGATATAAAGCAAATATCTAGTTTGATTTTTTTAATTTTCTTAAAACATTTTCAAAATACTTTGGAATTTCTGCAAAAAATTTCATTCTTTCGCGCGATGTTGGGTGTGTAAGTTCTAACTCTCTTGCATGAAGAAGTTGACCTTCCAAACTAAATTTTTGCTTTGAAAACCCATAAGTTTTATCGCCCACTATAGGGTGTCCCATATATTTTGAATGAACCCTAATTTGGTGCGTTCTACCCGTTTCTAACTGAAAATGCATTAAAGTATAACCATCAAACCTCTCAATCACATTAAAGTGTGTTACAGCCTCACGGCCAACATCTGTAACTGCCATTTTCTTTCTATCCTTCGGATCCCTAGCTATATGTGTTTTGATTGTTCCACTGTCCTCTTTTATAACACCTTCAAGCAAAGCAACATATTTCCTATAACATGAATGAACAGCAATTTGTTTTGCCAGTTTTTCGTGCGCATTGTTGTTTTTTGCAACGACTAATAATCCACTTGTATCTTTGTCTATTCTATGTACTATTCCTGGCCTAATTTTGCCATTTATATCACTCATTGACCCAAATCTATACAAAAGAGCATTGACAAGCGTGCCATTATAACTTCCAGGCGCTGGATGCACAACCATGCCTTGAGGTTTATTTATTACAACTATATCCGCATCTTCATAAACAATATCTAATGGTATATTTTCAGGCACTACATCATCAAGTCTATGGTCTTCCACAAAATCAACAGCAACCTCGTCACCTGTTTTAAGTAAATAGCCCGCTTTAACTTTCTTACCATTTACTAAAACTCCACCATTATTAATTTGTCTTTTAATACTAGACCTAGTCCAATCATCAAGCAATTCAGAAAGATAGACATCAAGTCTATTACCTTTAAACTCTTCTGTTATTATCTCTAATCTATTCATCTTTTTCCTTTTTTTCAGTTTCTATATTTTTCTTTTTGAGCGATGCATCTTTATGTAAAAACAAAATATATATACACATAAAAATTGCACCAAATGTAAGATAAATATCTGCAAAATTAAATATGTAGAAATTTATAAATTTGAAATATATAAAATCCCTAACACCGCCAAATATTATGCGATCTATAAAATTACCTATTATGCCAGCAAGCATCAAAGAAAGTGCAATATTAAAAAAATTTGAACTCGATATTTTTTTCGAAATAAGTAGATAACATATAATTACACTAACAATTATTGCAAGAGAAATAAATAGCCACATCTGCCCTGCAAGCATTCCACCTGCAGCACCTATATTAAGACTTCTCCCCTCGATCCACAAGAAATCTCCGATTAATGAAAAAGATTTTCCGAAAAATAAATATTTTGTTAATTGATCAATTCCTAATAATGCTATTGCAATTATAAAATATATAACAACTATCATTTTAAATTAACCTCACCTAAAAATTTATCTATTTCATCTAAGGTTTTAATATTTGTTGAAATACCATCAATTATCATATATGCATGCATAGCCTTATATTCATCTTTTTCAAAAAATATCTTATTCACCTTAACTCCTGCCAACTTTAATAACTCATACATTTTTTTGCTTTGAGTTGTATGCAATTTGTCAATCTCTCCACTGGCAAAAAAACAAGGAGCAAATTTGGTTAAATCATAGTGCACTGGTGAATATTTTTTTATTTCTTCCACATTTTCTAATCCACTATTAATAGCCGCAGCTGTATATGTTTTTATATTAGAAAATCCAGTTGAAAGCATGGTTTCCAAATCATAAACACCATATAATAAAATCAGCGCCTTTATTTTATCTTTTAAATTAGAACATTCTTTATCACCATTAATAGCTTTTGCCATAACCATAGTTGACAAATGAGCTCCCGCAGAGTCCCCAGCAAGTATAACCCTATTAGGATCACCACCATATTTTTCAGCAAGCGTGCAGGACTTTTGAATTGCTGATACTGCATCTGAAATAATGTATTCCATTTTATATTTAGGAGCAAGCGAATAATTACAATTAAACACAACAAAACCCATTTTTGCAAGTCTTCTAGTAAGAGTTGTAAATATATGTTTAGAGTAAGCAGTCCAACCACCACCGTGAAAATAAACAATTATGGGTTTATCATTTGCTGAGTTTTCCAAATAATGCACATCCATCTTTTGATAAAAGTTTGGTTTTTCTTTATATGGAATATTTTTCTGTGTTTTTATTCCCCTAAAAGATTTATGGAAATTATAAACAATCATACTAAGACCTGTGCTAAGCCAGGTAATAAACTTTAACCAATAAACCTTTATCCGTGTAGAGAATTTCATGCTTATATATTATCACACAAAACCACCAGTTGCAAACAAAAACATTGAAAGTATTGACAAGGTTTTTACTGTATAATATAATATTGAAAAAGGAGTTTAATATGACAGAACAAAAAATTCATCACCCACATTTAGCATTTAGAGTGTCTTATCATAAAAAAAATAATAACCCAGAACAACGAAATTTAAGATCTTTTGCATATCCTGCATTGTTTTATATCGGAGACAATATAAAATATCAATCAAACATCATAGACCACATTGCACAAGAGTTTGGTATTCAAGTCGACGTTCAAAATGATGTACATATTCCAGACCTTACAAAAAAAGGTGCAACTATTTATATTAAGGATACCACTCCAGATAAAAAATTTCCTTCACACAACATAAGCTTTAGAATGGAACCAAATCAATACAAAGCTTTTAAATTTGACATGGGTGACAATATATTCATATGTTTAAAATGTGGACTATATTTGATTCATGAAGAACATTTACTACAAAGCAATGAGACTATAGATCAATATTTTGATAGATCTCAGAAAGAATTTATTCCTATTTTCTTTTCAATGAAACCTGTAATTGATGAATACGAAAAAATGAAAAAATTCTCTTCACGATATAAAATTATTCAGTTTGAAGATAGTCACTTTAAAGAAATAAATTTTTACAAAAAATATTATATGCATGTAGGTGCAAGAGGTTTAAGCACTAAATTTGAAGGCGAAAATTTTAATGAAATGCTTTAACAATAATAAAAAACAGATGCAAAACAAGCATCTGTTTTTTGCTTAAGTTTAAGTACACATTTTGTTTATTTTTATAGTTTTATATAATAGGTTTATAAAAAACTAAATAAAAAAACCACTCACGAATGAGTGGTTTTTATGGATACGGCAATGTCCTATCCTTCCGGCACGTCGCCATGCAAGTACTTTCGGCCCTGGAGAGCTTAACTTCTGTGTTCGGGATGAGAACAGGTGGACCTCTCCGGCATAATCACCGTAATGGTATAATAAAAGCTTACGCTTGAATTATCTATATAATTTATATCAAATTTCAATTAAAAAGTCAATGTTTAATTAAAATTTTATCACACATTGACAACTGCATACTATTTTCAAATCAAAGTTTCTTGTATTTGCTAGGCTTGTATTCACTACTACGCTTCGATGTAATAGTATCACATTAAATGTGATCAAGCCCTCGACCTATTAGTATCGGTCAGCTACGAACATTACTGCTCTTCCACACCCGACCTATCAACCTTGTTGTCTACAAGGGGTCTTACTAACTTATGTTATGAGATATCTTATCTTGAGGCAGGTTTC
>JAZUAE010000019.1:0-46662 GCA_045637805.1 Clostridia bacterium
GAGAGCATCTGCCTTACAAGCAGGCGGTCGTAGGTTCGAGCCCTACACTTCCCACCACACTTTTGCGGGAATGGCTCAGTGGTAGAGCGTCGCCTTGCCAAGGCGAATGTCGCGAGTTCGAATCTCGTTTCCCGCTCCAAGATAGGTCAAGCATAGTTGCTTGATTTTTTTGTTGTGATTTTCTACAAATGGTTAAATTTGTTGATTATTTTTTTTCAAAGTCATATAATTAAAGAAAAAAAAGGAGCGTTTTATGGAAAAACAAAAAAAACTTGCCCCAAACAAAAGTTTGACCATGGCAAGTATGCACATAAATAGAGCCAGCACTATTATAAGCAACTGGCAACTCGCACTTCTCGCAACTTGTTTTATTCTTTTCATGGGTTCAGTAATTTACCCACTACTTTCAATGTTTAATTATATATTAGCATTTTTGGCAGTTGTCGTATCAATTATTTTCTCTCTTGGTTTGATATTAATAAAGATACCTTTTGATGTAGGTTTTAATCAACTTATTATATTCCCTTTTGAAACCAACGAACTTGTCTTTACACTTCTTGCAAAAATATTACCAGTTACAGGCGGTATTTTAATAGGATTTTCTATCGCTACATTTGTAACACAAATTATTAACAAAGAGCGTAAAGCTTACAGAATAATTTGCTCTATTCTTGGCGTAATATTTGCAATTATTGCAATGCTTGTGAAGTTTGAGTAAAAGGAGGGATTAGTATGAATAATTTAACATTAACATTAACTAAAAAAATTAAGCCATATACCTACCTTACAGTTGATGGCGAAGTCGTAAAACCAAAGTTTAGACGCGGTGTTGGTACCGCAAAAATCCAAACAGAAAAGTCTGAGGTAGAAATTGCCTACACCCGCTTTTCTAGATTCGACAGCAAGCTTTGGTGGCTACTTGAAATAGTATATTTCTTACTTAGCGGATTTGGACTATTTGATCTTCGCTTCGGTAAACATGAATATATCACAAACTACAAAGCAAAAATAACTTTATCCGAAGATACCAAAGTTAAAATCCATATACCAAACCCTAAAAACGGCGGACCTGTATTAAAACTAACAACTGATGCAAACCTCATCGAAGAAGAAAATGCATATTCTATTGACCAAGAGGTTAAGAAAAAGAAAAAAATACTTTTAATTGCAAAAATTATCACAGCAATTATAGTTGTAACAACTATTGCATTTATTATATTTTTATAAAGGAGAAAAATTATGAAATTAATTGTAAGAAACAAATTTTTATCACCTACTGGTAAATCTACTATCAAAAACGAAGCTGGAGAACACGCTTATTTAGTAAAAGGTTCATTTATGAATCCTAAGAAAACTAAAAAGATTTACAATCGTGAAAAAGAACTTTTATACGTAATCAAAAACAAATTCTGGAACTGGATGAAACACACTGCATATATTTATAACGCAGATGGTGAACTTCTTGGCTCAATCACAAAACATAAATATTTGAAAGCTAGAACTTTTGAAACTGAAGGATTTGATTCAAACTACAAAATTGAGAGAAAATTATTTAGTTTCACATCTGAAATTTTTAAAGATGACAAAGTTGTTGGAACAATTACTAGAGTTATTAAATTAATTTTCAAAAGCATTGACACATACATTCTTGACACTGACGACGAAGAAAATATTCCATTCTATCTCGCTTTAGTTTTAGCCGTTGACAACATCGGTGATGAAGTTAGAAAAGATAAGTAAAGAATAAAAAAGACCGAATAATCGGTCCTTTTTTATTGTTCAAACATTTCTTCTTTTGTTTTTTGTCCTACAGTTTCATTTAAGTCTTTTAGTGATGTTTTTGGTAAGTCTTTGAGTACCTTTCTTGCAAATTCTTTTTCTTCAGTTGATATATGATCAGCTTTTAAATTTAATTCCTCACTAGCCCTTATTTGGAAAATTAAATAGTTTAACATAGTTGGGTGTGTTTCATACCAGTCTTTTGTACGAATCTTTGAATCGGTAAAATTACTTACTATTTCTACAAGTTGTTTATAGTTTGCTTTTGATTTAACATTTGGTTTGAGCACGCTGTAATAATTATCTTTATCACAAATTATTTGCCATACAGGATCGTATACTTTATCACCAAATTCCACCCAAACATGACCAGAATATGCTTCTAAAGATTTCTCGTCTGCCTGCATTTTTCCAAATAAAACTTCTGCGCCCTCACCCATTACTAATCCAAGTGCATAAGATGGATAACAACAAATACCCATACTTCTATTATTTTCTAAAAAGTAATATAATGGAAGACCTTGCCAATATTTACCTTCAAGCGATGCAAAAAAATCGGCATCAAATGATTTGACTTCGCCTTGTTGCTTTAAAATTTCATATTCTTTACTTGATTTAAAGGTTTGAATGTCACCTTTTTGTTTCTTAAATAAGTTCATGCTTGAATTATAACATATAATAAATCAAAGTCAATATGGAAAATAAAAAAAAGACCGAATGATCGGTCTTTTTTACATTTCCCAGTTACCTAATAGTTCTCTTTCTCTTAGTTCTTTTTCAATAAAAGCATCAAGTTCTTTAAGTGAGACCTTTGGCAGGTCTTGAAGAACTTTTTTTGAAAAAGCCTTTTCTTTTTTTGACAATGTTTCACTTTTAAGTTTTTTCATTTCAAGGGCACGTATCTGAAAAATTAAAATATTTGCACTTGATGGATTTTCTTCATACCACTCTTTTGTTTTAATCTCGGTATCTGTTATTTTAGACAAATCTTTTTTAAATTCTTCGTAACTTCTTATTGACAAAACCTTTGGCCTAAAAACTTTATAATAATCTTCCTTGTCACAAATAATTTGCCACGTGGTATCATACACTTTATCTCCAAACTCCACCCAGCCATGTCCAGTTTTTTCTTTTCCCCAAGCACCTTCCATTGATTTTAAATCACCGCGCACAATATATGCACCTTTACCCATTGCAAGCCCTAGTGCGGTAGACGCATCATAGCAACGTCCCATACTCATATATTCCGTTAAATAGTAATATAAAGGTAATCCGTGCCAGTATTTTCCATCTAAAAACGAAAAGTCAGCATGGTCAAAATGCACAAGTTTATCTTGAACTTGTAATCTAATATAATCACGATAAAATTTTCTTGTAATTCGTTGATTTTTTAATATTTTAAAAATATTCATGCGTTAATTATAACATAGAAAAATTGATTGTCAATATATAAGCAGTTTGCCGTAACTATTCCTTGTTTAAGCCTTGTATGAAAAACTCCCAGTTCTCACCACCTATTGAGACAATAAAAAAACCGAACCTTTTGGTTCGGCATGTTTGTTTGGTGCTTCAATGGCCGGACTTCGTCACAACTATCCCTTATGTCGGCTTTACTTTTCGTAAAGGCACGACCTTTTGGTCGGTTGTTCCTCTCCCCGTAAAGTTTTTAACAAAAACTTTTCGAGGACCCCTTTTGTTTTATTGCCGGTTCTCTCTAGTCTTAAACAAAATAAAAAATCCCAAACACAAGGTCTGGAATTTTTTATGGTGCTCATGGCCGGACTCGAACCGGCACGCTTGTTACGGCGAGGGATTTTAAGTCCCTTGCGTCTACCAATTCCGCCACATGAGCGTTACCAACGTAGTTATTTTATAACATAACTCTTAAAAAATCAAGTTAATATGAAAAATTTATCAAAAATTTGTAATTTTTATAACTTTTATTATATTGACAGCTATTCAAGGTGTATATTATACTTTGTATATAATTTATGAGGTAGTTATGAAAACTAAATATGAATTCTTAGAAAATTTCGATGTTTCTTATATCGCTTATATTAGAGATTTTAATACAATCGGTGTTGACTGCCGTCCTTTTCTTCGTATTGAAAATGCTTATGGTAGATTATATACATCGCTTCTCCCTCATGACTTTGTTTATGAAAAGGAAGCTAACACTTTGTATATTGAACCTAACACTTCCATTGGTATTGTTTCTACTTTTGAAAAAAGTGCTTTAGTCATAAAACAAGGTGGTTTGAAAGAAGATATCGGTATTTATAGAATAGATATGGCTAATAATACTAATCCTGACGATTTTTCAAATTGTGTTCAAGAACTTGTGAATAAAAAAAGTTATTACCCTAACAAAGAAAGTGCACTAAAATATATTTATGAAAAATCTATCGGTCCATTAGCTGCAAATAATAATGATATAAACTCAGTGCCTTTTCAAAAATTTTTTCCAAAGGACATAAAAGTTGCTAAATATTTTAACAAACTATCCGATGAAAGACGCGCTATTTGTCATTTTGATAAAAATGAAAATTTACCTTTATAAATCACCTGCATTTGTTGCAGGTTTTTTTGTGCAAAAAATAAAAGCATATATTGACGAATGTTTAATTGTGTTATATAATCATCGTACGAGGACCAACTAATGAGATATGAAAAAATTGTTTTAAAGCCAAATGATGTGATTTATATTATTAGCACAGATCATTCAAATGAACTAGCCCCTATTAAAAAATCAACTATGCGTATTGAGAATATTAATGGTGAACTTTTTGAAACCATGCTACCTGACTTTTATACTCAAGAAGATGATGTAAAATTTTTGGAACCTACACCAAAATTAAATTTGTTCATTTCTTCTGGCGAATCATGCGACGATATTATTATAAAAAAACATGCCAGAACTAATGAGATAGGTTTTGTACATTATAATCGTAAAAATGCTGGGTACATGAATAGACCTAAAAAAGAATATAACAATGTTATGAATCAAATAGCATCAAAAAAGTTTAATGAAAATGAAGATAGAACTGACCCATTTTTCTTCCAAGATCAAATGTATAGACTAATTGATATGTATCATATTTCAGAAGATTTTATATGGTCGGTTGACTATACAACATTTCAAAGATATTTTCAAAAAATATTAGCTAAAGAAAGGAATATTAGAATTAAAGACTCAAAACACAATTCTGAAACAAAAGATAATGAATTTAACCAAGAACAATAAAACCGCAAACTAAGCGGTTTTTTTATTGTGCTTAATTGCTTTTCATATGCTTTTGTGAATTTTTATTTAAATTCACTGTTGACGAAAAGGGTTTTGTGTTATATAATTAATTTAAGAGAGGTTTTTATGAAAATTTATTATTACCCACTTAAGAATCGTGGTGTTATTTACATTAAAGAAGATATTGAATATAAACTAAATAAAGCTGTAGGCAACGCTACACTTAAGATAATAAATAACGAAGAAAACAATTTACTCCGTGTAGAAAATATTAATGGACACATACATGTGAGTCTTCTTCCTACAAACTTTAAATCTGAAAATGGAGCTGAAATAGTAAAAGTTACTCCTCACGCTTCAATACAAATTGTAGCTGCAGGGTCTTGTAGTCAATTTGTTGTAAAACAAGGCAGACACGGCTCTGAGCTTGGAATACAATTGTTTGATAAATCAATCAACTGTAAAGCTCTAAGCAATGATGAATTTTATGATTACGTATCAACTATTGCATCATCAAACACTTATGAAACAAATGCTATGAATTTTATGATGGAATTATACAATGAAACTTTAAATCTTGTATCACAGCTCCCTATTAAAATTGATCCTCAAGATTCAAACAATTATGATCCTTACAATGCTCAGCTTTTAACTCAATTTAATTACTTAGCAGAAGAGAGACAAAAAGCTCTTGAACAAGAAAATGTTAATGAGTAAGTAAAAAATAAACAAACCGCGATAACTCGCGGTTTTTTAATTGAATTTTAATTCAAAATTACGTTTGTAAAGATTTTATCATACGCTTTTTTAGCATCATTTGTGATTTTGTCATACAAGTCTTCATCTTTATTTTTAATGGCGTTTAGCAGATTTTTTGCTCGCATAAAGGCTGAAAAACTAACAGTTCTAAGCACACCACTTGACTTACCATGCTGTTTTGTTCCAAAAATATCACCCTCGCCGCGGTTTTCATAATCAAAGTCTGCCAAAGCAAAGCCGTCAGTTGTATTTGCAAAATATTTTAGTCTACCGTAAGACTTTTCATTCACATTATTAGTTAAACAAAAGCAATATGCTTGTTGACCATCACGCCCAACACGACCTCTGAGCTGATGCAGAGTGGAAAGTCCAAACCTTTCAGGAGTGGCAATAACCATTATATCACTATCAGGGATATCTATACCAACTTCAACTATTGTTGTTGATACTATTACTTTTGTGTCACCTTTTTCAAAACTTGCAAGCGTAACTATTTTATTTTCTGCAGAAAGCTTACCTGTTAACAACCCTACCGTGTGGGACAGTTTGCTCTTTAGCTTTTTATACATATTTGTTGCAGAGTACTCAAGAATATCCGCATCTTCATCATCACCTATTTTACTGCAAACAACAAAAACCTTACTACCAGAGCTTATTTTTTCATCAATAAATTTCCACATATCTTCTTCTCGGGATTGATTTACTAGATTTGTTTGAACTTTTGCAGCAAATGGTCGTTCTTTTATTTCACTAATATCAGCATCACCACGAAGTACAAGTGAAAGCGTACGCGGAATAGGTGTCGCACTCATTGATATAATGTCAGGTGATTCGCCTTTGTTTGCAAGCTTTGCTCTTTCGCTAACACCAAACCTGTGCTGTTCATCAACCACGGCTAAACCCAAACTTTTATATTCAACTTTATCAGATATGATTGAATGTGTTCCAAATACAGCTAAACCATCTTCGTTTTTTATTCGATTTAAAACATCTTTTCGGTCTGCACCCTTTATTGAACTGGTTAAAAGAATTGCCTTATCGCCAAATATTTTTTTGGCATTTTTATAATGCTGAACAGCTAAAAGCTCGGTTGGAGCAAGCATTGCCGATGTTAAGCCATTCATGCTGGCAACATACATTGCAAAGAATGCAACCATTGTTTTACCACTGCCCACATCGCCATCAATTACCCTGTTTGATGTATATTCTGAAGAGAAGTCTTGAATCAAGTCCAAGATTGCTTTATCTTGCGAATATGTAAGCCTGAAAGGTAATTTTGTACAAAATTCAGTATATATTTCATCTAAATTACTGTATCTTTGCGTTTTTCTTGTTCTATTTTTAGCAGCGTTAGTTGCACCTACAAGCATAATTGCTTTTTCAATTTCGACACGCTCTTTTGCTAGGTTAATTTCTTCAACTGATTTTGGAAAATGTAGCCCTTTATACGCATCAGACAAAGTCATATTTTCTATTCCGTCTAAGTATGAAAAAATATTTGTCTTCGCCATGCTTTCCGTAATCATATTTTTAATAGTGGTTTGACCTATACCATCAAATGTTTTATATAAACCCAACACGCCACTTGATAAATGCTTTATCATCATTTGAACAACAAAATTATTTTTCTTTGTTGGTGAGTTTTTGCCATAAACAAAGTAATCTTCAAACGCCTTAAGCTTAGCCTTCATGTATGGCTGATTAAACCATACGCAAGTAAATTTATTATTTTCCGTGTCTACAACCTTTGCACTTGTATAATTTAATCCGCCACGAATACGTATGACCTTAGCCTCTTCAGTAAGAGTTACCTTTATTAGCCTATTCTTACCGTCAGCAGCAAAACCTTCTAGTGTGGACAAGTCTAAGTATTTGTTAGGAAAATGATTTAAAATATCCTTACACGTGAAAATGCCGCTACCATTTAAAGCGGCTTTTCTTTTCATGCCAACACCTGAAAGTTCTTCAATATTCATAATTTAATTCTATCACACTAGCTTTTTACAATGCAAACATAATTCGGCATAAAAAAACCAAGCTTACGCTTGGATTTTTTATTATTCAATACTGATTAAATAGTAGTAAAGTGGTTGTCCACCAGCGTGACACTCAACTTCTACATCAGGATATTTTTCAGCTAAAGTTTCAACTAAAGCATCTGCTGTAGCCTCGTTAACATCGTTACCATAGAAAAGTGTTAGTGTTGCAGCATCAGGAGTGATAAGTTTTTCAATAGTTGAAAGAGTTGTTTGATTAACATCTTCGCCCTTAGCTACGATATTTTTCTCACCAAGACCGATAATGTCACCTTCTTTAAGTTTGAAACCATCGATAGATGTTGATCTTACAGCATAAGTTACTGATCCACTTACAACTGTGCTAATTGCTTCCTTAACCATTGCTTTGTTATCTTCAACGCTTGCCTCAGTTGCAATATTGATTGCTGCTGTTATACCTTGTGGTACTGATGTTGTTGGGATAACATGAACATTACGTCTAGATAAATCGTTAGCAAGCTCTGCAGCAAGCACGATGTTTTTATTGTTTGGAAGTACGAATACGTCCTCAGCTAACACTTTATCACAAGCTTTTGCAATATCCTCAGCACTTGGGTTCATTGTTTGACCACCCTCAATAACGTAGTCAACACCAAGGTCTTTAAATATTGCAGCTAAACCTTCACCAGCACATACTGTTACAATGCCGATAGGTTTTAACTCTTCAGGTTCTTGTTTTATCTTGAGTGCACGGTTTTGTTCAAGCATATTTTCAATCTTAACGCCGTTTAATTCACCAAGTTTGAGCGCTGCACCAAGTGCAATGTTTGGCTCATTTGTGTGAACGTGAACTTTAATTAAGTTCAAGTCTCCGATACAAATAACACTATCACCTATACTCATAAGTTTTTCACGTAGAGCATCAATATCTGCCTCAGTTGTCTTTTTGTTGATATTGATTACAAAAAACTCTGTACAATAAGCGAACTCAATGTCAGCTAAATCGTTATAGTCAACGATTGCGTCAGCAAGAGGACTTGCTTCCACTTGGTCGCCACTAAGATCGAGTTGAATGCTGCTTTCATCACCACAAAGAACTTTGAGGAAACCACTCAGAATAACAAGCAATCCGCGACCACCCGCGTCAACTACACCAGCCTTTTTAAGAACTGGCAATAACTCTGGTGTCATTTTAAGTGTTTCTTCACCAACTTCAAGTACTTTCTTAACAAACTCAGCTAAATCTTCTTCCTTTTTAGCAATCTTGAGAGAATCTTCAGCCATTACACGGATAACTGTTAAAATTGTACCCTCTTTGGGTTTTGTAACCGCTTGATAAGCAACGTCTGCACCCTCTTTTAAAGCTTTAGCAAAAAGCTTAGATGTGATATTCTTCTCGTTTACGAGTACTGATGAAAATCCTTTTAATATTTGTGACAAAATCACGCCTGAGTTACCACGAGCGCCCTTGAGTGCACCCTTGCTAACTGCGTCACAAATGCCGTCTAAATTGTTGTTTGTACACATATTAAGTTCACGTACAACACTCTTCATTGTAAGTGACATGTTTGTACCCGTGTCTCCATCTGGAACCGGGAATACGTTTAATTGATTGACATACTCACTATTTTCTTCTAAATAGTTGGCGCCTGATATTACCATTTTTCTAAACATTGCGCCTGTAATACTTTTACCCATAACCTTTCCTTTGCATGAACAAATGCCTAACACATTATATGTTAGGTATCTATACTTTTACTCCTACTACGTTAATATTAACCGAATCTACAATCATTCCGGTGAATTGTTCTACGTTATATTTTACAGATCTTCTAACTGATTCAGCAACCGCATTAATACTGACACCATACTTTAATATAATGTCAAGTTCAATGTGAATTCTATCGCCGATGGTGAGTATTTTTATTCCTCTTGTTTTTCTACCTTTACGGAAAAGGTCTGCTATAGTATCGCTAAGTTTTCTTGCAACAAGATCAACAACGCCATAGCATTCAAGAGCTGTGTGACTAACAACCCCTGCAATAGACTCATCTGTTACTGATATTTTACCATATGAATTGATGGTGTTAACAGCCATATAATCTCCTTTTTTATCCAACTGAGAACATCTCAGCTTATTTTATAATACATGATTTATGCCTATTTTGCAAGGTTTTTTAACTACTTATTAGAATTTTAACAAACAATTTAAACTTTTTTTCGAATATTTGTTGCAAAATTAATTATTTCGTGTTATCATCTTATAGTATAAATTTAGGAGGAATCATTATGAGCAGAGTTTGTAGCGTTTGTGGTAAAGGTAAAATGTCTGGCAACCTTGTTAGCCATTCTAATATTAAAACTAAAACTTCTTATGCACCTAACCTTCACAAAGTTAAAGTTGAAGATGAAAAAGGTACAGTTTCTCATGTATATATGTGCACAAAATGCATGAAAGGTTCTAAGAAGGACAGATAATTTATTTAATTAAAACAAGAACGCGGTTTATCCGCGTTCTTTTGTTTTGCCATTTTTTGCCACCAGCTTTAGCAAGCCTGATAAACATTTAGGCGCTTTTATACACATTATTGTCATATCTCTCCCCTTACTTTAATGTATGAGGAAAAACTGTAATTTGTTATTTATTTTTAGCAAAAAAGTTTCTAATTTGATTGCCGTAGTCATTGCCTTTTAGTTGCTTGATTGTATTTTTCATGCTCTTTGAGTTAAAGATCGTGCTACCACTTACTAGAATGTTTGCTCCAACATGACGAAGAATTTTAGCATTCTTTAGATTTACACCGCCATCAATCTCTATATATACGTTCTTATCCATTTCACGAACTTCAGCAACTTTCTCAGCTGACCCTGGAATAAACTCCCTGCCATAATCACCTGGTTCCACGCCCATTACAACCACAACGTCAACAAGATCGGTTTTAAGTAGGTCTTTGATTTTATAAGCAGGAGTAGATGGTGAGATAGCCACGCCTGCTAACACATTCTTTGCTTTTATTTTCTTAAGTGTTTCCTCTAGCACACTGTTATCTTTAAAAGCTTCATAATGAACAGTAATCACGTCAGCACCCGCTTGCAAATATTTATCCACCACTTTTTCTGGATTATTAACCATCAAATGCACATCTAAAAGCAAACTTGTAAGATTTCTACAATAGTCAACCAACCTGTAGTCAAAAGTCTTTTTTTCAACAAATTTGCCGTCCATAACATCAAAATGAATCATGTTTGCTCCAGCCTTGTCAAGCTGCTTAATTGTTTCTTCCAGGACTTCTTTATTTTTATAATCTATAGGCAATATTGAAGGTGAAACTCTTATAATTTTAAAAATTGCCATTTATTTATCTCCTTCTTTTAAAAATCTTCTACGTAATTGTCCGCAAGCACCCTCAATATCTTCACCGAGCGTACGTCTTGTTGTTGCAGACAAGCCAACATTTTTAAGCTCATTCCAAAAAGCTTCTTGGTCAGACTTTGTTATCTTTTTCATGTTAGACGGTGTCGAATTTACCGGTATAAGATTTATATGTGCCGACAAGCCAGTAGTGAGTTTTTTTAGTCTTACAGCATCGTCCTTTGTTGTATTTTCCGGAAGCATAATGTATTCAAACACTATCCTACGCTTTGTCTTATTATAATAATACCTAATAGCATCAAAGAGTTCATGTAGACTATATGCTTTAGCTACTTTCATTATATCTTGTCTACCACTATCGGTTGTGGAGTGTAGAGATATTGTAAGTGTAATATTTAAATCTTCATCTGTCAAATCTTTTATTCTATTTGCAAGACCACATGTTGAAAGCGAAATGTTGCGTTGAGAAATATTAATACCATCAGGACTACTTATGAGTTTAATAAATTTTACCACATTGTCATAGTTGTCAAGCGGCTCACCACTACCCATTAGAACTATATTTGTAACCTGTCTATTCTCCGTGTTGCCACCCATGTATTTATTAACCGCTAGGACTTGGCTTGCTATTTCACCAGCTGTTAGGTTGCGAATAAGCCCATCTATTCCACTAGCGCAGAACTTACAACCCATACGGCAACCAACCTGGGACGATACACAAAGCGTATTGCCATACTTATAATTCATGAGTACGCCTTCCACGATTTCACCATCTTGCATCTTAAACAAGAATTTTTGTGTCGGGTCTTTCTTTGATTTAAAAACCTTTACTATCTCAACAGGTGTTGATGTATATTTTTCTGACAATTTCTCACGCACGTCCTTTGGCAGATTTGTCATCTCACTAATATCTGTATACATCGCCAGCCATGAATAAATTTGGTCAAAACGAAACTTAGGAAGCCCTAAGAAACTCAGTTCTTCCTTTAATTCGTCTTTTGTTAATGATTGTAAATCTATCTTTTCCATAATTTATCCTTGAAGTATATCCATATTACACATTCTCCTTGATTCGACCTTGTAACACGTCGCCCACTTTTATTTTTCTTCCACCCATGAGCATTTTTGCTGGTAAAACCTTTCCACCTGGGAATTGAATTTCTAACAATTCAAGAACACCTGTACCACACTGAACAAACACGCCAAGCTTTGGTGAACTGCATGAAAGAACTGTACCAACAACTTCGTCTGTGTCCTCAATGTCAGACGCCACACGAGCCTTATATACCTTTATTTTTTCACCATTTAAATAGCAGTAGCTTATAGGATCTGGATTTGTTCCAAGCACAAGATTTTTAACTTGGTTTGCACTCTTTTGGAAAGTTATAATTGAGTCCTCTTTTCTAATTTTATATGTTGTGGTCGCAAGTTCACTTGCTTGATTAATTTTTTCAATATCGCCTTGAGCTATTTTTTCTAGGGTTTCAACTAAAAGTTCTGCACCCAGATGTGCCAAACTAATCATTAATTCGCCAGCGGTCTCCGTGCCATTTATTTGTATACTGCTGACTGATAAAATATCACCCGTGTCAAGACCTGCCTCGGTTTGCATGATTGTTACGCCTGTTTCTTTCTCACCTGCGATTATCGCACTCTGCACTGGGCTTGCACCCCTATACTTTGGCAAGAGTGATGCGTGAACATTAATAATGCCATAAGACGGGATATTTATTATCTCTTGGCTGAGTATTTGACCGTAAGCCGCAGTCACCATAATGTCAGGTTTGAGTTTTTTAATTAGTTCTACTCCATCGCGAGCAATCTTTGGGAATTGATAAACATCAATGCCCTGACTCTCAGCAAAAATTTTAACCTCTGGCGGTGTTATATTACCACGATTTCCCGGTTTGTCTGGTTGTGTTATAACACATAAAACCTCATGCTTGGTTTCAAGCAATTTCTTTAAACAAATAACCGCAAACTCAGGTGAACCTAAAAATATTATTCTCACTTTCTATCTTCCTCATTATACATTTTTGTTGCCTTGTCCGAATATAAAATTCCGTCCAAGTGGTCGTACTCGTGACAAATTGCAAGGCAAGTGTAGCCATCGTAAGTCTTTTCAAACCACTCGCCTTCTAAGTTTTGAAAGCGAATGCGAACTTTGTTTGGTCTAGCCACTTCACCGTATTTACCAGGAACGGACAAACATGCTTCATACTTTATTTTGTTTTTTCCACTAGACTCAATTATCTCTGGATTGATAAAGAGCATATCACCCTTGCCTGTATCTACTACAAACACGCGCTTTAATACTCCAACTTGAACAGCTGCTAATCCCGCACCTGGCGCTTTGTGCATTGTCTCAAACATATCGTCAACAAGAACTTTTAACCTATCATCAAACACTTCAACAGGCTTGCTCTTTTTCTTTAATGTCTCATCACCGATTTTTAATATATTTCTTACTGCCATAATTAATTTAATGCTTGCGGATTTATCTCCACAAAACACGTAACTCCTTTAACTGCATTATTATCCACAATTTTATACAACTTGTCTATAATCTCTGAAGATTTCTCTAAGCCTAAGCGCATTAAAATTTGATATCTATATTTCCCTTCAATCTTACCTACAGGCGATTTCATTACACCTAGGTATATAAAATCTCTCAAATAGTCCTCAGATAATTCTTTGACATTATCATAATACACCTTACAAGCATTTTTTACAAGCGCTTCGTCCGTGCCCACGAAAAGTAATCTAACAATTTTAGTAAACGGTGGGTACGCAGTTGTTTCCCTGAGGTTTGCCTCTTTTTTATAAAACCCTGCATAATCATATACTGACGCCATTTTATATATATAATGCCTTGGAACATAAGTTTGAAGAATGATCTCACCAGTTTTATCCGCTCTACCAGCCCTGCCCGCAACTTGAGTTATGAGCTGGAATGTGCGCTCGGTTGCACTGTATGAACTTTGGTACAAGCTTATATCGGCATCTATTATTCCAACTAAAGTTACTGATGGAAAATCGTGACCTTTGGCGATCATCTGAGTTCCAACAAGCACTTGAGTCTTTCCCTCTTTAAAGTCTGATAAAATTTGTACGTGTGAACCTTTATTTTGGGTTGTGTCGTTATCCATGCGCCCAACTTTTAGATTTGGAAAATGCTCTAATAGTTCTTCAACCACTTTTTCCGTGCCACTTGAACCCTGTTTTATATCACGGCTTCCACATTCTGGACATACATCAAAAGCTTTATATCTATTTCCACAATAATGGCATTTTAAAACATTCTCCCGCTTATGATATACGAGCGAAACATCACAATCCTTGCATTTTGCAACCCAGCCACAGTCGCGACACATTAAAAACGACGTATAGCCTCTTCTGTTTAAAAAGAGCATTGCTTGATTGCCTTCTTTTATGGTTTTTTCCAGGCTTGTGAGTAATGCATCTGAAAACAGACTACGATTACCCTTTTTTGCTTCATTAACCATATCAATTATTCTTATAGGTGGAAGCTCACGCTTGTTTATACGTTCTTTCATTTCTAACAGTTTATATGTTCCCTGCATGCAATTATAATAGCTGTCTAGTGATGGAGTCGCTGAGCCAAGCACTAAACTACAGCCAGAGAGTTTAGCACGCTGCCTTGCAACATCTATTGTGTTATATCTAGGGTGCGATTCGCTCTTATATGAGCCATCATGTTCCTCATCAATTATAATTATACCTATGTCTTTTAATGGTGCAAAAATTGCCGACCTTGCACCTATAACTATTTTTGCCAAGCCCGTCAAAATTCTTTTCCATTCATCAAAGCGCTCACCACTAGATAATCCACTGTGAATGAGTGCAACTTTTTCGCCAAACCTTGACCTGAAGTTTGCAAGAACTTGCGGGGTCAATGAAATCTCAGGCACAAGCATAATAGCCGACTTACCCTGACCGATGACTTTTTCTATTATATGCATATACACTTCAGTCTTGCCACTTCCAGTGACACCATGCAAAAGATATGTTGCATTTTCAGATAATACGCTTTCAACAACGCCTTGTTGCGTTTTAGTTAATATAACAGTTTTTTCGTCAAGCTTAACATCACTGTAAGGTCGACGGAACTTAACCTCATCACGCGTAAGAATAATGCCGTCTTTTTTAAGCTTGCTTATAGCGGACTGACCATACTTTTTATTCATGTAAACTTGTGGGCGTTCACCAGAGTTTAAAAGCTCAAGGATTGCACCACGCTGCTTATCCGCATTTGAACGCAATTGTGACAAATAAACCTTTGCCTCATCATCGCTATTTAGTCTTAAATACACTTCGACTAGTTCGTGTACTCTTCCTGAACGCATTTCGCTTGGGAGCAAAAGACGGAGCGCGTCACACATACCTATCTTGTATTCATTTTTTAAGTATTCACATAGAGCCAACTGATCGGCATTAATTACAGGAAAAGGCTCGATTGCCGAAATTATATTTTTTACTTTGCTTTCGTCAAAATCCGCACTGTCACTTGTTCCTATTAAATACCCCTCAATCACTCTTGGGCCGAATGGGACAAACACCCTAGAGCCTACGGCTATAGGGGTTGTTAGTTTATAATCAAACACCTTGTCTATCGCACTGCTAGCGATGTCTACTATAACTTTCCCAAACATAAAACAAAAAAGCCAGCAAAGTGCTGGCTGCTTTCTCCTTATTTCTCTTCCCTATTAAAATCAACAGAAAACTCGCCTTTGTAAAACTCAGCGCTTGCATATTCTATCGGTTTAATCTTTTGATTGTCACGGAAGAAGTCAGGTCTTTCAATGAGCAAAGCTTTTGCTCTTTTACTAACTACGCTAGCTAAAGCGTATTTACAAGTAGCCTTTTTGAATAATTCTTCTATTGGTGGATCAATCATTGCCATATATTTAATCTCCTTACAAAATAATTATAACATACCTTTAAGCATCAGTTGCAACTAATTTTTTAATTTTTATAGATTATTTTTAAACTCCGATTCGTCAATTATTTTGATGCCAAGTTTCTTTGCTTTGTCAAGTTTACTTCCCGCATTGTCACCAGCGAGTACTACGTCCGTTAAAGCAGACACTGAAGACATTATTTCTCCGCCGCGCTCTTCAATTAAGGCGCCCGCCTTTGACCTTGTAAACTCTGTAAGTGAGCCAGTTAATACAAACTTTTTGCCCGCAAAAAACGCATTTTCGCTTGAAATGGTTGCATTTTCCGCTAATTTTAAGCCGATTTTAAACAAATTTTGTATTTCATGTCTATTAAACTCGTCATGAAAGAAATGATATATTTCACTCGCAGTTATCTCAGCAATGTCTGGCAGTTTGATTAAATCTTCCTTGGTTGCATCAATTAATGCATCAAGGGTTTTGAAGTGTTTTGCAAGATTTGCCGCAGTCTTTTTACCAACGCAGCCAGCACCGAGGGAATAAATAAAACTTGAAAGTCTAACATTTTTACTTTTTTCAATAGACTCAAGTGTGTTTGAAATCTTTTTATCTTTAAAACCTTCAATCTTAGACAAGTCTTCAGCTGTCAATTTATAAATATCTGAAAATTCAGTTACACCTAAGTCGTGATATAATCGTTCTATGGTTTTGCCAGAGAGCCCTTCAATGTTCATTGCATCACGTGTAACAAAGTGTGAAAGTCTTTCAATAATTTGTTTAGAGCAACCTGTATGATTTGGGCAGTATAGGTTTGCCTCAGTTTCCTCTAAAGGAGTGTTACACACTGGGCATACGCTTGGTTTTTTTACTGGCATACTATCGTTAGCTGCCTCTTCGACGCCTAGTATTTCAGGAATTACATCGTTACTTCTGCGGAGCAGTACTCTATCTTTTATTCGAACTTTTTTACGCAAGATGTCGTTATAGTTATTTAGTGTTGCACGTTTTACCGTCACCCCACAAAGTTCAACAGGCTCAAGAAGTGCTACAGGTGTTAATTTTCCAGTTCTCCCAACCTGCCAAGAAACTTCCTGTAAAATTGTAGAGGTTTCTTCAGCTTCAAACTTATATGCCAGGTCACCGCGTGGAAATTTTGCAGTAAACCCAAGTTCACTTTTAACATTTAAATCATTAATCTTGATAACAACACCATCTATTAAGAAGTCTAGTGTCGGTCTAATTTTTCCAGCCTTTTTTATTATATCTTTAACTTCATTAATAGAATTTGCCACATAAAAGAAATCTGAAACATAAAACCCGTTTTCTATTAAAAACTCATGCTCCTCACTTTGCTTGTTAAAACGTTTTCCTTCAATGTATGAAATGTTATATGCAAAAAAATCCAAGTTTCGATCACGAGTTTCCTTTGGGTCAAGGTTGCGAATAGCTCCCGCAGCCGCATTTCTAGCATTTTTTAATGGCTCGATTGCTGTTTTGTTAAACTTTTCAAGCTCTGAAAGTTTCATGATGCCCTCACCTTGAACCACAACCTTACCTTTATATTTAATTGAAAGTGGAATTGTTCTTATAGTTTTTATCTGAGTTGTAACATCTTCGCCTATTTCACCATTACCACGAGTTGCCGCTTGAACCAAAAAGCCATTTTCATAGCGAAGTGCTAAGCTCAATCCATCAAATTTGTACTCTACAGTGAACTCAGTTTTATATGATATAAGTTTTTGATTTCTCTCATTCCATTCATCAATCTCACTTTCATTTTGAGCCTTGTCTAAGCTGTATAAACGCTCTATATGTTTTACTTTTTCAAAGCCGTCCAAAATCTCAGAGCCTACGCGCTGCGTTGGCGATGATGGAAGAACAATACCCGTTTCTTTCTCAAGCAAAACGAGCTGGTCATAAAGTGCGTCCCATTCTTTATCAGTAATGGTTGGCTTATCCAGTGAATAATAATTATAACTATGCTGGTTTATTATTTTTACCAGTTCTTCCATTCTTGAAATTTTATCCATACTTTCTCCTTATTCAATTATTTCCAGTTTGGCAAACTTTAACGATAAAGTTTTTATACCAACTGTATCAAACTTAACGGTAACAAATCCACCTATAAAATCTGTAACTCCAAGTGTAACTGTGCCTTCACCAAAATGTTCATGACGAACCCTTGTACCTGTCTTATATGAGCTAAATGGTGCATTTTGCGAGCCTAAAGCTGCAGGTTTTGCGGTTTTTGGCATACTTTCACTTGAAGAATTAACATTTACAATATTAATTCTTGTTGAAAGTCTGTGCTCCCTATTTGTGATGCGTCTATCCATAATTTCATCGCTATCTGAGTAATATCTATCTGTCAATTTTTCACTAGGCTCATCTTGAATATCACAACATTCTTTTAAAAATCTTGATGGTTTCGTGTATTCAATAGACTTGGTCTCAAACGAAAACTTTGTTCGAGCTCTAGACATAAATAATCTTTCTTTTGCCCTTGTTATTGCAACATACATCAGTCTACGTTCTTCTTCAAGTTCATTTTCATCTTCACTGTTTATTGCTCTCGATAATGGGAAAAGTCCATCGTTTAATCCTATTATAAATACAACTTTAAATTCAAGCCCCTTAGCAGCGTGCACGGTAATTAAAGAAACATTGTTATCTTCCGCGTCCATATTGTCTATATCACGCATGAGTGTAATTGATTGCAAATAATCTTCAAGTGTTGCACCTGAGTTCGCATCATCAAACTCTTTTACCGATAACAAGAAATCATCAACGTTCATTTGTTTGTTTAAGTCATCATCAGTCTTGTCACCAAGTGCTTCTTTTATACCAACAACTTTTACAACCTCACACGCAAAATCGTAAAGTGACATTGTATCTTTCTTCTGCTGGAGATCTGTAAACATCTTTCGAACAGGAAGCAATGCGTTTGTAAGTGCTGTGCTCAAGTTTATTGAATTCATAGCACACTCAAACATGCTTACCCCCTCACTTTCGGCTGTAACTTCAAGCTCAGAAATTTTAACATCGCCTATTCCCTTCTTTGGAAATGTAAGCATACGTCTTGTTGCCTCATCGTCCTTTGGATTTGAAAGCAATCTTAAATAACTAATGGTATCCTTGATTTCTTTTCTTTCAAAGAATTTAAATCCACCATAAACCTTATATGGAACACCATAAGTTATTAATTTTTCTTCGACTGCACGCGACAATGCGTTTACTCGCATTAAAACAGCAAAGTCACTATACTGTAAACCTGAAAACTCTGCTAATCTTTTGATATTTTCAGCAACCCATTCAGCCTCTTCCGACTCATTATATGTTGAAAACTCCTCAACTCTTGTGCCATCATCATTTGCAGTCCAAAGCACTTTTTCTAGCCTGTTTTTATTAAGGGATATTAACTTGTTCGCCTTGTCTAAAATCTTCTTTGTTGACCTATAGTTTTGTTCAAGTTTAAACACGCCAGCATTAGGATAATCTTTTTGAAACTGCATAACATTGTATGCATCAGCGCCACGCCAAGAATAAATACACTGATCTTCGTCACCAACTACAAATATATTATTGTGCTTTGAGCCAAGAAGCTGCACTAAAGCATACTGGATATGGTTTGTATCCTGAAACTCATCGACATGAATGTATTGAAATTTGTTTTGATAATACTCTAACACGTCTGGATTTGTTTTAAAAAGATCATAAGTTTTTGTAAGAAGGTCATCAAAATCTAATGCGTTGCATTTTTTAAGTTCTTTTTCATAAGCGCTCATGATATTTATAATAATATTTGACTTACGATTTCCCACTATGAGCTCAGCATAGTTTTCAGGTGTCTTCATATTGTTTTTTGCGTTAGATATATGCCAAGAAATATTTTCAACTTTAAGAGATTCGTCAGCACCAAACTCTTGCATAAAACGCTTGATTGTTCTATCTTTTTCTTGATCGCCGTAAATTGAAAAACTAGATGTGTAACCTAGTGCCGCAATATCACGTCTTAGTATTCGTGTACACATACTGTGGAAGGTGCTGACCCACATATCGTCAATATTATCGACCATACGAGAAAGACGCTCCTTCATTTCGTTAGCGGCTTTGTTTGTAAACGTTATTGCTAAAATATTACGCGGATTCACACCGCTATCTACAAGGTGTGCTATTCTATGCGTAAGCATTCGTGTTTTACCTGATCCTGCTCCTGCTGTGACCAAGACTGGTCCATTTTTTAGCTCGGCAGGTTTACGTTGTTCTTCACTTAAATTATCTAGTATATTCATAAAAAATCCTTATGTTAATTATAACATAAGGACAACTCTTAAATCAAAGGATTTTTTGCTCCTTTAAATATTTTTCTCGTAGTAAATTATAACGTTTTGATAGACCTAAAATATACTTTTCCTTTTCAATAGCTGAAAGATTTTCATACAAATTATTATCAATCAATTCTTTAAGTGGATAAGGATTGTCTATATTCTTGTCTAACATATTTTTTACTTTAACATACAATTTATCGTCTTCTAGTTCTTTTTCAAATGACGCCATTTTATAGCTTACAGCGCATCGTTTTATCACATTTTCTGCTCTTTCTGCGGTCGCAAATCTGCCAGCATTTAATCCTACGGACTTCAGTCTATTTTTTGCCTTTTGTGCAAGAGATTTTAATGTATTCATATATCGCTCCTTGCCTTAAGCGTTTCACATTATACAACGAATCAATAGCATTTAAACCCTCATTACAAAATAAGACAAAAGAAGTCAAAACTACTTTTTAGCCCTATTTTGTTAAAAAAAACATTGACAAACATTGTCTGAATATTTATAATATCTTTTAGAAAATGTCGGGAGGTGAAACAGAGTATGAGTACAGTTAAAGTTGGCGAAACAGAGAGCTTAGAAAGCGCACTTAAACGTTTTAAGAGAAAATGCCAAAAAGACGGTATCACAGCAGACCTTCGTAAACACGAATGCTATGTTAAGCCTAGCGTTAAAAAGAAACTTAAAAGCGAAGCTGCACAAAAGCGTTCTCGCAAAGGTTAATAAAAAAAGAAAAATTCAGGTTGTTGCCTGAATTTTTTATTGTCTAATTTTATTTTAAAACTACACTTTTTGCAGTAAAATCATCAAAAACACCCTACTTATTAACAATTTTTAGTTAAAAACTGCAAATTTTTGTTAATAACTAGCATAAAACAGCTTTTGCACCGTCACCATACTCTGAGTCTATTTTTACGTTTACAAAAGTGTTTGGTGTAAGCGCTTTTTCAGCATTAATATAACACTTTATATAGTTTTTTGTGTGTCCTACATAATAACCATCCACTTTTTCTTCAACTAATACCTCGTGCACGAGACCGATATTTTTTTGAATAAAACTAGATTTCATTTGTTTTGCAATTTTTGTAAGCATTTTTACCCTTTCAGGGACGTTTTTTGCGATATTTTTAAGTTTTAACGCTATCGTACCATTCCTTGGTGAAAACGGAAAAATATGCATTTCACTAAAGTTTGCGCGTTTTACTGTTTCCATTGTTTCATTAAAACATTCATCACTTTCAGTCGGAAAACCTACTATACAGTCGGTTGTTATTCCAGCATTTGGAAAATACTCACGAATTAAATTAACCTTTTCTAAAAATTCTTCTTTTGTATAATGTCTATTCATATCACGAAGAACTGTGTTAGAGCCACTTTGCATAGACAAGTGAAAGTGTGGACAAAAGTTATCCATGCCACGCAAAACTTGTAAAAACTCTGGAGTTACAACATTTGCCTCAAGCGAGCTTATTCTAAACCTAACGACTCTGTCTTGAAACAGTTTTACAACATCTGTTAATGTTTTCTTATAACCAAGATCGCTGCCATAGCCCGACATATTTATACCAGTTAAAATAATTTCGTTAGTTTCTTTTTCGAGTGAGTTTATTTCTTTTTCTATACATGAAAGTTCCCTACTGCGTTCGCGTCCGCGAAGATATGGTATGAGACAGTATGTACAAAAATTATTGCAACCGTCTTGAATTTTTATATAACATCTTGTACGATTTTTAATAGGAGTATAAATTTCTTCATATACAGGAACAATTTGTGTGTCAGATATTTTTTTATTAATTTCACTCTCTATCATTTCGACAATCTTTGTCTTACTAGACGTGCCACAAACTCCTTTAACACCCTCTTTTTCTAAGAACTTTTCAGGCGAGTTTTGTGATGAACAACCACACACAAATATATCGGCATTTGGGTTTAGTTTTTTCACTTTTGCAATCAACCCTCTTGACTTTCTTTCAGACTCATTAGTTACAGCGCAAGTGTTTAATACAAAAATATCGGCCTTTTCTAGACCGATTGAAACGGTATAGCCTTTCTTTTGCAAAAGAGACGCTATACCTAAACTTTCATACTGGTTGACTTTGCAGCCAAGTGTTATGATTGATACACTTTTCTTCATTTGTATTTCCTATTTTACTTTTTCATTGAAACTCTTCTTTTTTACATAGCTGTTATTTGGAATGGTTGCATCTAACAGAGCAATTTGTTCTTTTTGCTTTTTATCAAGACTTTTTGGGAACTCAACAACAATCTTAGCATAAAGGTCACCATAGCCATTGCGATTGAGCATTTTTGTACCCTTGCCCTTCATCATAATAACAGTGCCTGGCTGAGTTAATTCTGGAACTGTGAGCTCTAGCGTTTCATTTATGCCCAAAATTTTAACCTTGCAGCCAAGAATACTCTCAGTAAATGTGATAGGAACGTCACAGTAAACATCAAAACCCTTTCGAGTCAAGGTTTTATGCTCTTTTACCTTTATGATAATTTGCATATCACCATTCGCGCCACCATTACGTCCAGCCTCACCCTGACCTCGAAGTGTTATAATTTGACCATCATCAATACCTGCTGGAATATTAATCTCAATGTCGCGATTTTTACGAGTTACGCCCGCGCCGTTACATTCTTTGCACTTTTCACGTATCTTTTTACCTGTACCGTTACATTCAGGACAAGTACTTTCGGTCATAATTCTGCCAAACATTGTATTTTGAGCTTGCTGCACACGTCCCTGACCATTACAACGCGAACAAGTCGCATACTCAGTTCCATTTTTAGCACCAGTGCCTCTGCAATGCTCACAAGTTTCAGTCCTATTGAGGTTAATGTTCTTTTTTACACCAAAAGCCGCTTCGGCAAAGCTTAAGTCCATTTTTACTTGAATATCTGCGCCGTCTACAGCATTAGATGCACCTCTTCTGCCGCCGCCTCCAAAGGCACCGCCAAACATTCCAGATAATATATCTTCAAATCCGCCAAAACCACTAAAGCCACCACCGCCGCCAAAACCTGAAAAACTTTGACCGTTCGGATCACCGAAGTTGTCGTAGTTAGAACGCTTTTGCTTATCAGATAAAACCTCATAAGCTTCATTTACTTCTTTGAGTTTTTCAGCAGCAGCATTATCACCCGGGTTTAAATCCGGGTGATATTTTTTAGCTAAGCTTCTGTATGCCTTTTTAATTTCATCATCACTTGCAGTCTTGTTTACTCCAAGTATATCATAATAATTTTTTGCCATGATTTACTCTACTTTGTTGTATAGTCACCAAAATTGTTTGGATCAGTGTTTCCACCATTATTCTCTCCGCCGGTTGCATCGCCGTTTGGGTTTGCATTAGCGTAAAGCTTGCTGAAAATTTCACTTGAAACTTTTGTTAAGTTATCGAGTGCCTCTTTAAGTTTATCCTTATCGTCACTGTTTTTATAAACTTCACGAGCAGAATCCATTTCAGCATTTAATTTTGCTTTATCTTCTTCAGTGAGTTTTTCACCATTTTCTCTGATAGCTTTTTCTATACCAGCAATCATTTGATCAAGTGAGTTTTTGCTATCTACCACTTCTTTACGTTTCTTATCTTCTTCTGCGTATTTTTCTGCCTCTTTAACAGCCTTGTCTATATCTTCATCAGAAAGATTGCTTGATGCTGTGATTGTAATATCTTGAGATTTGCCTGTACCTAAATCTTTTGCAGAAACGTGCACAATTCCGTTTGCGTCGATATCAAAGGTTACTTCAATTTGTGGAACGCCACGTGGTGCAGGTGGAATACCTGTAAGTTCAAATCTACCTATTGTTTTGTTATATGTTGCAAGTTCACGTTCACCTTGAAGAACATGAATATCTACACCTGGTTGATTATCTGCAGCTGTTGAGAATATTTGTGACTTCTTAGCTGGAATTGTTGTGTTTCTTTCAATAAGTTTTGTGAAAATTCCACCCATTGTCTCAATACCAAGTGAAAGAGGTGTTACATCTAACAACAATACGTCTTTAACTTCGCCAGCAAGAACACCGCCTTGAATAGCTGCTCCAACAGCAACACATTCATCAGGGTTAATGCCTTTGAATGGTTCTTTACCGATAAATTTCTTAACAGCCTCTACAACAAGTGGCACACGTGTTGAACCACCAACCATGATAATCTTTGAAATTTCATTACTATCGAGTTTTGCATCAGCCATTGCTTTCTTTGTTAAGTTGATTGTTTCTTGAACTAAATCATCAATCATGCTTTCAAATTTAGCTCGAGTGAGCGAAATTTCTAAGTGTTTTGGACCTGTTGAATCTGCTGTAATGAATGGAAGACTTACTGTGCTTTGAGTCATACCAGAAAGCTCAATCTTTGTTTTTTCAGCAGCTTCTTTAAGTCTTTGCATTGCCATTTTATCGCCTGATAAATCAATACCGTTTGATTTTTTAAATTCGTCAATTAAGTGAAGCATAATTCTGTTATCAAAGTCATCACCACCAAGTTTGTTGTTACCAGCAGTAGCTAATACTTGGAATACACCGTCAGCAATCTCAAGTACTGAAATATCAAAAGTACCACCACCAAGGTCGTAAACTAAAATCTTTTGACCGTCTGCTTTGTCAGCCTTGTCTAAGCCATAAGCTAAAGCTGCAGCTGTTGGTTCGTTAATAATTCTCTTAACGTCTAAACCTGCAATTTTACCCGCGTCTTTTGTTGCTTGTCTTTGACTATCTGTAAAGTATGCTGGAACAGTGATTACAGCCTCTGTTACCTTTTCTCCAAGATAATTCTCTGCATCAGCTTTAAGTTTAGACAAAATCATTGCTGAAATTTCTTGTGGAGTATAATCCTTTCCACCAGCTTTAACTTTTTTATCAGAACCCATATCTCTTTTAATACTTAAAATTGTATTGTCAGGGTTTGCAACAGCTTGACGTTTTGCTACTTGACCGACTAATCGTTCACCTTCCTTTGTAAAACCAACAACAGATGGTGTTGTTCTTGAGCCTTCTGCGTTTGGAATTACTGTTGGTTCACCACCTTCCATAATTGCCACGCATGAGTTTGTTGTACCTAAATCTATACCTATAATTTTTCCCATTTTTTTATTCTCCTTATTCCTTTATATATACTTCGACCATTGCGTGTCGAACTACTTTTCCATTTTCACCTGTAAGCTTATAGCCTTTTACAAGTTCGCTTGCAACTACACCGTCAAGCTCACCATCATCAGTTGATCTTTTAGCCACTACATTATGAAGATTTGGATCCATCTTTTTACCAACTGACTCAATCTCTATTATTCCCATATCAGAGAGCACAAACTTTAAACTACTCTCGATCATTTGAAAACCCTTCTTTACGTCTGAATCTGTTACTACTTTAAGAGCCTGCTCAAAATTGTCTATAACCGGAATAAGTTTTTCCGCTGTGGTTATTTGCGCTTGCTCTTTCATTTCTTCAGCCGCGTTTTTATTACGCTCTTTATATCGCTCTAAATCCTTTTTGTATACCCTTGCTAGGTTTTCATTTTCAGCGGCCTCTTTTTTTGCCGTATCAAGTTCGCTTACTACTTTTGCAAGTGCAGCCTCCATCTCTTGTAATGCTTTTTCATAGACTGCATAATCTTTTACCTTAGAATTTTCATAATTTTCATCATTTTTTTGATTTTCCGCATCTATTTTTGCGTTTTTTTGTTTTTTATCTTTTTCTTTCATCGCCCTCTCCTTTAACAAAGTCTGACATGTTTTCTTCCAAAGTTTTTGCTACACCTTTTAATACCGATACGGCTTTAGCATAGTCCATTCGAACAGGTCCTATTACCCCGGCTGAGCCCACTTGTTTACCATTTATTTTGTAAACCGCTGACACAAGTGAACAATCTTCCAGCTCACCATCGCCACCTATCTTGATAGAGATTTCAACATCGCCACCACTGCTTAAAAGCGGTGCAAGCGCCTCTTTTTTATCCATGACCTGAAGTGCATTTTTAAACTTTGATATATCTTGATATTCTGGATAATTTAACAATTTCTCTTTGCCTGAAATTTCAAATTTATCTTCAAAATCACGATTGCGTTCTATTATTAGTTTTATTATCTCGCTAAACAGGCTTTTGTAAACTGCTATTTCAGCATTTATCTCAAAGGCGTCAGGGGTTACCTCGCCAAGAGATTTACCTGCAAAGATCTTGGTCATAACTTTTCCAGCATTCTTTATCTCGTTATCATTTAAGGTGCAACGCATTGTTAAGTCTTTTATTATACCAACGTCAGTCATTACTATTACAAGAACTAAATCCCCTGACACTTTAAACAATTGAATACTCTCAATAATTGCCTCATCTGAAAGACCAGTGTAAACTATTGATGCATAATCTGTTGCGTCTGAGATTGTTTTTGCTGTTTTCTTTAAAGCATCTTCTAAACTATTTATCTTTGATTTAAAAGTATCTTTTATTTGAGCAAGTTCACGATTTGAAAGTCTACGCTCTGGCATAAGCTCTTCAACATAACGCTTTAAACCTTCACTTGTTGGAAGTCTACCGCTTGATGTGTGAGGGTGATACAAAAGCCCCATTTCTTCTAGCGCCATAAGTTCGTTACGAATAGTTGCAGAACTTACATCTGTTAAATATTCATCAACAATCTTCTGACTAGAAACAGGCTCCGCCGCACGTAAGTTTTCTTCAACTACAGCTTTAAGAATCTTTTTCTTTCTTTCACTAAGCCCCAAAATCCTCGCCTCCTTTGCATATATTATTATATACATTTTTTCTTTTGTTTATACCACAATTTTAGCAATCATTTTTATTGAGTGCTAACAATCACAATTATATAACTGCTAAAAATAGTTGTCAATGTTTTGTGACAACTTTTAAAATTTTTTTTAATTTTTTTATCGAAAAATAAAAAACTCTAGATTGCACTAGAGTTTTTGTTTATGACAATTCAAGTATTAACTTGTTTAATACTAAAAATCCGCTTGTAGTACACTTTATAAAGTTGTTTGCAGTGAGTTTTATTAATCCCATCTGAATATATTCTTTTAATTTATCTGCATTCTTACCTAGAAAATCTTCACCAAACTTTTCCATATATAAATTTGTATCAATGCCCCTGCCTGTTCTGAGTGAGAGCATGATAAATTCTTCCTTTTTTTCTTGTTCGCTCAATTCTTGAACAGTGATAATCGGAACTTTCTTCCTTGTCATCAAATATTCATTGTAAAGCGTTGAGTCTTCAGTGTTTGAAAACCTAACACCATCAATATAAGAGTGTGCAGACACACCAAGACCAAGATAATCGCCGCCGTTCCAGTAAATCATGTTATGCCTTGACTCAAATCCCGGTTTTGCAAAGTTGGAAATCTCATACCTCTCATATCCTTTTTCTGATAAGAGTCTATTTGCAAGAAGGTACATATTTACAACAGTCTTTTCTGTTGGAAGATATGTGAGTTTTCTATCAACCATTACTTGCAATGGAGTGTTGTCCTCAACAGATAACATATAACTTGAAATATGCGGAACATTTAACCTTACTAAGTGATTTACAGTGTCCTTTATATCTATCATACTTTGACCCGGATAACCTATCATTATATCAGCAGAGATATTTGTAATACCCTTGCCGCGTATTCTTGAAACAACCGCATCAAAGTCGCCTACTGTATGTGCTCTGCCCATACTACGTAGCACCTTTCCATTTGTACACTGCAACCCTATGCTAAACCTGTTAACTCCAGCTAAAATAAACTCACGTATCTTATTGTCAGTAACTGAATTTGGATTGAGTTCAATAGTTATTTCCGCCTCATTTCTAACAGTAAAGTGTTTATAACAATGTTGCAAGATTTTCAAAATTTCACCGTCGTCCAAGCATGATGGTGTGCCGCCGCCTATATATATGCTATAGATAGCGAAATGCGGATTGTATTTCTTGCCTTGAATCTCTATCTCACGCATGAGCGCAGCTACATACTCACGCTTTTCCGCTTCAGTTCCAACTTTGCTCACAAAATTACAGTACTTGCATTTGCTTTCACAAAAAGGTATGTGTATATATAAACTTAAATTTTTACGCACACGCACGCCCCTCCTTAATTTTCTAATCTATTTTTAAAATGCTCATAAATGCCTCACTTGGGAGCTCTACACTGCCCAGCTTACGCATTTTCTTTTTTCCTTCTTTTTGTTTCTCCAAGAGTTTTCTTTTTCTCGAAATGTCACCGCCATAGCATTTAGCAATAACATCTTTTCGCATTGCCCTTACTGTTTCACGAGCTATTATCTTACTTCCTATTGATGCTTGAAGAGGTATCTCAAAGAGTTGACGAGGAACAACCTCTTTTAGTTTTTCAACAATACCTCTACCCCTCTCATAAGCTTTTTCTTTATGGACAATCAAGCTTAGCGCATCGCAAGGATCACCATTAATTAAAACGTCCATTTTTACCATGTTACTTGGCATATATCCATTCATCTCATAGTCAAAACTTGCGTATCCATGAGAAACCGACTTAAGTTTATCAAAGAAATCGTATACAATTTCCGCTAATGGTAAATCAAAATCCATTTTCACCCTTGTCGTTTCAATATATTGCAAGTCACCGATGATTCCACGCTTATTCTTTGCCAAATCCATGATTGCACCAACATACTCAGGTGGAGTAAACACTGTTGCCTTTATCATAGGCTCTTCAATACGATCAATCTCCTGTGCCGATGGGAGAAGTGTTGGATTTGAAATCTCAAGCATCTCACCATTCGTCTTATATACATTATATGATACGCTTGGCGCAGTAGTAATGAGATCTAACCCAAACTCACGCTCTAAGCGTTCACTAATTATTTCCATGTGGAGTAATCCAAGGAATCCACATCTGAAACCATAACCAAGTGCATTTGATGTTTCAGGAGTGTAAACTAGTGATGCGTCAGAAAGTTTTAATTTCTCTAAAGCATCTTTTAGCGCATTGTATTTATCACCCTCTATAGGGAAAATACCGCTATACACAACAGGCATGACTTGTTTGTAGCCTGGAAGTGGTTTTGTTTCCTTTCCATTTTCAATAATCGTGTCACCGACTCTAATATCTGATACCGTTTTTATACTTGCCGAAATATATCCAACCTCGCCAGCCTTTAAACAGTCTTTAGGTGTTGCGTTTGGTGTAAATATACCAACCTCGACAACTTCTTCAACCTTACCCGTTTGAACCATTTTTATTTTTGTTCCAGCTCTAACCGTTCCGTCTACAACCCTAACAAGGCATACCGCGCCTTTATAGTTATCATAGTAGCTATCAAAAATCAGAGCTTGAAGCGGTTTATCTTCATCACCTCTAGGGCATGGAACTTTATCTACAACCAAGTCCAAAACCTGCTCGATGTTTGTTCCCATCTTTGCTGATACTAGTGGAGCATAGCTTGTATCCAGTCCTATAATATCCTCAACTTGCTCCTTTGCCCATTCAGGTCGCGCAGATGGCAGATCAATTTTATTTACAACTGGAATAATAAACAAGTCGTTTTCAAGCGCTAGATACACGTTTGCTAAAGTTTGCGCCTCAACGCCTTGGCTGGCGTCCACAACCAAAACTGCACCTTCACAGGCAGCGAGTGATCGTGACACCTCATAGGTAAAGTCGACATGGCCTGGCGTGTCGATAAGATTTAAAATATATTCCTTGCCGTCTTTCTCATACTTCATTGTAACAGGTGTTAGCTTGATTGTAATTCCCCTCTCACGTTCGAGTTCCATGGAATCCAAAAGCTGGGCTTTGCTATCCCTCTTACTAACAGTTCCCGTCACTTCCATTAACCTATCGGCAAGTGTACTTTTGCCGTGATCAATATGTGCTATGATAGAAAAGTTACGTATATGTTCTTGTTTCTTTGAATTCTTGTCTAGTAACATTTTAATTTTCTCCACTTAATATTTTACACATTTTTATACCTCTTATCAAGAAATTTGCCTCGAATGCCCCTGTTTTTAGCATTTTTTTTGGTTTTTCTCACAATTTTCATAAAAATAGTAGTCTTTTTATTTTAATTCATGTATATTTAAAGTAATAAAAAGAGGAAATAATATGAATATATTTGATACTTGGATTGCAAAAACTCCGGTTGCACACCGCGGTTTACATGATAAAACCACACCTGAACTCTCTCTTGAGTCTTTTGAAAAAGCTATTAATGCCGGCTATGCTATAGAAATTGATGTCCGTTCTCTTAAAGACGGAACAATTGTTTGTTTCCATGACGAAACTCTTGGCAGAATGACTGGTCACGATGGTTTTATTGCTAACTGCAATTTTGCAGACATTGCTGAACTGAAACTTTTAAAAACAAACGAACATATACCAACCCTTAAAGAAGCTTTAACCTTTATTAACGGAAGAGTGCCTGTGCTTATCGATATTAAAAATATGCAAAAAATTGATTTTGAAAAGGCTATTTGGAAAGAACTTAAATCATATAAAGGTGAATTTGCTGTTCAGTCATTTAACCCACTCACACTTGAATGGTTTAAACTTAACGCACCACAAGTTAAACGTGGTCAACTCGCAAGTTTCCTTAAAGGTGAAAACTTACCTTTCTGGCAAAAGTTCTCACTTAAACGCATGATGTTTAATAAGAAAGTTAGCGAACCAAACTTTATTAACTACGCTTTATCTGATCTACCAAATAGGTTTGTAAATAAATATAAGAGACAAGGCTTACCTATCATGTGCTACTGCGTTAAGACTGATGAAGATTTAGAAAAAGCTAAAAAAGTGGCAGACAATATCGTATTTGAAAACGTAAAACCATAATACAAAAAAACAAGACCCAAACGGGTCTTTTTTAATGAAAATTTATAAGCATTAAAAAAGACGGAACAAGTCCGTCTTTTAAGTTTATTTAAGCAGCTGTAAGAATTAAGTTGATATTCAAGCGAGCAGAACCGTAGTTAACTGATTCGCCAAGATTTGACGCTTCATCTGTATAGATTACTAGAATGAAGTCTTCGTGTCCACCAGCGTCAATTTCGCAAAGTTGTGCATTTATATTTAAATATTTTGTTTCAAATGCTGTTGGAGTTGAATATTTAAACAATTTTGCACAAGTGTATGTTTTAAGTGTTTCATCACCTGCAGCATTAATCTTAAGGCTGAACACCTTTTTAGAATCAGAATCATTCTTTACTCTAAATGGAATAACCTTTACTTTGCTAGAGTAAGATTCGTTACCATATCTAATAGTTGTTGTGTAATTAAATGCACGACTTGCATCTGGTTGTGCATCAACGATAAATTGATCATTGTTGATATCTGCAGATGCTGGTTTATCCTTCCATTCAATTGAGCCAGATGGTGTATAGATAACATCTGTAGCAAACTTTAATCCATTTTCACCTGCACTTGCAATTAGTGAATCATTGTTTCCATTGTAGTTAAAAGCATAACGTGTAAGTCCAGTAGCTTCAACTGGGTCAGCAAGAGTGAGTACAATACCAAACGTTACAACCAAGCTCACCACTAACGCAATAGCTGAAGTTATAAACATCGTGATTATTCTCTTTTCTTTCATGATTTTTCTCCTTTATTGACTTAATTATATAACAATAACTCAATTTTGTCAATACATTACAAAAATATTATTGACATTATAACGACAATTTATTTAAAATATTAATGTATGAACAAAGATGAGATTTTAGAAAAGTTTGGTCTTAAACCTAAAGATTATGGGATTCCTCATATTCAAGCGAGACCGCTTCCAAAAGAACCTTTTTATTTTGACAAGTTCCTGCATTCATTCGTAGATTACGATGATTATTTGCTATTTGTAAAATTATATACCCCAAAAGAGTATCACGAAGATCAAAAAATCATTAACCGCGCCCTTTGGAATGCTGAATACCTCATCGGCACACTTGGACTCGAACTTAATAGCTTTGCTGTAATAACTGCAATAAAACCAGACTTTCTAACCGTGCCTATACAAGAGTTTCCTCATATTGCAAAAATTTTTATTGAATTTTTCTACTGGGAACTACCTGAGATTACTGAAATTATAAACTCTACCCCAGAGATTTTTAAATTTTCTTATGAGGACCTTTTAAACAAGATTGTTGATTTGTCCCATATTATGCAGGTTTCAAGATACACTATCTTCGACCTTATACACAAATGTCCAAAGATTTTATTTTACACCAAGGAAGAATTGCAAAACTATTTAACAGTCGTTGCTAAAACGTTTAAATGTCATCAAGATGATTTGCGTAATGCAATTTTCAACTACCCAAAAATCCTTGATATACCATTAGATACTATTATTGAAAATTACAACAAGGTTTATGCTAAAGGCTTTACAAGGCTTGAACTTCGCAGAATGTTTATCACAAACGCGTATAATTTTAATACCGACCCTGATGAAATTATTAAAAAAGTTGACAAAATAGCTAGCGATGAAAACCTTACAAACAAGGAAGCGAAAACCGTAATCGGTGACTGCCCTTTCATTCTTCCATTAAACGATCCGTTACAGCATTTTTCTACAGAAAAAGCTCTTAACATGAGACGCGAATTTTTAAAAGAATGGCAGTACGATTTTCAGTTTCCACACCAAACCTTTTTAATTAAGTATCTTTTTGCACGTTGTACAGCTATAGAAATGCAGTTTTCAAAAATTGTCAATACTGATACACACAAACTTTTTGCAAGGTATTTTTACTTAAAAGAAAAGCTTGGCGACCGATGCGATTTCTCACACGATCTCTATCTTCCTGACTATAGTTTTGAAAAAAAATACAACATTAAAACTAAAGAACTTATTGAAAAATATCCTTTAAAAACTTCATACATAGACAGACTTTTTGACGACTATAACAAACTTGATAAACGCATTCTCTACTGGTTCCCTATCAAAAAGCCTAGCGAGTACTTTATGCCTCCCGCATACTATTCGATAGACGTTATTAAAAATGTTTTTCGCGCCGTTTACTTACCTCAGGATAGAGCTGTTTATTACTCATTTACTGCTCTCGGGTTTACACAAATTGAGATTGAGTTTTTTCAAAAGACAATCCCTAATCTTGACAAACTAAACATTGCAATGATAAGCGATATCTATCTAGCCTTTAAAAAATTCGACTTCACGCTTGAAGAAACAAGCTGGATACTTCTTCATAACCCTGCAATATTTGCGTATGATGAAAGAGCACTTAAAAATAGACTTAAGATGATTAATTATCACTACGACCTAAAATTCTTCTGCACAGTTTATCCTGAACGAATATAAAAAAGACCCAAACTTGGGTCTTTTTTATTATGAATTTTTAGCCATATCGATTTGTTTGTCCCATACAAATTTTCTATATGTGCGGCGAAGTTTAGCTACGCGCTTTATATTTACACTGCGTTTTGCTAGGAACACCCTACCGTTTATAGCAACTCTTCTATACATGACTTTCCAAACGCCATAAGCATAAATTGCGTTGGTTATTGTTGAGAGATACCACAAGAGCATCGGGAATTCTATCATACTGAACGTTCCGCTTGTAATATATATTTCAATAATTACGTATAGCCACATTCCAAAGCCTATCACGTCCGCAATAATTGAGAACACCCAGTTTTCCATATATCGCATTGCACTCAATATCTTAAGTAATATTGTTGCAGTAAATGCAAGTGTTGAGAATATTAGTGCACTTGTGCCTAAAAACTGGAGGAAAAAGTATGATGGAACTAATATCACCATAAACAACGCTGCACACCAGATATAATCTTTTTTCTTGAGTTTTTTTATAACAATCTCATTTGATGAGCTTTGTTCTTTCTTTAAATTTTTACTCCAGTTAATAGCTGCATATATATTTAATGGTACAGATATACACATCATCTTTATAATTTCGCCGTAAAGCCCACTCTGGTAGGATATAAACGCATAAAGCAAACATTCAACAATACCAAGATACACGCCCGAAAGTTTTCCCCTACCGATCAAATCTACATTGACCATTACAACAAACAAGTCAATTACTTGCATATAACTTCGAGGCTCAATTATTAGACAGACAATTCCGCCTATACCAAACAGTGCATACCATATAAATTTAAACAGGTTATTTTTCTCTAGCAGTTTTAGGATATCGAACCTGTTTGCACCTACACCATAGGCTAGCATCACGCCGTTTGGGTTGCGTATGCCCGCAGTCGCAGTAACTTTACCCTTGATTAACCCCCTACTGTATCTATTGGATAAGTTGTTTCCGTTATCCATTGCATTCTCCTTATTTAATAAGTTTTGTCAAATTGTTTGTGTAATAAATGTTAAGTTTATGCATTGCTCTTGTACATACTACATAGAAAAGTTTAACACAATCTTCGTTATATGTATTATCGTTTGCGTTATACACAAGGCAAGCATCAAACTCTAGACCTTTTGCAATATAAGATGGAATAATCATAATCTTATCCTGCTCAAACACGCGGTCTGCGCCTGTTATTATCTTGAATTTACCAGCAAACTCTGGGTTTTCAATTATAGCTTTAAAATCTTCAGTGTCTTTTTGAGTCTTACATATAATTGCTAGTGTATTATAGTACTGTTTCAACTCTAAAGCATCTTTTATTATTGCTGAGTGTTTTAAGTCTGCGACATCTTTTATAATCTTAACCTCGTCACCGTGACGATCAATCTGATTGTAAAGGTTTGTTTCACCGATTATGTGTTTTGCAAACATATTAATCTCATAAGTTGATCTATATGTCTTAGTAAGATACGCCATTTCAGTTTTTGGATTATCACGCTCTTCAGCAAGCATGTTCATAATTCCCTCATAGTTGGTTGATGTGCTAAATGGCATAATTGATTGATTTATATCACCAAAAAGTGTAACTTTTGCATGTCTGAATAAATCAGCTAAGATAGCATATTGCATGAGTGAATAATCTTGAGCTTCGTCAACAAGCAAATATTTAATCTTATGTTGGCTAGCATTTCCATACAATCTATCGCGGAGGTACATATAACCAGATACGTCCTCAAAAGGAATATATCCGTGGCTCAATAAATCGCGAGTGTAATCAAAGATGTTTATAAGCTCTTTAATAGAAAGTCGCATTTTCTTTTGTGTTGCTGTAGTGTTATATATCTCCTCTACCATGTTTACAAACCTATCACGATCAGAGTAAAGGTCCATATATAAACTCTTAGGATCAATCTTGCGTATATTGTTTTCCAGTGTTTTCACAAGCTTTTTCTTGAAAGACTTGTCTTTACCAAATTTGATAGAAACATGAAGCATGATTCTTTCAATTAATTTAGAGCCTTGCGCATATATACTTTTGCCGCTGCCCTCAAGCTCGTCAGCTAGTTTTGTTAAATATGCCGTATCTATTGCAACTTCGCCATCATATTTGATATCCGTCAAATAAAGCATATCTTTTCTTCTTAGCTTCAAGTAGTTTTCAATCAAGTTTATATATGTTGCACCGTACTTCAATTTGATAGAAGCATACTCGCAACTCTTTTTATTATTTCCATAGTAAGTTTCATAAACAGTATTTACATCGCCTTTTATCTTGAAATCTGTAAGGAAATTTTTAATATAATCCATGAATGTTGTTTGGTAAACATTCTTTTCACCGATTTGTGGCAATACATCTGAAATATAGTCCGAGAAAATATTGTTTGGTGAAAGAATTAACACGTTAGAGTTATTAATTTTTGCACGCTCTTTATATAATAGATATGCAATTTTATGCATTGCAACACTGGTCTTACCTGAACCTGCAGGACCTTGCACGATTAAAATATCCGCATCATTCTTACGAATTATTTTGTTTTGCTCTTTTTGTATTGTTGTTACAATATTTTTCATCTTGGCGCTAGCCTTAGACTGAAGCAAACCTTGTAAAACCTTGTCTATTACTTGAACATCTGTATCAAAGATTTGTTTAATCTTATCGCCCTCGATAACGTATTGACGTTTGAGCAATATTCTACCTTTGATTTTTTCCCCATCAGGCACAGTGTACTCAGCATCGCCTGGCTCGTATTCATAGAACATACCAGCTATAGGTGTACGCCAGTCGTAAATATATAAATCCTTGCCACTCTCGAGCGAAGCTATACCGATATAAACAGGAGTAACTTCCTCGCCATCATCAAAGTCTATTCGCGCAAAGTATGCACTTTTAATCATCTGCTCATAAGTCTTTATTTTACGTTCAGAGTTATCTGTCGTCATAGAGCGAGTTTGTATGCGGTTTATGGCATACTCACGTTCAGTTTCGTTTATACCGTTTGTCTCGTCCCAAATGTATTTAAGGTCTTCCTTAATTTCTACATCATAGTCTTTGACAATATCTTTATTGACCTTGATTTCCTTTTCCAAGATATATAGAACTGTTCTTAAATAATCTTTTTCTTTCTTGAGCTCTCTTTCGTCAATCATTATTTGCTCTCCTTTCGTTTGTTTTCTGGAAGCACTATGCTCTTTTCAGCGCCGTTTGTGCTTGGCTCGTAGTAAACGTGGTCTTTTATTTCATCAGGAAGATATTGCTGTGCCACATAACCGCCATACTCGTGTGGATATTTATATTTAGCGCGTTTCTCGTTTGCATAGTTTGTGTTTTTCAAATGAGCAGGAACCGCATCATTATAAGTCTTATCAACGTCCTCTTTCGCCCTATCCATAGCTACAATTACGCTGTTAGATTTTGGACTCATACATACATAAATAATTGCATGAGTGAGCGGAATTAATCCTTCAGGAAGACCCATGTTTTGGTAAGCAGTCAAGGCACTTGTTGCTACAACCAAAGCCTGCGAGTTTGCAAGACCAACATCTTCACTTGCGTGTGCTATGAGTCGTCTTAAAATTAAGAGTGGATCGCAGCCCGCTTTTATCAGCCTTTGGCTCCAGTAAATAGCCGCATCTGCATCGCTACCGCGTAAGCTTTTACAAAAGGCTGATAGCATATCATAATACATATCAGTATCTATGCTTATAACTTTGCCCTGAGTACACTCTGCAGCGATTGTTTTTGTTATAGTTATCTTCTTATTTTTAAGCGGCGTTGAAAGTACTGCAAGTTCCATAGCGCCAAGCGCAACCCTTGCGTCACCGCCACTGGTTAGAATAAAATGCTCCATTGCATCATCTTCTATCTCAACATTCAAGTCCCCAAAACCATTCTTTTTATCTTCAAGCGCCCTTGTTAGAGCTGTTTTAATATCTTGTTTTGTAAGAGGTTTAAACTCAAATATTCTACATCTTGAAACAATAGCTCTTGTCATGTTTGTATAAGGGTTTTCAGTAGTCGAGCCGATAAACACGATATAGCCTTTTTCAATCGCCTCAAGAACAGCGTCAGACTGAGCCTTGCTCCATCTATGACATTCGTCCAAGAGAAGATATGTTTTTTTGCCATACATCATAAGAGTGTTTTTTGCTTCATCAATTACTTTCTTTGCATCACCAACGCCACTAGATACAGCGTTTAGCACAACAAATGGCGATGATGTTGTATGTGCTATGATTGATGCCAAGGTGGTTTTTCCTGTTCCTGGTGGACCATAGAAAATCATACTGGTTATTCTGCCAGCAGTTATTGCTCGTCTGAGCAGAGAATTTTTTCCAACAATATGAACTTGACCTAGAAAACCGTCTAGGCTGGTTGGACGCATACGTTCAGCCAGTGGTGCGCGAGCTGTCATATTTGTTGAAAATAGTGTATCCATATAATCTCCCCTTCGGGGAAATTATACCATACAAGAATAATCATTGTAAATCAATTAAGGCAAACATTTAATTAATAAATTAATTAAAATTTTCAACTTGTGGCTTATATCTTCAAGGTCAATAGATAGCAAGTCAAGCATAGAGGTGATGTCTTGCTTTCTATCAAGAAAAAGTCCCAAATTTTTGTTTTTGGTTAACCCATAACAAAAACCCGAAGAAAGGTCTTTTTCAAGATTGACACTTTTAATTTTTATCCCTCTTTCTATGTCTTGTTTTATTTCAAACACTAATCTTTCAGTAGACAATATTTCATCAAGTAAAACAATTAGCATTGCTTTGCGAAGAACTTTGATTTCTTTTTTGTAGAGCAACAAAACTCTCATCTGCTCCCGCAAAGATTCGTTCAAAGTTTTTCCTTTTAAAACATTCATTATTGTACGCTCCGCAAAAACTTTTACCAAAACTTCGCCATCAAGCGTTCTATACCTTTCTTTTGAAAATGATGTAACAATAGTTTCAGCAATTATAATTTTATCTATATTATTTTGCAGCACATATTCAGGAAAAATAAGTTTATAACAAGATAAAAATTTATGTAATTTATGCGACACTTTCTTTCCTGTTAATTTTTTATATTTTGCAGATTTTGCCCTGTTTTTTGATGTTTTTAATGCTTTTTGCACTTTTTTTATTATATTTTTGCAGTTTTTTAAACTTTTCACATTTTAATTATGCACAAAAAAAATAAGATGCAAACATTCCCTGTTTACATCTATTTTTATAAAAATATAAGCCTGCCTGTAAGCCGAGTTCTGTCGTGGATAATCATCAATCTTGGCACACTGTTGCCAGTGTGCTCTGTTGCGATCTTGGGGGACGAGCGAGCAGCCCACGTGTCCCACATCTTGCATCGTGCAGAGTTTACAGCGGACCCATGTCACCATGGGAACTTGTGAGCTCTTACCTCACCTTTTCACCCTTACCACTTACGTGGCGGTATATTTCTGTTGCCCTTTTCCTCAGGTCACCCTGGCTTGACGTTATCAAGTGCACTTGCTCTATGATGCTCGGACTTTCCTCACCGCCACTAGGGCAAGCGCGATTATCCAGCAAACTTACATGGAAAATTCTAGCATATACACTAAATTTTGTCAAGGCAGAAAAATTAAAATCGTTTTTGCAAATATTGCTGCAGTTTATATACCCCATCATTCTCAAGGCGCGACACATACGACCTACTAATGCCCATTTTCACCGCTATTTCATCTTGGGTAAATCTTTCACCACCGTTAATTCCAAACCTGTTTTCTAAAACATATCGCTCTTTGTCAGACAAACACTTTTTCATGGAAGAAACTATGTTTTCATAATCCATTTTTAACCCTATACTATCTTCAATGCATTCATCTTCTGCCGCCAGCACGTCCATGAGACGCAATTCCTCGCCGTCTTTGTCACGCCCGACCGTACTTTCAAGATTTAAATTATTCGCGTGCTTTTTCTGACTTCTAAGCAGCATTAATATTTCATTTTCAATACATCTTGCACTGTAGGTTGAAAAAGTGTTACCTGAATCTGTCTTATATGTTCTTACGGCCTTTAAAAGCCCGATTGAACCTACACTAATTAAATCATCTTTTCCAAAGCCATTTGGCGGATTGTATTTGCGTGCAATGTGAGCAACCAAGCGAAGGTTATGTTTGACAAGCTTTTCCTCTGCACTTTTGTCGCCGCGTTTTAGCCTTTCAAAACAATCCTTTTCCTCCTCTGGGCTTAGCGGTTTTACAAAGGTTTTACTCCTCGCCACTCTACCCGTAAAGAAAAACATACTCGACAACATTTTTAATATAAAAGATAAAATCATAGCAAAATCTCCTTGCTATAATCCTATTCCGAGTATCGACAAAAAATGACAACAAAAAACCGCTAGCGTGTAGCGGTTTTTATTAGTATTCACATTCATAACAATCTTTTTCTTTATCTATTTGTTTTTTTTTAATAGTTTTACCCTCTATTTCAAGAGTCGATGTTGCAACATTCTTCACGAGCTCTTTATCATGACTTACAAGTAATAGTGCTCCATTGTAATTTTGCAATACTTTTTCCATAAATATTTTATTATTTATGTCTAAGTGGTTTGTAGGCTCATCTAAGATTAAAAGATTGTAATCACTTAGAACAATTTCACACATTTTAATTCTCATTCTCTCACCAAGTGAAAGTGTGCCTATTTTTCTATCAAAAACCTGCCTTGACATATTCATATTTCTAAGGTTTGATAAAAACAATGTCTTATATTCATGTCCGCCTTCGCTAGCCTTTTCCATAACAGTCATGTTTTCATCTAAATCTAACACATCTTGACTTAAATATGAAGCCTTTACCGCCGGTGAAATCCAAATATTGCCTTGATATTTTTCTTCACCTAGTATCATTTTTAAAAGCGTAGATTTTCCAGAACCGTTTTGTCCAAGAATTGCAATCTTTTCGCCAGCCTCAACAGCAAACGACACATTTTCAAATAAGACATTATTTCCAAACGATTTTGAAACATCATCAAATCTTACTAAAACTTTGCCTCTAAACTCACTTGGGTCAAGTCTATAATAAACCTCACCTTCTTCATAAGGTCTATCTATGAAACCTTCTTTTTCATGCTCAAGCTTAGAAATCTTTGCCTTTGCTTGTTTTGCAAGTTTTACAGCACTTACTTGCGCTTTAGTTTCGGCGCCTTTTATTCTGCTGTCACTCATCATACCACCTTGACGTCTTGCATTACTTTCAGCCTTGTTTGACCAGTTGTTCAATTTTTCTATTTGTTTATTTATTTTACGCTCTTCTGCTTTTTGACTTTCATACTGCGCTTTTCTAAGCTCTAAATCTTTTTGTTTTTCAGCATAATATTTATCGTAAGCACCGTAGAACTCATCAACTTTTCCATTCTCTATTTCGACAATTTTATCTATTGTCTTATTTAAAAAATATCTATCATGAGATACAATAATCGTTGTTCCATAATACCCGTTAAGCGCATCAATCAACCAATCAACACCTGCTATGTCTAAGTGGTTAGTTGGTTCATCTAAGATTAAAACTTCAGGATTTTTACACATAACGCTTGCAAGCATTAATTTTGTACGCTCACCACCCGAAAGCGATTTTAATCTCTCTGGCGTAAACTCTATATCGTTTTTAATTTTAAGTAAGCTTTTTATTCTTAAAAAGTCTTTGATAAATTCTGGACTTTCTACCAAATCAATAAAATCTTGATATGAATACTCAGTTATTTGCTTCAAATACCCGATAGTTGAGTCTACAAACACACTACCAGCATCTGGCTCCTCTTCGCCAGCTATAATTCTAAGCAATGTTGATTTTCCTGCACCATTGTTTCCGACAATACCAACCCTCTCACCATCGTAGATTGTGAGATTTAGTTTATCAAACAATTTTTTATCAGCATATCCTTTTTCTACATTAGAAAGATTTATCATTTAATCCCTCCTAGAATAAATAGTTTTTAAAATAATTTGAAAGTAGTTTGTTAAATTTTTCACTATCATTGTGATAATAAGCAATAGCTTTATTTAAAGCATACAAATAAAGCTGCTTTTTGTAACACATTCTTGCAATGTATGGTGCTTTTACGTTGTCAAGCACTACATCTGCAACACAATCTCTACAAATATTTTTTGCCCAACATTTCTCACATTGCTCATGATTTTTATTGTTACAACTTTTTACTTTTAAATCTCCTGATTTGTGCGTTCCTATAAGACGTATACATGGATATATATCTCCATTATAATCGTATACCCTGCTATAATCACCGTTCAGTTCTTTACAAAAACAATCTGTTGAATTTTGTAACGTCAACGCTTCTAACACATTTCTTACATACACACTTATTCCAACGTTCAACGAATTGCTAAAAATTCTATCAAACGACATATCAATATACTTTTTCTCTTGATCTAAAAGATCTTTCTTTGTCTTTTTAATTTTTAAAGCTTTTAATTCAGTTATTACATCTGAAATACTATATTTCACACCTAAATCTTCATAAAACTTTACCAAATCTTCCATTGACATTTTATCTTGATGATATTTAGTGTATGTACAAATCAGTTCTAGTTTGTCTTTTAACTTTGTTGCTTTAATCTTTTCAATAACACTAATAAGTTTATCATAATATGGACCACGTAAATAATCATTAATTTCTTTAGGCCCATCAATACTAACATAAACTTTGAAATTGTTTTTATCAAACAGATCAATGAGTTCATCAGTTACAACTGTAGCATTTGTTACAATCCTGTAATCTTGAATATCAAAATTTTCATTTAATTTGCCCACAGCATACTCTATAATTTTTTTATTTAAAGTTGGTTCTCCACCAAAAAAATACACTGTCTTAATTTTTTTAAATTTATCTTTTAACTGCTCTACTATTTTATCAATCACATCAAAAGACATAAAATCATTTTGCCTGCCATAATTCCCACATGAGGCATAACAATATTTACATCTAAGATTACAGGTGTTTGACACATTAAAAACCAGTTTATACAAAGTTGCGTCTTCCTTCTTCAAATTATTCTCAGATAAGGCTGTTTTTACAACCTTATCCTTGAATAATGTTAAAGTAGATGTATCAAAAAAATATTTTGTATTGCCTACAACTATTTTTTTATACATTATCTACCACCACCACAACTATGGCTTGCACATCCACCACAATCCATTGTGAATGTTGTAGTTGATTCAAATCTTACTACCATACCATAAATCCTCCTTTGTACTGGTTTGTTTTATTATATATCTAATATGTATTTTTGTCAATAAAAAATTAGGCGTGGCTCATCTAACAGATTCTAATTAAAATTTAACTTTAGAAAAACTAAATAAGCCAGTAGCAGTACCAGTTGTAGAAAGATAATAAAACAAAAAAATCTAGGGGCTTCCTAGATTTTTATCTATAATCGCAATTTTTCTCGTCCTTGACTCAAACAAGAACGTTGGCAGGCAACCAGTCTCTTTTTCTCTAATTTTTATTTATTGCTAAAAATAATCTTTGTTTACTTTACAAAGATATAATAAAAAGCTATAATTAAATTAATTAATACAAAGGAGGAATTTATGGAATACGGCTTAAAACTTAATAACCTTTTAAAAGAAGCAAAACAAGGCATACAATATAAAGATATGGGTAAGGCTTGTAAATTATTTACAAAACTCGGTATGTTCCCAGTTTACTTAATCACACTTATATATATTGGATGTTTCTATATGTTAAACTTTATTTATAAAGGCATTCAAGCACCAATAAAATTTTTACATGAAATTGTAACCAAGGAGAGAACGGAAGTAAAACATGCAACACAAGCAGTTATATACTTTCTTGCATTCCCAACAATCTTCTTATGTTACTGCATAATTTCAATACTTACATTAACTTTCTATTTTAATTGGTTTGTTGTAATGTCATTGGTATATATCTCTTCTCTTGGCGGAGTTAGATGGCAACCTTACTTAACTGACGCAACATTTGATAAAGAGCTTGAATATGAAACAAAACCTGGGAAAAAGGGTAAGAAATTTTACGCAACTCAACTATTTATTTTAGATATATTTATTGCCATTGCTTGTATAGCATTATTATTCACACCTAGTTCATTTGAAAACATGATAACTACATATAAAGCACTTTATGTTAATGCTGCATTGTTAGCTTTCACATGGTTCATTGTAAACCCATTACTTTTCAGAAAAAAAGTAAAAGAACCAGCATCTCCAGTTGATGAAAAAACAGAAGCTCCAGTTGTTGAAAAATAACAAACAAGGCCATAAACCTTCGGGTTTATGGCTTTTTTTATTTACTTTATTATCTTTAGAACAAAAGTTGAATTTGATCTAATACCTTATTATAGGTCATTGATTCTAAATTTACCTTTAGGTTAAAATTTGATAATTATAGAAAGAAAAAGAAAAAAATTAAGCAAGAGTTTACTAACTCGTAAATGACTGCTTAATTTTTTTTAAATTTCAAACTAGAATTGTTAAATTTTAACCTAAAGGCGAAGTATATCTCCACTATAAATAAAACTTGTATCATTCATATATATCCAAAGCTTTTGTTGGACTTGGTTAGCGACTAAAACTTCGTTACCGTTCTCGTCCTCCATGCGACTAATTTTGATTTTTTCACCATGACGCCTTGCTGGACTTAAAAGCTCTAAGGTGTCACCTTTTACAAACTTATTTCTCTGCTCTACCAAGATTCTGTTTTCTTCAATACGTTCAATCATGCCAACAAACACACTTTCTTGCTTTTGTGCGTTTGAATCGAGCTTTTGCTTTATTTCGCCGTCATTTACAAAGAACCCTGTAGTGTAATCCCTATGGCTCGCTTTATTTAATTCTGCGCGAAGTTCTTTTGCAACTTTATAAGGTTTGCCTTTTTCTTTGCACGCATACATGTGATCGAGCGCCTTTCTATACGCGTTAACTACAGTTGCCACATAGTATGAAGATTTCATTCTGCCTTCAATCTTAAATGATTTTACGCCGCAGTCCGCGAGTTTATCAAGATGCTCAATCAAGCACAAGTCTTTACTATTTAATATATATGCGCCGCGTTCGTCCTCCTGAATCTCCATAGGCTTGTCTGGTCTACTATCTTCAGTAATGGTATAGTGCCATCTGCAAGCTTGTACGCACTCGCCATGGTTTGAATCTCTGCCAGTTAAATAGTTTGAAAGCAAACATCTACCACTATGTGAAATACACATTGCGCCATGCACAAACACCTCAAGCTCTGTATCCGGATTAAACTCTGATATTTTCTCTATCTCAGCAGCGGACAATTCCCTTGCCAAGACAACCCTTGATGCGCCAAGGTTTTTATATGCTGCTACTGAATATTTATTTGTTGTGTTTGCTTGCGTTGAAATATGCACTTCCAATTTTGGAGCATGTTCTTTTACAAAAGCAAATACGCCAAGGTCAGATACGATAACAGCATCAACATTTGCTTCTTCCAAAGTCTTTAAGTATTCTGGCAAGCCTTTAAAATCCCAATCCCTTGCAAACACGTTGAGTGTAACGTAACAACGTTTACCACGATTGTGACAATAGTCAACAGCTTCCTTTATCGTGTTATCTTCAAAGTTCGAACTAAACGCGCGAAGTCCATAATTTTTGCCAGCAAAATAAACAGCATCCGCACCAAAGTGGATGGCTGTTTTTAATTTTTCCATATCTCCCGCAGGAGCAAGTAGTTCAATTTTTCCCATAAGTCATCCTTATTTATTTCTTTACAGCAACCAGCACACCATCTTCAATCCTGTGAAGCTGAACCTCAGAAAATTCATCCGATGAATAAACAGTATCTATAAATTTTCTAAGCCGCTGCCAAATTGTTTTAAATCTTCTTGGAGCAGTTTCTGGGTGTTCAACATAGCCACGAAATAATACATTGTCAGCAACAAGAACACCAGAAGGTGCAAGCAATGTCACGAGCGATGGATACAAATTTATGTACTGAGCCTTTGGCCCATCCAAGAAAATAAAATCAAATTTACCGTGATTAGACTCATCACTTATAAGATCCATAATAAATAAGCTACAATCATTATTTACAACTCTCACCCTACATTCAAGTCCAGCCATTTTAAAATTTTCACGAGCCTCAACAGCCGAGTCTTCCATAAGTTCTACAGTTAGCAAATTTGCACTGCAGTTTTCAAGCATTGTAATTCCGCTATACCCAACTGCCGTACCAATTTCCAATATATGCTTTGGCTGATATTTTACTACAAGATCACGCAATAACTCGTGGCTAGAATCCCGAATTATGGGAACACCACGAGCAACTGCCCAGTCTTTGAGTGTATCTTCAAAATGTAATTTAGATTTATCCATTATTTAGTTTCCCATCACCCCTACACTTTAAAAATAATAGGAAGTATCATAGGATTTCTTTTTGTCTTTTTATAGAAGAAATTGCGAAGAGGTTTACGAATAAGATTGCGAGCTTCATTCCAATCAGTAATATTTTTAAGATCAATAAGCTTTAATGTATCAATAAGAACACCCTTAGCTTCTTCAACAAGAGCTTCAGCTTCGCCAGTATACACAAATCCACGAGTAATCATATATGGCTCACTAGTAAGTTCTCCAGAAAGAGTTGATACTCCAATTACAACGATTACAAGACCATCTTCAGAAAGAAGCTTTCTATCTCGAAGAACAACCGACTGCGAATCACCAATACCAAGACCATCAACAAGCATTTCACCCGCTTGAACAGTTCCCTTTTTAACCATTGTTTTATTGTTGATTTCAATCACATCACCAATTTCTGGTATCAAACAATTGAATTTATCCATACCAAGCTTCTCAGCAAGATTAGTGTGCTCTTTTAAATGTCTGTACTCGCCGTGAACAGGAATAAAGTACTTGGGTTTAACAAGCGCAAGCATCATTTTAAGCTCTTCCTGTGATGCGTGTCCGGAAACATGCAAATC
>JAZUAE010000020.1:0-4065 GCA_045637805.1 Clostridia bacterium
CATGCAGAATTGGCAATTCATTTTGCAACCTACTTGGCAAGATACGCAGAGAGTGCCACGGTCGTCTTCGGGGATAAAAACCGTTTCGATTTGACCATGAGCAGTTTGGAAGAGATATTTTTTAGTGCCATCAGTTGATGCTGCCGACCAACCAGGTTCGGTGATGCCAACGCAGTAGTTGGCTTTGAGTGCATCGCGACCTTTGACCGAAATGTTAGTCATTTGGTCGATAGAAGTAACGTGTTTTTTGTAGAGCCAATCGGCAATTTGTTTACCAGTGAAAGCAGGGAGACCAGCTTGTTGGGCGATCTCTTTGAGTTCTGCGAGTGTACGACCTAATAGTGGAAGCATATTTAATGAGGAATGAGGAGTTAGGAATGAGGAATTGAAAGTTGTGAATTGTCTTTAATTTGTTTTAATTATGAACCGAAGGTCTTTGAACCGATAGGTGAAAAAATTGTGCATTATGCATTGTGAATTGTGCATTGATTTAGGGTTGGTCTAAAAACAAGAAAGGGCAGCCTTCGCGGCTACCACAATCTTTTCTTAACCTTAAATCTAATACCATGAAAAACACGTTGCAAAGTTACGACTTTTTTTTGAATTAGCAAGCATTTTTGAGAAAAAGTTGAAATATTTAATTTTATTTAACATTTGAGATGTGTATTTGTTGTGGTGTTTTATTTGTTAAGTTATTGATTTTGTTGGTGTTGTGGTTATTTTAGAGATATTTTATAAAATATGTTATATAACATGTTTTTAGTGGGAAAATGTTGATGAAATAAGTGTTTTTAGGGCTAAAAAAGAGTGTTTTGTGGGGGTGATTGGGTGTTATTTGGCGAAAAAATGCTTGTTGATTGTGTTTTTTTATAGAAAATATAGCTGAATATTAAATGGATTAACCAAATATTTTACATTTTTTCGGACGAATGGGTGTTTTTGTAGGTGTTATGTGGTTGTAAAGTTGTCTTGTGGAATGGCGGTTTTCTTGCTTGCAGTATGCTTGAGATTTATTTGAGGGTAAGAGGAGAAAATGCAAGTAAACTGCTTTTTTGTAAAATGAGATTTTTTAATTGAAACACTTGTGAGTTTGAAAAATAATTTCTACCTTTGCGGTATGAATACACTGAGTAGCGTTCTCAGGTTGTTTTGTTAAAGCATTTTTGCTTTGTTCTTTCTTATATCTGAAATTTGGCGATTTGTAGAACTATGAAAGAATAAGTTGAAAAATGCCCATTGTGTGTATAAACGCGTGGGCTTAACTTATTCGTATAGTTCAAGGTCACGCCAAATACCTAGATATAAGCGAGAAAGTTAAGTTCTCGCTTTTTTTTGTGTTTATTTATTAACTTAAAATATTATTAATCTTTTAAAAATTTAATGTTATGATGTCTTTTAGTGAATCTGTACGTACTTGCATGCGTAAATTTATTGTTACTTCAGGTAGAGCTTCTCGTTCGGAATTTTGGTGGTTTCAATTGTTTGTTTTTATTATGACTTTTTTAATTTATGGTTGGACTGCTTCTAATCTTATTGATGAGGAGATATCAATTTTAATTGATTGCTTTTTGTTTTTAATTTTGTTTATACCAAGTTTTTGTGTGAATGTAAGAAGACTTCATGATGTAGGTTGTTCTGGTTTTTATATATTGTTTAATATGATTCCTTTGGGTTCTCTTTATTTATTAATTTTGACACTCTTTCCAAGTGAAGCAGATAATAAATATGGTCCTAAACCTTTTAGTGAGAAAGAAAAAAAATCTGACAAAAAGGGAAATGGAGAGGGCGATAACAAAGAGAATGTTAAAGAAATTATAGATGTGGAGATTTAATTATGTTTTGTAGATATTGTGGTAAAGAAATAGAAGAAGATTCTTGTTTTTGTAAGTATTGTGGTAAAAATATTGAGAAAATAGATTCTATTTTGAATAAAAATTATGTAAAGAAGTTTACAAGTTTGTCGGTTAATACACAGATTTTTACAATCCTTTATGGTTTATGGTTTGTGGGATTTTTAAGTTTCGTATTACTTGATTATAAATATGAATATCATCATGAGTATGGTGGTATTTATAGTTATGATTATGAAAATATTGCATTATTTTTTATTTGGGTTATTGCTATTCCGTATTTAATTTTCAGTTTGTGGTATGTTTGGAAATTGATAAAAAGGAAAAGAATGAATGGGGAAAAGAAAGAGATTTTAGCAGAAGAGTTTTTGTTACAAGAGAAAGAAGAACTAAGAGAAGAAAAATTATGCGATGAAGATGTTGTTATTAAAGATAGCAACTCTGAGAAATCGTATTCTTTAGTTGAGTTTGTTCGTCAAAAAGGTAAGATGCAAATAATAGTTGATTATAATGAAGATGATAGGTTAATTTATTATTATTTGTTTACTGCATTTGATGGTGCTACAACTAGGGTTGATGCTACAGAAAATACTTTTCAGTTGACTTCTAAAGATATAGCGGAACAAAAAGATAAACTTTGTGTGCGTCAGTTGGAAAATGGTAAATTGGTGTTGGATTATTTTGTATAATTTGTAAAATATTTGTTTATTCACTTTACTAAAATGAAAAACTTATTTTATTGTATAGTAGGTGTAATTTTAATTTCATGCTCGTTGAACAAAGAGAATGAGTATGTAACTTATGATTTGAATCTTGGGATATTTGGCAACTTATATGAAATTTCTGTGCCCGAGAATTTGGCAAATTCTAACTATAAAAGTGGTCCTGGATTTTCTGCTTGGATGAATGAAAATGATGCTTTATTTTTAAGGGTGTATTTTAAAAATGATTCCATTAAAGAAAAAATGAGAGTGATGGTTAGTGAGAAGAAAAATAAATATGCATCGAATGGATTTTATGCTATAGAAGAAAGTGTTACGGATTCTACAAATAGCATAACGTTTTGTTATAAGGAAATGCAGAAACTTCATAGTCATACAATAATAAAAGAAGTTGAACTTGGTTATTTTGTTGTTGAATTAGAAGGACTAAATGATTGCTCTTACGAAGATGCTCAAAAAATTGCATCAAGTATTAAATTACGTATTAAAGAAAGTGGAGTTGTAGAAACTTATACTGCTGACATAAATGAGTTTAAATGTGCTACATATAAAAACAATTTATATTCTGTAAGTTATCCTTTAGATTGGTCATATTTAGAAAGACCATATGGAGTTAGTGATGTGTATATTGGGGCTAGTAATGAAAAATTAGGATTCAGTATTATTCTTTTAGATAATGTAGAAATGACGTTGGAAGAAATTGTCGAGATAAACAATGAGAGTCAAAAATCTATTGGTTTATTTGTTGTTGAGAATGTAGAAACAGAAGTAGCAGGATATTATGCTTATAAAACTGTTTTTATTGGAGAGTTATTCGGTATTAAAATAAAAAGAATATCTTATTCTTTTTTAACAGAACAAGGTACTTTTTATAATATCGGTTTTGGTAATGACGCAGAGTTGATTGATGAAAATACTTTACTTATTTCAAGAATTATAGGTTCATTTAGATTAAGTAGTTAAAGATTGTTTAAAAAAATAATTTCGGCAAAGTCGTTTGTGGCTTTGCCGATTTTTTTGTGTTTGTGTGTGCGCCCCGTTGAGAAGAGAGAGGGGAGGGTGTTTTGCTACCCGCAGGTGGCTCGCTTTGCTCGACCACACTGCGGTTACTATATGTGCGACCTCTTTGAGGTCTTTTTTTTATTTATGATCGATCGAACGGACGCATGAGTTGTGTGTCTATGTTTTTATTCAACCTTGCGGTTGATAGGACACAGCACGCTGTGTCCCTACTTTGTGGATAATTTGTGTAAATTGAATGTTGATTATTTTATTGAAATATGGAAATAAATTAGTAACTTTGTGCGTTAATTTAATAAGGAATTTTATCTACTAATTTATATATTATGGCTAAGAAAGAGAGCAAAGAAAAGAAGGTAAAGAAACCAAATAAGGTTATGATGTTTTTGCGAGATGAGCGTTTTCATTTTGCATTGGGTATTGTGTTGTTTTTCAGTTCATTGTATTTGTTGTTGGCATTGGTGTCGTTTTTC
>JAZUAE010000021.1:0-69442 GCA_045637805.1 Clostridia bacterium
CATTCAAAGAAGATTTTACTAAAGAAAATATAATTCAGATTCTAGATGTTTTAACTGATAATTTTAACACAGAAAATTCTCAGCAATGTTTAATATTTACAAGTAGTAATGAACTTGTTAAAAATAAGATTGATACCATAACTGCTAATAAAATCTTTATTGAAGGAGAAAGGTCATTATTTAATCAATCGGTTGAAGAAAAGTTAAAAACATACTCTAAAAACATTTCTGCAACTTAATATTAAAGATGTTTAAATAAACGCTTTTTAGAAAATTTAGACCAGCTGAAAAATAATAAAGTTGGTCTTTTTTTTGCAAAAATCACTAGGACTTATAAATTTATTGTTGTACTACAAATTTGACAACAAACAGGGTGATTTTAGGTGGTTTTTGGCGGGTTTAGATGAATAATTTTTTAAGATGAAATTTTGAGTTGGTTTTCAAAGTGAATTTTTGTGAAAAAATTTATCAATTGTTGTCAAAATTGCAAAATAGTTCGAATCTATTCCAGGAATTGAACATTGAAAAAACCCTTATAAAATAAGGGTTTTCTATGGAGCTGTTACCGGGATTCGAACCCGGGACCTCCACCTTACCAAGGTGGTGCTCTACCTACTGAGCCATAACAGCATGTATTAAATTTTGAGTTGTTTTTGCTAATTTCTCAGCCGGTTTTTAAGCGTCAACCAAGTCTTACCAAGGCAGTGCTCTACCTGCTGAGCTACATCAGCATAGCTCCAAAATGGAGTAAATATTCAGTTGTAATTTTGATAAAAATTGCCGATTGCTTGTCTTACCAAGGTGGTGCTCTACCACTGAGCCACATCAGCATGTGCTTGTTTATATTAGTTAGTATATATGTTTAGGTTTTGTTTTGTCAAGATTTATTGAATTTTACTTATAGATATTTTTATTTGTGTTATAATTAGTACGTAATTAAAGTAAAAAGAAAGCAAATCGAAAATAGATTAAATGTTTTTGGAGTGAAGTAAGGTTATTCAATGCTAATTTTAAAAACTTATTAAAATATTGAAATTTCATCTAGCAAAAAAGCCATTATATAAAGTTGCAAATAAATTTTATCAATGTTATAATATAAATATGATAAGCGCTAAAGAAAAAATAAGTAAATTTTTAAATAGCTCATGGTTTATATCTTTTACCACAGTGCTTGCTTTATTGTGCTATGAATTTAAAGTAGCTGAGATTACAATCGGTTTTTTTGTATTGCTTTGCGCTTATGTTTTTATTTTTGAAGATGATGTTACGCCACTTTTAATCATACCTATTTATGCACCGTTCATTCTTGATAGAACATTTAAGTGGACCATGGCAACTACTATTTATTTTGCAATACTTGCTGCAATATTTATAGGCACACTTATTTGTTTTTTTGTAAGACAGTTTAAATATAAAAAACACAAAATTAAACTTGGTAAAATGTTTTGGCCAGGTGTGGTTATTCTCTTTGTTTTATTAATTGCTGGTGTTGGTACTGCAAACTTTGTTTATGCTAAATGGTGGAAGCAAATTTTATTTCCATTTGTGTTGTTTTTATTTTATATGTTTACAGTTAATTTTACACGTGGAGATAATAGACGATATATTGCAAAATTGTTTGTAGGCGTGGCTGTATTCATAATGTCGCAAATGTTATGGTTTTTATTAAAATCTTCTAACCCAATCTCGGTTATTCAAGGGAAGGGGATACTTGTTGGAAATGGTAACATGATAAATGCAGCGGGAACATTCTTAGCTATTGCGATTCCGTTCTGTTTCTATCTTGCAAATAATAGTAAACGTGACTGGTTATATTGTGTTCTAGGATTATTAATATATCTATTCCTGTTATTATCAGGATGTAGAGGTGGGTTATTAGTTGCAACACTTTTATTGCCAGTAGGTTTTATTATTTCAATGGTAAAAAGCAAAGAAAAGAAAAGGTATTTTATTATCTTGATTTGTGCATCTATTGTTATAATTGCTGGTCTTGTTATGGTTATAATTAATAGAGATGTTGTGCTTGGTGCTTTTGTAAGACTTGGATTGTCTGGTAACGGAAGAATAAAACTATATGAATTAGGTTGGGAGAATTTCTTAAAGACACCTATTACTGGAACAGGAATTTATGCTCCAGAAGTTCTACCTGGTTTTCCTACTACAGTATATTATTATCATAATACGCCGCTTATGATATTGGCTTGTACAGGAATTGTTGGATTCGTAGGTTTTGCTTATTATTACTTTAAGAAATTTAAAATTTTCTTTACTAATGCAAGTTTGTTTAAGACATTTACACTTCTTGCATTAATTACAATTGAAGGATATGGTTTGTTTGATATACACGGCTTTAATCCATTAATGGTTTTAATAACATTAATTTTCGTGGTAACTGCTGAAAACGAAGAGAATCCTGAAATGTTTAAGTCTGTAAAAGAAGAGTTGCAGACATTTAAGGCTGAAATGAAAGAACTTACTGAAGATTTAAGGCCAAAGAAAAAAGAAGAAATAAGTTCACAGGCTGAATCTTCTGAGAAAGAAAATAAAAAAGTAAAAAAGATAAGAAAAAATAACAAGCTGTAGCTTGTTATTTTTTATCCTTTTAAAAATCCTTTGATTATAACATCTTCAGCTTCGGTAGGGGTTAATCCAAGTGTTAGAAGCTTTGTTAATTGATCGCCGGCAATTTTGCCGATTGCGGCTTCATGAACAAGGCTGGCGTTAACATCTTCAGCAACAATTCTAGGTGTTGATGAAATTCTTGCTTTTCCAGTTATAATGCCATCGCACTCAACGTGACCAAAACATTCGTTTTTCCCTATAATGCAAGAATTGAATTCTTGGTATGATTTGTCTTTTGCTACTGAACGACTGATTACATCAACTGATGATTCTTTGCCTATAAGTTCGACATTAAAGTCAGTAATTGCGGTTTGATTTTCAGTTGTTAAAATACGTTCTTTAATCAAAAGTTTTGCATTGCTATGAATTTTAGCGCGTGTTGTTCGTTTTGATGAGGATACGCCTCCAAGTTGAATGGTTTCCATTTCAAAACTTGAGTTGTTTTCTAACATTAAATCTGTAATCGGATTTAAAACCTTTTCATTTTTTGTACCTATACCCAAATGTTTTTCTATATATTTAACCTTTGCGTTTTTAGCCAAGTGAAAAGTGTGTATTCCATTATGTTCACTTTTTTCTTTACCAGTATTGTGTATACCACAACCAGCAACAATAGTAACACTTGCATTCTCGCCTATATAAAAGTCGTTGTAAACAATATCGTGAATATTTGCTTCAGATATAATAACAGGCAAGTGTACACTTTTGTTTTCTACACCCGGTTTAACAATAATATCTATACCGTCTTTATCTTTTTTCGGCACAATTTGTATATCTTTATCTGATTGTCTAGCAATGCTTTGACCATTTTTTCTTATATTATAAGAGCCTTGAGGAATAGAATGGAGATCTGCTATTTCAGCTAAAAGGGATTTATCAATATTTGTTAAATTATTCACTTTTACCTCCTAATCTATCACAAGTAGTGTTATTAATCAAAGGCAACATTTTGTTTTTTGTACCAAAAATTGCAGGTTTTAAAGGAGATAATAAAACAATATTGTCTGCCATGTCTAATATCTTTTGCTGGTGGCTTACAATTATTACTGTTGCATCGGTTATTTCTTTGAAAAGAGAAATAAGATTTTCAAAACTCCAAAGATCAATGCCAGCTTCAGGTTCGTCAAAAAGAAAGACTTTTCCGCCTTTTGCAAGTGCTATAGCGAGCTCAATTCTTTTAAGCTCTCCGCCAGACAGTTTGTCATCAATATCGCGATTAACATAGTCTTTTGCACATAATCCAACCTTTGACAAATAACTACAAGCCTCTGACAAAGTGTTAGTCTTTTTACTTGCAATATCTAATAAATCTTTAACAGATAATCCTTTAAACTTAGTAGGTTGTTGAAAGGCCATAGTTATTCCAAGATTTGCACGATCGGTTATAGATAGGGAGGTGATATCTTTTTTCTTAAAAACAATTTTACCTTTCGTTGGTTTTATTATTCCCATAATAAGTTTTATAATAGTAGATTTGCCACTGCCATTTTGACCAGTTATAACATTAATTTTATTTGTTTCAAATGACAAATTGATATCCTTTAAGATATCTCTTTCAACATTGTTTTGTTTTACACTATAACTAATATTTGATAATTCTAACATATTTTATATTTTAGATTATAAAAATAAATTAGTCAATAGAAATAATAAATAAAAAAATACTCACTATTTTGTGAGTATTATTTTTTTATAAATCTTAAGTCGTCGCCATCAATTTTTGTTATAAAGCTTGATTGTTTATTTACAATACGGCTATAAATTCTTTCGCCATATCTATTTATGATATTTTCCATTGTAAGATTTGTTGTAATTATGGTTGCTTTGTTATTTCTAACTCTTTCAGACAAAACAAGGTATAAATATTCTATTGTGATATTTTTCAAAATAGGCTCAGTCCCAAGATCATCAATTATTAATACGTCTGGATCAAGAAGCATGTCAATATAAGAAGATTTTGTCTCATTAAATGTTGAATGATATTTTAAAAGAAGATTATTCATTCCAAAAGCTGTTACAAAAGAAACCAAATGTCCTTTATCTATAATATATCTTGCAACACATTGTGAAAGAAATGTTTTTCCCACACCTGTTTTTCCGGTTAACAATATTGTTTTTGCTTTATTATTAGGAAACTCATTTGCCCATTTAATAAAAAAGTTTTTAAGAGCAGTAAGCTCCTTTTGTTGTTCAGCGTTTGTTGCTATTTCCGGGTTATAATCCTTAAAGTCAGCAAGTTCATTCTTTCCAAGTCCACTTTGTGTAATCATTTCTTCATGCAGTTTTTGTTTAAAACAGCTACACATACCACCCGATCTAAAACCAACGTCTTCACATAATTTACATTCATAATTTGGCAATAGAGATTGTGGGTTTATGCCTAATCTATTTAAAACCTGTTCTTTTTTTGCCATGATTTCATTATATGTGCGTTCGTGCGAAGAGTGATCAATGCCGTTAGCTTTTTGTTTCGCAATTTCAAAAACTATTTCACGCTCTTGTTTTTCAAGTAGATTGTATTCTCTGTCTTGTCTTGCTTGCACTAAAAAGGAATAGGCGATACCTTGCGCCTTTGCACGCTTTTCAGCAAACTTTGACTTTAAATCATTAATCAGAGATGTTCTATCCATCACTATACCTCAATATCGTCAAGGGAATCAAATAATGCATCTAATTCCTCTTTCTTATAATCACGCATTTCATAATTAAGTGCGGTGTTGTTATTTGTACTTGGTGTTGATATATTCATATTCTCAAGACGTTTCTTTATAACGGTAATGTCTGATATTTTTTCAGCATAAAAGTTTGATAATACTTTATTCATATATTGAATAGGTTGACTCTTACCTGCACTAGACGCAGCAACAAGCATGATTATTTCATGAGTAAAGTTCCAAGCTGAAGTCCAAGTGTTATAAAAATCACGGTCGTATGTATTAACAAGTCGAGTAATTTTACAATTGTCTAAAACTTCACGAATGTTGTTGTCGATATTTGCCAAGCCTTGAATGTATTCATTAATTGATTGAAGTGATACAAGTCCGAGCTTAAAAAATTTACATATTATAGAGTTTACACCTTCAAGTGTTCTTATGCTTTGTTTAAAGCAATAAGTTGCAATGGCTTTGAGTGTTTCACTGTCATACCCCTTTTTGAGCCAGTCTGTTATGTATGTATCCACAACGCTTTCAAGATTTTGATAGTAGAGACCGATGGTCTTTGAAATTTCTCTTGCAAGAGTAAACATAGATTCTTTTGATTCATTGAAACTAGCAATGTCTTCCATGCTAAATAGTTTTTGCTCAGCATATTTTTTAAGGGATTCATCAAGTTTGGCGAATCCGCCTTTTTTCTTTTGAAGTTTAGCCACTTCTAAAATTGTGCCTTGTGCGAAGCCATAAGTGTTTATCCACTTAAGATACATGTTTCGTTCTTCAAGATCAGCATCACGTTTTAGTCCAAGAGTTGATAATACTTCTTTAATTTCTTTTCCTGCTCGCTCTTGCTCTAAAAATTTAGCCTCTAATGCCGCAGCGCTCTTAATACCTTCTTGTTCGAAGCTTCTTGCCACTGTTAAAATGTAAGGGTAATTAACAGATGTGTTTTTTAGTGTTGTGCAGTATTTAATTATCATTACAAGAGCCTCAGGCTCAAAGTGATAAGATTCGATTAAGTGATAGTACTCGTTATATTCATTAGGACGAATCATTCTCCCGCTTAATATTTGTTGAACTTGATTATTGAAATCCTCATACTGGCTTTTAACTCGTAATTTTGCGCTGCCAGAATGTGATTTAATAGGTAAATATTTTATCTCAATAGGGTCATTTGAAATGATTTGAACAATTCCCATATCTTGCCAGTACGAATAGGCATCGATAATTTCATCTTCAGTCATTTTTAAAATAATAGACATACTGCTAAGGGAATTGTCATCAGAATATGGGTTGGTGCATTGACTTAGTCCGTATAAATATACTTTTACATATCCGTCAGGAGCTTTTGGTAAAAACTCATTTATAAATGCGTTATCAACAGATGTTGTACCGTCCATAACAAGTGAACTTGAAAACGAACATAATCCCATGGCTGCCCCCTTTTACTTGATTTTTTGTTTCTATGTACTTATAATAACATTAACAAAATTAAAAAACAACATTTTTCAGAAAAAAGGAAAAAGTCATATGAAAATATTACATACTGCAGACTGGCATTTAGGAGATAAATTCAACGGCGTAAATAGAATAGATGAACAGAGCAAAATTATAGATGAAATAATAGATATTGCCAACGAAAATTCTGTAGATATGGTTTTGGTTTGTGGTGATGTTTATAATACTTCAAACCCTAGCAGTGAAGCTGAAGAGTTGTTTTTTTCAAGCATTGAAAGGTTGAGCAATCATGGCGAAAGAATTGTGTTTGTTATCTCAGGTAATCATGACGATCCAGAAAGACTACAAGCGGCTAGAGGTCTTGCAAATACACACAACATAGTTCTTGCAGGAGAACTTGACTTAACGGGTAAAAAATATAAAAGCAATTCAAGTGTCAAAATCACCGAGGCGGGATACGGCTATGTAAAAGTGTGCAAGTGTGAAGAAAAAGTAACACTTGCATTTTTACCTTACTCCAACAATGCTCGTATGGGGGATAGCAAAACAGAATTAAGTTATGCAGAAAAAGTTGCTATTTGGATTGAGCCTGGAATTAGCAAGTTTGAAAATGATTCATTTAATATGCTTGCAATGCATTTATTTGTTGCGGGTTCAAGAATAAAGGGTGAAGAGGTGCAGATTGGTGGAGTGATGAGTGTTCCGCATACAATATGTGAAGACTGCGATTATGTTGCATTAGGGCATATCCATACTAACCAAAAGATAGGACGCAATGTATATTATAGTGGGTCGACGATTAGAAGACATGTAGTAAATATGGACCCCTCCGTAAATATAATTACTACTAAAAATAACAAACTAGAAGATGTAAAAGTTATTGAATTAAAATCTCCTGTGCAATTTGCTAGAATAATTGTTACAAGTTTCAATGAGGCTGAAACGGAACTTTCAAAATACGATAATCAGGACATTATTGAGTTGGTATTTAAAACAAGTGAGCCGTTGTCTAGTAGTGCGTTAAAAGATCTAAAAAAATCGTATAAATGTATACGAAATATAGCATTTGAGTTGGAATTGAAACAAGCCGATAAAGAATATAAACAATTAAGAGAATTATCTGGTGAAGAATTGTTTAGCAGATTTTATATGAAACAAAGAGGCGTGTTGCCTAGAAAGGAACTTGTGGATTTCTTTATTGAATGTGGAGGTGATAAAGGTGAAACCGATTAAATTAGAAATTAGTGGACTCCAAAGTTTCATTGAGAAACAAACAATAGATTTTTCCGCTGTTGAAAGTGGAATTTTTGGTATTTTTGGAAAAACTGGAAGTGGCAAGTCAACAATTCTTGATGGTATCACTCTTGCTCTTTATGGATACGTTAATAGAATTTCAAAAAATGCAGAATTTATAAACGCTAAGTGTAACAGGGCAGAGGTTTGTTTGGAGTTTGAGTGTGATGACCGCTTTTATGAAGTTGTAAGAGAGTTTAAACTTAAGAAAAACAATAATGGAGTTGATTCTTCTGCTGAGTTAAGAATTAAAGATGGAGAAGAATGGAAGGTGATAGCTGAGGGTCCATTCCAAGTAGATAAAAAAGTCGAAGAAATAGTTGGTTTATCTCCAACGGAGTTTTGTCAGGTAATAGCTTTGCCGCAGGGCAAGTTTGCTGAATTTTTGCAAGCAAAACCGGCAGAAAGAACCTCACTCATATCTAACATTTTTGGCATAACAGAATACGCAGAAAAGTTATACAATAATGCAAAAGACAATTTAAACAAATCAGAAAAAGAACTCAGTATTTTAGAGGCTGAAAAAGATGGAGTTGGCAATGTTTCAATCGTTGATATTGATGAAAAACAATCACTTTTTGAAGCTCAAGAAAATGAATTAAAAGAGTTGAATTTTAAAGTTGAAAACCTGAGTGCCGAGTATTTAAATTTGGTTGAGAATTCTTCATTAAAAAAAGATCAGTTAAGATTGAAATCAGAACTTGAAGAATTGTATAAAAAAAGTGGAGATATTAAGCAAGACAAAAATAGACTTGCTCAGTATGAGAATGCTAAAAAATTAGAAATCTATGTTTTAAACAAAGAAAGATTAGAAAATCAACTTAATGAATTAAACGACGAAGTAACGGCCTTACGCGAACAAAAGCAAGAACAGGAAATGTTCTTTCGTGACTATGAGGAACAATATAAAAAGTTTGAAGCAATTCAAAAAAGCGCATTAATAGAACTTGATGCTAAAAAGGTTAAAATTTTAGAACTTGAAGAAGATAGGGTATTAACTCAAAAACTTAATCAAGAAAAAGAAAGATTACTAGGTGAACTTGAAAATAAAAATAATCAATATGAAGATATAATTTTACAAATACAAACAATAGATAAATCTTTAGACAATATTGAAAAAAATATATTGCAGCTTCGTCAAGAAAAAAATGAATATGAAATCAGCAAAAACAAATTAGGTATAGTTGCAGAAAACAAGTCAATCGAGTCTGAAATTATGCTTATTGAAGATTTTGAAAAACAAATCGAAAGAGTAATTGAAAATTACAAACAAGAATTAGAAGATTATAAAAAAGATTATACGGCAATATATAAAGCTGAACGAGATAACGCGCAAAAAATCAATGAGATTAGTGTGTCCCTTGATAAGGTTTTAGGTAAGTCTGGAAAGCCGATTGTTGAAAGATATAAAGATGTGCTAGGCAAATTGTCAAACATGGACAATGTTCAGGATAAATATGATTTTCTAGCTCTTACAAATGAAAAAACCAAATCAGAAACAATTAATTTCATTGAAAAGGTTAAAGAACTTGAAAGCCAAAGTGAAAAAATTAAGTCTTCATTGCAGGAAAAAATACAATTTACAAACAAACTTGAAAGTGAATTAAAAAATGCACAAATAAAAAGAGAAGAGTTTTTAGGTGAAAATTTGCTTTCGCTTCTTGTGCAAAATGTAGACATAGGTGATTCTTGTCCCGTTTGTAAAGGGAAAGTTGCAACAAAAAATACTATACCAAGTAGCGACATATCGGGGCTAGATAGAGAGATCGCAAATACACGTAGCACCTTATCTCTTGCTAGAAAAGACAAAGAAAAAACCGAGTGCAGCCTTGCAACTGTTAATGCACAAATTCAGTTCTTAAAATCTCAAATAGAAATCAATAAAGCAAAATATGAAAATGTGAAGAGTGCACAAGAAAAGCTTTATATGTGTTTTGTTGATAAAAATGATAAGCAAGCTGACAACTTTAAAAGTATGCACGAGGCAACTTTTGCGGCATCTATAGCTCTTGAAAAATTATTGATTGAAAAAGATAAAATGGTAAACTCATCTTTGTCTATTATTGAAGAAAGAGTAGAATGTGGGGCAAAAATTCAATCAATAAATGAATACATCGAGAAGTTGACAGATGTTTTATATTATTTAGAAAAGCTGAGGGCAGAAAGGGAGTTTTCTATATATAATGTCCAGAACGAATCAGGTTTAGATTATAAAAAGGCAAGTAAAAAATTAAATGAGATATGTGATAAAATAGAGGATTTATCTGAATCTTTAGTAAATGCGGAAAAAGAAAAGGAAAAACAAGCAAATAGCAAGCTCGAATTAACTAAGGCTATGGGGTTAAATCTTGCAGAAAAGGGAGCTATTGAAATAAAGATTGAAAATATTTCAGAGTCAATTAATAGCAAAGATGAAAAGTTTGCTAAACTCGGAATTGAAATAGAAAATGATGAAAATCCATTAGATCAAATAAATAAAAAACAGATAGAGCTTCAAAACAAGGCCGAAGAATTTCAATCAACATATAATGCCAAGATTGAACAAAAACAAAAAAGCGAAAAAGATTATAATTTAAAAATGGCAATTTTGCATGATAAAAATGAGGAGCTTCGAGAAGTTGAGGCTAAGCTTTCAAATTTATCTAGAACTCTTGGTTTTGAAAACGTTGAGGAAGTTAAGCGAAATATTGTAGATGATTCTATGATGAATGAATTAAAAAATTATATTGAAGAATTTGAGAAGAGAGTAAGTATTGTAAATGTACAACTCGCGAATATAAAAGAGAAGGTGGGCACTGCTGAAATCGATGTTGATAAGGTTGATAAAATTAAGGTAGAACTTGATCAATTAAAAATTAAACTTAGCGAAAAACAGGTTTATTTTGGCGTATTACAAGCACAGCTTAGTGAAATGAAAAGTAAAAAATCAAAGATTGATAAGATCGATGAGAAACTGCCATTGCTTCGTAAAAAGTATGATTTGGCAAAAGAACTTTTTGCACTCCTTCGAGGAAAGACTTTGGCTGAATTTATGGCAAATGAGTATGTGGATATGATTATAGGTTTTGCAAATGAAAAACTTAGAATTTTAGACGGCGGCAGATATAAACTTTTTTATGAAAATAAGGAGTTTTACGTAGAAGATAATCTCAATGATGGAGCAAAGCGAATTGTATCAACCTTGTCTGGTGGTGAAACGTTTTTAGTAAGTTTGGCACTGGCGTTGTCAATATCTGATGTTATTTCTCTTCAATCGGATAAAAAAATAGATTTCTTTTTCTTAGATGAGGGCTTTGGAACTCTTGATGGTGAGTTGTGTCAAACGGTAATCGAGGCACTATATAAACTTAAAAGTGCAAACTTAAATATAGGATTAATATCTCATGTAAAGGAATTGCAAAATGCATTGCAGTTTAAATTCATGGTTACTAAAGCTAACGAGAATAGTGGTTCAAAAGTTCGTTTAGAGGTTGGGTTATAGTAATATATAAAATATACTTTACTTTTTTAATTGATGTATGCGATAATATTATTAATATACTGAGGTAAAAATGGAAAAAAGATTAAAAATATTAGAAACAATGGATGTTTATTTGCCAGATGTTGATGGTGTGATTAACTGTATGCATAATTATTGCTTAAGGTTAAACAACATGGCGGATTTGTCTGTTCTTGTACCTAAAAACAAAAGAGGATACAAAGATAATTTTCCATATGAAATAAAAAGATGTAATTCATTGTATGTGCCTATTTTAAGACAATATTGTGGTTTACCAAGCATGGATAATTCCGTAAAAAAATATTTAGATTCAAAAGAATTTGATATTATACACGTTCATTCTCCATTTGGAATGTTAGAATATATTCTAAAATATGCAAAAAAGCGTAAAATACCAGTTGTGGCGACATTTCATTCAGATATGCGAATGATTTTTAAAGATATTTTTAAATCTGATGTTATTGCTGATAGTGTTGTTAAAAAGTTTGGAAGATTGTATAATAAATGCGAAGAGATATTTGTATGTAGCCCACTAGTTGCTGAGCAAGCAAGATCTTATGGGTATAAAGGGAAAATTACTTATTTGCCATTTGGAACCGAACTTCCAGTTTGCAATAATGTTGAAGAACTTGCCATAAAAGCTAATGAATCTTTTGATTTAGATTCTGATATACCTGTTTTTGTTCATGTAGGTAGAGTAACAAAATTAAAAAGAATCAACTTTATTATAGATAGTCTAAAGATTTTGAAAGATAAAGGCGTTAAATTTAAATTTTTTATAATAGGTAAAGGATTTGAATTGAAAAAATTGCAAAAACAAGTTAAAAAGCTAGGCATGGAAGAAGAAATTGTTTTTACGGGATTTTTGGAAAGGGAATTATTTCCTCAAATTTTAGCTAGAGCAAATCTTTTACTGTTTCCATCCATTTATGATAATTTTGGTTTAGTAAAAATTGAAAGTGCTGCTTATGCGACACCTGGTATTTTTATTGAAAATACTTGTGCAGGTTATGGCGTAACAGAGGGAGTAGATGGCTTTATATCAAAAAATGATATAAATGCGTTTGCAGAAAAAATAGAATTCGCTATAAAAGATTTAGAAAGGTTAAAGCAAATAGGTAAGAACGCGCAAAAAAACATTTATTCTAATTGGGATGAGTGTACTGATCAATTGTTTGAACAGTTAAAAAGAATTGTAAAGGAAAGAAGAAATGAAGATAAGAAGTAGAGCCCCTCTCAGAATAGGATTGGCTGGTGGTGGAACAGATCTTGAGTCTTACAGCAATCAGTTTGGTGGCGCAGTGTTTAATGTTACTATAGGAATGTATGCTCATTGCACTATTATACCTACTGATGATAATAAAATTAAAATTTATTCATACGACAATAAAAACAATCTAGACGTAGATAGTGTGCCACATTTAGAAATTAAAGACGACGTGTTAATCTTGCATAAAGCTGTATATAATCGAATAGTAAAAGATTACAACAACGGAGAGCCTTTATCATTTATAATGAGTACTAGTAACGATGCTCCTATAGGTTCTGGTCTTGGAACATCTTCTACCATGGTAGTTGCAATACTTGAAGCTTTTAATAAATGGTTGTCTTTAGGATTAAATGATTATCAAAAAGCAAAACTTGCATATGAAATAGAAAGAAAAGATATTTCTCTTGCTGGTGGAAAGCAAGATCAATATGCTGCTGTTTTTGGGGGCTTTAATTTTATTGAATTTAAACAAGATGGGTTGGTTATTGTCAATTCATTAAGAATTGAAAAAACAATATTGAATGAACTGGAAAACTCTTTACTTTTATACTATAGTGGAGTAAGTCGTAAATCTGCTGAACAACAATTGGTTTTAGCTCAAAATATTATATCAAAACAAATCAGTAATACGAAAACTAATAAATCAGATACTATTGATGCGATGAAAAATTTAAAAGAATATGCTTATATCATGAAGGATTGTGTACTAGTTGGTGATATAAAAGGCTTTGCTAATTGTTTAAGAGTGGGCTGGGAAAACAAAAAGAAAACTAGTAGTATTGTTTCTAATAAGGAATTGGAAAGCACAATAAATTATGCGATGGAAAATGGTGCTGAGGCCGTTAAAGTATCTGGCGCTGGTGGTGGTGGATTCTTGATGCTTTATTGTGATCCTTTTAATAGACAAAAATTAATTAATGCTATGGAAAATTTACCTGGAAAAGTTTATCCTGTAAAATTTTCAAAATATGGTGTAGAAAGTTGGGTGGTTGATTAAAATGAAAGCTTTAATTATGGCAGGGGGCAAAGGAACTAGACTTACTGAAATTACTAAAAATGAAATTCCAAAACCTATGGCTAAAATTGCGGGTCGTCCTATTTTAGAGTGGGCAATTTTAAATTTGAAAAAATATGGAGTAGATGAATTTTATTTATCTGTAGGACATTTAAGTAATGTTATTATTGATTACTTTAAAGATGGATCCCAACTAGGAGTAAAAATAAATTATCTGCATGAAGAAACACCTCTAGGCTCTGCGGGAGCATTGTTTTATTTAAAAGATAAGATTGATGGTGATTTTATAGTATGTTCTGGTGATGCTATTTTTGATATTAATGTAGATGCTATGTTACAATACCACTTGTCAAAAAAAGCAATCATAACAATGCTTACACACCCAAATATGCATCCTTATGATAGTGATTTAGTAATAAACGATGAATATGGTCGAGTATTGAATTTTGATAAAAAGAATTCAGTAAGAAATTATTACTATAAAAATAATGTAAATGCTGGGTTTTTTATTATTAATAGTAAGGCTTTGGATTATTTTAAAGAATTAAAAAAAGTTGCCATGGAATCCGATTTTATAGCGGATTTAATTAAAGAGAACAAATCAATTTATGCATATAAATCAACTGAGTATATTAAAGACGTTGGTACTCCAGAAAGATTTATTCAATCAGAAAAAGATATTATTAATGGTATAGTATCTTCAAAGAATATTCAAAATAAGCAGAAAGCTATTTTTTTAGATAGAGATGGGACATTAAATCTATACAAGGGATTTATTAATTCAGCAGGGGATATTCAATTAGTTAAAGACTGTAGTAAGGCTATAAGGAAAATTAATGAAAGTGGTTATCTTGCAATACTTGTCACAAATCAACCCGTAATTGCTAGAGGCGAATGTTCTTTTGAAGAACTTGATAATATGTTTAATAAAATCGAAACACTCCTTGGCAAAGAAGGTGCTTACTTAGATGCTATTTATTATTGTCCACATCACCCACATTCGGGATTTGAAGGTGAGGTAAAAGAGTTGAAAATAAATTGCAATTGCAGAAAGCCAAAGACTGGAATGTTAGAAGCTGCATCTCGTGACTTTAATTTAGATTTGTCAAAATGTTATGTAATAGGTGATGGCAATGCTGATGTATTACTTGCAAAGAATGTTGGCATAAAGTCAATAAGAGTAAAGTCTGCATTAAAAGAGGATTATGTTGAACCAGCAGATTATAATGCTAAAAATTTATTAGAAGCGGTAAATTTTGTGTTTGAAGGAGATAAGATTAATGAAAGATAGAACAATGACTTACATTAATAGATTTAAAATAGATAATCCGCATTTGAAAAATTTTGAGTCAAAAATTATTGAATCAATTAAACTTATATGTGAAAATGTACAAAACAAACAAATATTAGTTTGTGGTAATGGTGGTAGTGCTGCTGATAGTGAACATATTGCGGGTGAATTATTAAAATCATTTGTATTAAAAAGAAAGGTAGATCAATCAAAACGAGACTTGTTGATTGAAATGTATGGCGAAGATGGTGAAGTTTTATCTGATGGTTTGCAAGATGGTATAAAATGTATACCACTTACATCTTTTACGGCACTAAATACGGCTTATATAAACGATTGTAAGCCTGATTTACTATATGCGCAATTAGTTAATGTATTAGGTGGAAAAGATGATGTGTTAATAGCAATTTCAACAAGTGGTAATTCAAAAAATGTTTGCTATGCTGCACAACTAGCACGTGCAAAAGGTATGAAAGTTATTTCTCTTACAGGTAGAGACGGAGGAAAACTTAAGGAGTTGTCGAGTATACTATTCAATGTAAATGAGGAAGAAACCTTTAAGGTGCAAGAAGACCATATTAAAATTTATCATTTATTATGTTTGTGTCTTGAAAGTGAAATCTTTAAAGAATAAGGTGTTTATGGAAGAAGTAAAATTAACATTTATAGTCCCAGTATATAACGTCGAAAAATATATAAATGATTGTGTGGAAAGTTTAGTAAACCAAACATATAAAAATATTGAAATCTTGTTAATAAATGATGGATCAACAGATAATTCTGGCAATATTTGTGATCAGCTGGCTACAAAAGATAAGAGAATTAAAGTTGTTCACAAACAAAATACAGGAGTATCAGATACAAGAAATGTGGGATTTGAAATTGCCACAGGTGATTATGTTGCGTTAGTTGATAGTGATGATATTATTCATAACGAATACGCTAAGCTTATGTTGACTTTCGCTCTCGAAAATAAGCTAGAAATGATAAGCACTGGATTTAAGCGTTTTAAAGAAAATTGTAACAATAAACAGTGGAAAAAAATAAAAAAGCCAAAAAAAGAAACTTATAACAATTCTGAATATACTTATATTATGTTTAGTGGTAACGATTTAGCTTATGCAATGGCTGGAGGAAAAATATATAAACGCGATAAAATCGCAGATAAAAAAATGGATATAAATCTATCACAGGGTGAAGATATTATATTTAATTATTATTTCCTAAGAGATTGTGAAAATGTGGGACATTTAAATACAGATTTATATGGGTATTTGCAAAGAAAAAATAGTGCCGTTCGTTCTCGTTATTCAAAGCGAAGATTTGCTCTTATGCGAAAACTAGAATTACTAATGCAAGAAAATAAAGATAATATTGAAATGTATAATGCCATTGGCACTTGGTTATATTTTTCGGCACTAGAAAGCTTTTATATGATGTTCAAAGAACAAGTTATAGACAGAGAAGGGTATATATTTTTATACAATATCTTAAAAGTGACTAAATCTTGTTTGAAAAAAAATAAAAAAGTTTTTATGTGGCGAAGATTGTTTGCACCTTTAGGTGTAAGGTTAATAAATATATTTATAAAAAAAGAAAACAAAAAATCGATATAAAAATATCGATTTTTTTATTAACGTCGTTTTTTAGAAATTGTCTTTTCCCATTTTTTTAGTTCGGTGATTACTTCATCTGCGGTGTTGCAGAATGTGAAGTATTTATATTGTTTTTTTGTTAAGCAGCCATTTTCAAGTAAGAAGTCGTTCATTTCTTTAATTTTGTCATAGAAACCATTAATGTTATAAATTATTACTATATCGTCATCAAAGTTGCTTTGTTTACTGTCGGTAATCATATAAAGCTCAGCAAGTGTGCCATTACCGCCTGGAAGCACGATTGTTGCATTTGTGTTTCTTAGTGCTATTTGTTGTAAAGCGAAAAGGGTGTCTACTATAATTCTGGAATTTGCATGCATTCCATCTGCTTCACTTGCATAAGGAACGGGAACGATAATGTCTACATGTCCATTGTTATTTATGTATGTGTTATAAACTTCACCGATAGCACCAGTTTTAGCACCAACACATATAATATCGTGTTTATTTTCGAGAAGTTTATGACTTAAATCTCTAATACCTTCTACGTATTTTTTGTTAATATTTTTATTTACGGTCCCTGCAATAAATATTTTCATAACTATACCTCTTTGTTAATAATATCATATATTTTTAATTCTACAAAATGATTTAATATCTAAAATCTGACTTTTTAACTGTAAAATTTGGAGTAAAATCGCTACTAGCACTGGATAATTCTTGTAAAAACACGTTGACAAAATTGTATTTATTTAAGTAATTTTCACATATTTTATACTCAATAGGCTTTATTTTGTATTTTAAAACAGGGTGGTCTTTGGCTTTGTGGAATGGGGTATATTGACTCATAACACTAATATATGTATTATTGCCAAAGTTTTGATATATATAATTTAAAATATCTAAAGAGTTTTTGCTAGCGCCTGGTAAAATCATGTGTCTTATTATTACACCTTTTCTCATTAAACCGTTTTCGACAATATCAGCTGGTTGTTGTCTTTTCATTTCATAAAGTGCATCAATGGCAACTTGTGGGTAATCAGGGGCTAGGGAATATTCTTTTGCAAGCGAGGAATCAATATATTTAAAATCAGTTAGATAAATATCTACATAACCTTCGAGAGATTTTAATGTATCTATAGTTTCATATCCGCTTGTATTCCAAACGATAGGAATGTTTGGTTTATAAAGTTTTAAAGCTTCAATTATCTGTTTGCTATAGTGGGTAGGAGATACAAGGTTTATATTTGCGGCACCAGCGTTTTCAAGCTGTTTAAACAAGTCAGCAAGGGTGGCGGGTGAAATTTCTTTTCCCATACCGCCGCTGCTAATTTCGTGGTTTTGGCAGTATATACATTTTAGAGAGCAGTTGCTAAAGAATATTGCGCCACTGCCCTGCTTTTGGGTAGAATCGTCGCCACTAATTATAGGTTCTTCATAGTAATGCAACATTACCTTGCCGATTTTAATTTTTTGGTTTGCACCACAAAAGCCTATAGATTTAGTTCTATCTATATTACAATTCCTAGGACAAATAGTACAATTTTTATCATTAATCATGGAATAATTATAAAAAAAAATTGATATAAAAGTCAACAAAGCATAAAATAAATAAAAAAGACTTTGCAAAAATTGAAAATTTATATATAATAGGCTTATGGAATTACAGATTTTAGAATGGATAAATGCAAATTTACATGGTAGCAGTTTTATTAATAATTTTATTGCTATACTTTCAGCCATGGCAGATAAAGGGCTTGTTTGGATTATTCTTGGGCTTTGTTTAATGTTTTTTAAACAAACAAGAACTGCTGGGTTAACAATGCTTATTTCGCTTGGCGCAGGTTGGGTTTTAAACGACTTTATAATTAAAGAACTTGTGGCTAGACCAAGACCTTTTACCGAAAGTGCAGAATTAATGCAATTTTTGAATACTTTAAACATGAGTATTCCAGACAGTTTTTCATTTCCATCAGGGCACAGTTTTGCATCTTTAAACTGTAGTGTTATCTTATTGTGTTTCTTTGGCAAGAAAGCATGGCCAGCACTTGCTTTTGGAATAACAATTGCTCTTTCTAGATGTTTCCTAGGTGTACATTATCCAACAGATGTGATTGTTGGATCAATGCTTGGAATTGGTTTTGCATTATTTTCATACTTTGTTGGATATAAATTTATTTGGAAAAAGATAATAGCATGGTGGGAGAAAAGAAAAATAAATAAAAATAAAAGTGAGGCATAAACCTCACTTTTTTATATTACTTTATAAATATACATGTTTTCTAAGTATTCACGTTTATTATAGAAAATTGAAGCATTTTCTCTATACTTTCTATAATCTTCATCTGTTGCGGAAGTATTTTTAAATAAAATGTCAGAAGTGTCATACGAAAAGAAATTATCATCAAATATACCGCCGATTGTGGATATGAAAGATGTTTTAGTAATGTCTTCGCTAAACAGTGAAAACCCTAGATATAAGCCTGGTTTATAGTCAATACCAAGCACATCAAGTATCGTTGGTACAATAGTATAAGTGTTTGTAAAAGTTTCAATTTGTGTAGACATTGAGTCTAATTGCATTTTTTCTATAATTTTTTTGTCGTAAATAAACATTGGAACCCTATAGAGCTCAGTATTATAAAGTTCTGAAACATTAAATCCTTTCATTACAGGAGATAGGTTTGTCATGAATGCGTAGTGGTCAGAGAATAGACAGATAGTGGTATCGTCTAATTGTCCGTTTGAAGATAAGTGATCGAATAATAAACCCACAGCCTTGTCTAGGTCCATACAAGCGGCTTTATAGTTAAAATAACAATCAAGGTAATATTCTTCATCGGGTAATACGTAACCCATTTCCTCTAACTCTTTTTCAAGCTGAGCTTTATTTTCTTTAGCAATGAGTTTGTTTTCAGCTAATTTTTCGTTAGGTTGATAATAATCGCCGTGTGTTGTTATGGTAGTTATGAATGATACAAATCTTTCACCCGATGTTGGGGCAATGTTTTCCATTTTATTTTCAAACATTTCGGAGTCTTTTACGGGATTGTTTACGGTTCCATTTTGGCCATCAAACTCAGGCATGTTTTCAAGGAAATATAAATTGTCAAAGCCAAATATTTTATGGGTTTTTTCTCTGTCATAGAAAGTTTTAGTGTTTGGGTGAAAATAACTAGTAATAGTGTTGTCTGTGTCAGCTTTGATTAAGTTTGCAAGGGAATGAGGGGTTGTTAGGCTATATTTTTTGTTGTTTTCATCAACTACTGTATTAGAGATTGCCGTAGAGTAGCTTCCAAGCATCGCAATGCCTTCGCTGATGTTTGTTCTATTTTTTGAAAAGTGGTTATTAAATGACAGTGCTGATTTAGAAAGGTTGTAGAGGTTTGGAGTAAGTGTGCTGTCTATTCCAAACCATTCAAGGCTTTCACACAAAATTACTATAACATTATTTCCATTGCTAATGCCTGTGTAATCGTTGGTTTTGCCGAGTTCAGACATTGTTTTTTGATCGCTTAAATATACCTTACTTGCATCAATCTTTTGTTTACGCACAACTGAGCTTTCTTTTGCAATTAGGTTGTATCCGTCCATGAAATAGAAAGCAAGGGAACCAAATTTTTTAAAAGCAGCAATTTTAATGTTTAAGTTTTCATAGAGATATAGGTCGCTATCAAAATATTCATATTGATAGTCGGTGTTTTCATCGGTGCGTTTTAACGAAAATTCACCAAGCCTATAGAAAGATAAGCAAAATAGTATAGACATTGTAAATATGAATAAGGAAACCCATGCAAATCTGCGTCTAAGTTCACTTGTAGGTTTGTTTGTATGAATGCGATTTATGAGACGCAAAAGAGTAATTGCTCCACACAGCATTAAAATATAAACCAATATAGATTGCCAGTTCATTACGTTTAAGTTAAATGCGCCTGCGGCGTCACCAGTATATTTAAGAAGATCGAAAGTAAATATATCGCCATAGATATGGAAAAGTGTTATATTAATGCAGCAGAATAACGCTTGCAAACCTAGAAGTATTGATGCTGTTATGATTTTTGATTTTTTGCCGGGTATAATCATAATAATTCCCGCGAGAAGTATAATAAAACTTAAATCAAATAGAGGGTACTTCGGAATGATCCCTATACCTAAAAATAAAAAGAGCACAATCTCAAAAAGTATTGTGAAAACAATATATGTCAATGTCATTAATATATCTTTTAAAATTGTGTCGCGCATATAATTATAATATACAAATCTTTGCTAAAAAGCAACAAGATAAAAACAAAAAACGGCAGATGCCGTTTTTTATTCTTGATTTTTTCTTTTAAAGTCTGCTCTACCACGGAGAGTGTGGTCGAGAATGATTTTTCTAATTCGGAGAGATGATGGTGTGACTTCCAACAGTTCGTCCTCTGCTAAAAATTCCATACTTTCCTCTAAAGTGAAAGGTTTAACAGGCTCCAAGCGAAGCGCTTCATCTGATGATGATGAACGAGTGTTTGACAAATGTTTTGTTTTACAAACATTAACCACAATATCTTCAGCTTTTGGATTAATACCAACAACCATGCCACCATAAACCTTTGTTCCAGTTGTGATTAAAAGTTTTCCACGTTCTTGAGCGTTGAATAGACCATATTGAACAGCCTCACCATTTTCATAAGCAACAAGTGCACCAACGTTGCGGCTCGCAATGTTGCCTTTATATGGTTGGTATTCAAAGAAGATTGAACTCATTACGCCTTCACCACGAGTTTCGGTTAAAAATTGATTTTTGTAACCAAATAATCCGCGGGCAGGGATTAAGAACTCTAGTCTAATCCTTGAACCGATGTTGGTCATTGTTAAAAGTTCACCCTTTCTTGATCCGATCGAACTCATTATGTTGCCCACGCAGTCTTCAGGAACATCGATTGTAAGTCTATCAATAGGTTCAGATTTTACGCCGTTAATATCTTTATAAATAACTTTTGGCATAGATACTTGGAATTCATAGCCATCTCTACGCATATTTTCTACAAGGATAGAAATATGCATTTCTCCGCGGCCAAGAACTCTATATGTATCTGCACTATCTGTTTCAAAAACTCTAAGACTTAAGTCTTTAACAGCCTCTTTCATAAGTCTATCACGAAGGTGTCTACTTGTGCAGTACTTGCCTTCAAGTCCTGCAAATGGACTGTTGTTTACAATAAATTGCATTTCAACGCTTGGCTCAGAGATTTGAACAAAAGGTAGTGGCTCGTTATTGTCTTTATTTGAAATGGTGTCGCCGATGGTTATATCTTCAGAGCCGGCTAAACAAACAATGTCTCCAGCCTCTGCCTTTTCTGCAGGAACGCGTTTAAGACCTTGGTAGGTGAATATGTTTGCAATTCTAAATAATCCTTTTTTGTTTGAATCGTGATAATTAGACACTGCAACTTGTTCATTAATCTTTAAAGTGCCTTGTTCAACTTTACCAACGGCAAGTTTTCCAAGGTAATCATTTTGTTCGCAAGATGACACTAGCATTTTAAATGGTGCGTTTGTATCGCTTTTTGGAGCAGGTATATGGTTTATAATAGTCTGCATAAGAGGTTTCATATCTGTTCCCATAGTATTTTGATCAAGTGAACTTATACCCATTCTAGCAGAGCAGAAAACAAATGGACTGTCAAGTTGTTCGTCGCTTGCACCCAGATCGAGTAAAAGTTCTAATACTTCATCGATTACTTCACTAATTCTTGCATCTTTTCTATCTATTTTGTTGATTACAACAATAACTTTGTGGTTTAATTCTAGCGCTTTTTGAAGAACAAAACGTGTTTGAGGCATAGTTCCTTCATAAGCATCTACTACAAGTAAAACACCGTCTACCATTTTAAGTACACGTTCTACTTCGCCACCAAAGTCAGCGTGACCAGGGGTGTCTACAACATTAATTTTAACGTCACCAAACATGAATGCAGCGTTCTTACTGAGTATAGTTATACCGCGTTCACGTTCTAAGGCGTTTGAATCCATAACTCTATCATCAACTTGTTCGTTGCTTCTAAATACGCCACCTTGTTTTAAAAGTTCATTAACCAAACTTGTTTTGCCATGGTCAACGTGTGCAATTATTGCAACATTTCTTATCTTTCTTTCTTCCATTGCTTTCTCCATTAATTTACTCGGGAATTATATCAAATCAAAATAAAAAAGTAAATACTTTTGTTGTTACAAACAAAAAAAATTTCACTTTTTAAAATAGTTGACAAATTTTTAATATTTTAATAATCTATTGTTAGACATAAAAACACGTACAAGGAGAAATAAAATGAAAGAATTAAAAGGTACACAAACTGAAAAAAATCTATGGTATGCTTTTGCTGGTGAGTCTCAAGCTCGCAATAAGTATTCATATTTTGCTAGCACAGCGAAAAAAGAAGGTTATGAACAAATCGCAGCTATATTTAACGAAACAGCTGATAATGAAAAGGAACATGCCAAAATGTGGTTCAAACATTTAAAGGGTATCGGAAACACTGCTGAAAATTTAGCCGCAGCAGCCGCTGGCGAAAATGAAGAATGGACAAAAATGTATAAAGAGTTTGCTGAGACGGCAGAAAAAGAAGGTTTTCCTGAGATAGCTCAACAATTTAGAGGTGTTCTTGGTGTTGAAAAAGCACATGAAGAGAGATATAAAAAATTGCTTGCAAACATCGAAAATGGTGAAGTGTTTGAAAAGGACTCTGAAATCGCTTGGAAATGTAGAAATTGTGGACATATCCACTTCGGCAAAAAAGCACCTGAAATTTGTCCAGTTTGCGCCCATGCAAAAGCTCATTTTGAAGTACATAGTGCTAATTATTAAAAACAACCAGCCAGCGGCTGGTTTTTTCATGAGCAAAAAAACAATATACTTGACAATAAGTTTTGTTTATTCTATTATTTATACATAAATAAGTAGGAGGGGAAATGGCTTTAAATATTACACTTATAACTGGAGCAACTGGTGGCCTTGGTGGAGCGTTTGCACGTGAGTGTGCTGCGCGTGGTGATAATTTATTCTTAACTGGCACTAAAAGTGATAGACTTGACGCCATAACCGCTGAGATTAGGGCGGCTTTCCCAAATATTGTTGTGGAATCTGGGCTTTGTGATTTATCTGATGAATATGGCAGAAAAAAGCTCTTAGAAGACATTAAAAATAGAGGATATAATGTAAATTATTTAATAAACAATGCAGGTCTTATTACTGAAGGGGCTACCCTTGAGGAAAGTGATGAGCAAATTATTAAATGCATACGCGTTAACTGTGAGGGCACTATTGATATGACGCAAAAAGTTATTAAAATGCGTGATAGTGGCGAGCCGCTCACTGTTCTTACAGTGTCGAGTCTAGCGTATGCTTATCCTATGCCATATATGAACATATATGCAGCAACAAAGCGTATGCTTGTATCATTTATGACGGCGCTTAGCGTCGAATTAAAAAGTACTAATATAAACATAAGCGTGGTTTGTCCAAGTGGGATATATACAACCCCTGCGATGAAAGAGGCGATTGCGTCACAAGGGCTAGCTGGAAAGTTATCGTCACACGATCCTGAATTTATTGCGATGTACGCTTTGAAAAAGGCTGGGAAGAAAAAACTTATTACTATCCCGGGTGCATTTAATAGATTTGTGAAAGCTGTTAGTAGCCCATTTTCTGAAAAATTCCTTGCAAAAGTTGTAGGAGCACGTTGGAAAAAATCACAAAAGAAACGAAATATAAGATAGAGGTAAATTATGAAAAAAAGAAATATTGCAATTTGTGTGTCATGGCCTTATGCCAACAATGAACTTCATATAGGTTATATTGCTAGTTCTCTTTCAGGAGATATTTTAGCAAGATATCATAGAATGATGGGTGATGATGTTGTAATGGTTTCAGGTACTGATTCACATGGTACTAAATTTGAAGTTAAAGCTAAACAAGAAGGCTGCAGCCCAAAAGATATTGTAGATAGATATCATGATAAGTTTAAAGAAACCTTAGCAGCATATAATTTCTCTTTTGATAAATATTCAATCACTTATAGCGATTTCCATAAAGAAAAATGTAGAGAAATGTTTAAACAAATATACAAGAATGGTTATCTTTATGAAAAAGAAGTGAATCGTCCTTATTGTCCTTCTTGTGGTAAATTTGTAGTGGATACTGAGGTGGAAATTACTTGTCCTATTTGTGGAAAACAAACAAAGGGTGATAACTGTGACTGTGGATATGTACCTGTTGAAAAAGATTTTGAGGGTGGAAAGTGCTTAATTTGTGGTGGTAGAACTGAACAAAAAATGAATAAAGTACTTGTCTTTAAACTTACAGCTTTTCGCGATATGCTTTTAAAAATGCTTACTAAAAACGAAAACATATGGCGACTTAACAGTATTAATGAAACTAGAAAATATTTAAAAGACATAGTGGATAGAGATTTTTCTCGTGAACTTTCTTGGGGTGTAAAAGTTCCTATTGAAGGATATGAGGATAAGGCTGTATGGTGTTGGTTTGAGGCTCTTCTTGGCTATGTAACTGACACTATGGAACTTGGAGCAGAAAAAGGTTTTGACTGGAGGAAGTTTTGGAAGACTGATGTTGAGCCTGATGTCGAAAAAATTATTTACGCTTGTCATGCAAAAGACAATATTATGTTCCATTCAGTTATTTTCCCGGCAGAACTTGAGGCTTTAAAATCTAATTTTATAACTGATATTAGAATGGTAAGCTCTGAATACTTAAATTACAAAGGCCAAAAGGTGAGCAAGAGCAACAAACCTCTTGATCTTAGCTTTGATGCGAAAGACTGGTCTGATAAATATGATACTGATAGCCTTAGATATTTCTTTGCAGCTTATGGCCCAGAAAGAAAAGATATAGACTTTGATTTTGACATTTTCCAAACAGTACATAATAGTGAAATTGTTAATAAATTTGGCAACCTTATAAATAGAACGCTTAAGTTTAAAGGTCTAGAAGTGTTGCCTAATGGAGTGTTAGATGATGCTGTTGTGAAAATGGTATCTGAAACATATAGTGAGGTTGGCAAACATATTGAGGCGCTTGAGTTTAAAAAAGCTGCAGAACGAGCAATGGATCTTGTAGTGTTTACAAACAAATATTATGATGACCAAAAACCATGGGTGCAGGCAAAAGAAGACATAGCTGCGTTTAATAATACCATTTATAATTGCGCTTATGTTATTGCAAACTTGTCTAATATTTTTGAAGTATTTATGCCAAATGTGTGTGCAAAAATTCGCGACTTTCTTGAGTTGGATAACAAATACAAGTGGGCTCCAGTAAATGTAAAAGGTGGAATAAAACTCGATAAGGTACAACCACTTTTTGCAAGAATTTAGCGTTTTTAACTGTGATTATAATTAAAAACTAGCAAAAAACCGCAAAAACTGCGGTTTTTTTGTGTTTTTTTTAAAAATAGGTATTGACAAATTCAAGTTATGAACTTATAATCAAGGTACAAAAATTCTAGAGAGGTGTACATTATGAAAGTAAGTGAAGCATTTGTACATGACGTTATTGATATCAAACTTTGTGCCGATAGATTAATTGAAGGGCTTGGCAATGGACGCAGAATGTTTACCGTTGAAGACCAAATGTTGTATGTTATTGTAAACAATGGACCTATCGCTCCACGTGATATTGTTAAAAAGCTTAACATTGTTAAGACTAACCTCGCAAGCCTTGCAAATACTATGATTCGTGACGGCATGATTGAAAAAAGACATTTACCCGAAAATAAAAAGGAAATTGAGTATACTGCAACTGAAAAGGGTAGAAAGATTCTTCAAGAGGGTATCGCGGGTATTGCTGCAAGATTTGCCGATGTTGATAAAGAAGTTGCTCAAAAGATTTCTAACGTTAGCAAAGTTTTAAAAAAATTAGGATAATTATTAAAAAATTATTGACAAACGACTCGCTAGTTGTTATTATATAAAAGCATTTTGCGAAAAGTGCTTTTATTTTTTGGGGGTATAGCTCAGCTGGCTAGAGCACCTGCCTTGCAAGCAGGGGGTCACCGGTTCGAATCCGGTTATCTCCACCACTATTTTTAAGGGATACCGTTCCCCGAGAGAAGAACTCGTAAAAACATGAATATAGAACTGCACACAGGCAGTTCACCCTATTTTATAGGACTGTAGCTCAGTTGGTTAGAGCACCACCCTGATAAGGTGGGGGTCGGTGGTCCGAGTCCACTCAGTCCTACCATAATAAAAATAACGAACCCGTGCGGTTCGTTTTTTAATGATGATATTTATGGCAAGTATTAGTAAAATAAAAAAGTTACCAATATTATACATAAAAAAAGAGGTCGTTTGACCTCTATATTTTTTCTAAATTTAATACTGGTTTTGCTGAAATATCTCCGTATGAGTTTTCCTTTTTATAACTCCCCGAATCTTTGTCATAGGAATATACTGCTGGAAATCTATAAAATCCAGAAACTTGTTCATCGAATTCAAAGAAAAGGGTATTAATGTCAAGTGAAGGTGTAATTAACATTTCGCCCATTTGAAGTGCGGTTTTGTATTGTTTTGCATATGCATATGCAGATATTAAATCTTGAGAACTCCAAGTGTTTGAGTGTTCAATTTTTTGACGTATTGGATGTGTATGTCCTAAAAATATAATAGGTTTTCCGAAACTTTTAAATTTTAAAGCAATAGTCGCAAATTCGTCAAGTTTATTAAGTGTTTCATTTTTATCTCTAAAATCAATTCCCTCAGTTGGAGAATTTGTTTGTGTAAATGGAGAGCATGTTTCAATACATATTTGACCATCTTCTCTTTCATAGCCTATTAAAATAAAACCAATTTCTACCTGTCTCGCAGTGTTATTATTGTCAACTACAGCTTGTTTTAACGAGTTAAAATTATTTATTGCTCTTTTGCCAATCACAACATTATATTTTGAATTTAAACAAGGCAAATTTTTTGCATTTGAAATATATGAGTCGGTCGAGAGGTTTTGTTTTTGCATTATTTCAATTATATTCATAAATTTCATCTCCGAATTAAATTATATATTATAAAATCATAATTTGCAACAGATAAAATTAATAATTTCGCATTAGAGATAATACGTTCTACCATAATAATTGTAAAACGAATCACGAAAGTGGTTCGTTTTTTAATTATTATCATAGTCCTGTGTGTTAGTACCACCAACCCCCAACCGTGCAAGGGGCATAATTTGTTTACAAATTTGCCCCTGCACCGAAGGTTGCCAAACTTGTTTTTGCATACGGTAGGGTGATAAAACGAAACACCGTTTTAGACTTTTTTTATGAAAAGTTATAAAAACAAGATAAAACTTGTTGACTTTTCAACAAGTTTTATCTATACTATATCTTGTTGAAAAATCAACAAGAGGTGGCTTATGGATGAAAGATTTAGAACTTTTACGGTTCTTATAACAAAATTATATCGATCAATTAGAAAAATAAAAAGTGCAGAAACTGAAGAATATGGTTTGACAAATTCACATGTATCATGTCTGTATTATATTTACAAAGAAGAAGCTTTAACTCTTACAGAATTAGTAGATATTTGTTTGGAAGATAAGGCGGTGTTATCAAAAGCTATTATGTTTTTAGAGTCAAATAATTTAGTTGTTTGTGATTCAAATCAAAAAAAGAGATATAATAATTATTTTAGACTTACGGAAAAAGGCTTAGATATAGCTAAAGGGATTGCTTTTAAGATAGATAAAATTTTAGACTATGCGAGTTCTGAAATTGATAATTCGGATAGGGAAGTTTTGTATAAATCTTTGTCATCAATTAGTGATAAATTAGATAAATTTTGTGAAAATATGGAGGAAAATAAAAAATGGCTGTACAAATAGTTGTAGATTCGTCAAGTGATATTAATAGTGAGGAGGCTAAAAAATTAGGTGTTACTATGTTGCCAATATCTATTACTTTTGGCGAAGAGGAGTTTATGGATGGAGTTGATATAAACCATGAACAATTTTATGATAAGTTGTCTCAGTGTGATGAGTTGCCTAAAACGAGTATGATTAATGCATATAGATTTGAGGAAACTTTTGATAAAATTGTAAGCAATGAAGATGACATTGTTGCTATAATTTTATCATCAGAGTTGTCGGGAACATGTAATGCAGCAAAAAATGCAGCTGAAAAATATAAAGACAGAGTTTTTGTTGTTGATTCATTAAATGCTAGTGCAGGAATAAAAATTTTAGTTGAATATGCACTTCAGTTAAAACAAGAAGGAAAAAGTGCAAAAGAAATTTATGATATTTTAGAAGAAAAGAAGAAAAATATTCAAGTTCTTGCAATGGTAGACACTTTGAAATATTTAAAAAAAGGTGGGCGCGTGTCTCCAATGTTGGCTTTTGCTGGAGAACTTATGGGAATAAAACCTATGGCTGCAGTTGTTGATGGAAAAGTAGAAGTTATAGGTAAAGTTATTGGATTAAAAAAGGCAATAAAGTATATTAATAATGAGATAGAAAAAGTGGGTGGTATTGACTTTAATATGCCATTTTATACTCTTTATTCTGGTAATGATCAGACAAAAATTAATAATTATATTATTAATAATGAATGTTTATGGGAATGTGGTGTGGAGAATGTTAGAAAAAATTGCATTGGTGCAACAATAGGAACACATGTTGGTCATGGTGCAATTGGTATTGCATTCTTTTCAAAATAGATTAATATATTTTACAACAGTAATATAATAGTTATTGTTAATTCCGCATTAGAATGATTGCGTTCTACCATAATAAAAATAACGAACCCGTGCGGTTCGTTTTTTTATTATTCTAGTACTGATTGAACACGCACACCGACCCCCACACATGTTGCAGGGAAGCATAATGCGAAGCATTTGCCCCTGCAACATTGACAACCGAAAGGTTGGCAAATAAGGTGGGGTCGTATTGAGGTGCACCGAAGGTTGCGGGTCTGTTTTGACATAAGGTGGGTGGTTGATTCTTCATTGCATTTTACTTGTTTTATTACATTAAAAAAGCAAGTTGTTTTACGACTTGCCTACTTACCATCCCAATCTTCTGGCCTACGCCAATGGCCATATTTTTCAAAAAACAAATCTTGTTTTTTCATTATTTCATCAACTTCTTCGTTGGTGTATTTTTTTTGTTGTGGGTTATAACCAACTGCTTCCATATTCCACTCATCTAATCGCCACCTTATATCCAAAGTAGGTGCTTTTAATTTCTTATAGTCTGGATAATTAGTTTTTAATTTTTCAAAAGTGTATGGCAATAAATTTTTCCACCAAGGGTCATCATAATACATATTATTTTCTCCATTTAATACATATTACATCGCCCTCTTCAAATTTGTCAAATTCTTTAAATTTGAAATTTCTTCCTATTAAAAATTGAAATTCAACATCTTTATAGTTGGAGCAATATAATTGTAAAACGAATTACAAAACAGATTCGTTTTTTTACTTACATAAATCATAATATCCATCAACGAGGGATAAGTTTTCATCAGCCATCAATATAGAAAGTCCTTTCTTTTTACGATATTTAGTCCATCCGTAATGGGTTCTATAAATTAGTTTATATAAGTCTACATATTTATGTATTTCCATTTCTTGAACTTCTTTATTGTTTAAAATCATAAAGAATTTATAACTATAAATTTCATCGATTGATTCATAAGATAGTATTTTTCTATCAATAAGATCGCATAATGTACGAACCCATGTTAAATAATTTAAAACATCTGCAGGCATTGTTTTTAAACTGGTGTATTTTTCTTTAGAATATTTTTTATCTAATTCATTTAAAACTTTAGTATTACTTTCTTGTTCGTAAAATGATTGATAGAATTCAACAATAAAAGATGCTTCATTGATTTGTTTGTCTTTTTTAAATTGAATCCATAATGCAACAGCACCAATGATTGCTGTAACTGTAGTTACAATTGTAGAAATGGTGTTTGAGTATTCTGTTAAAAAAGAACCGATAATAACACCTAAAACTATTAGTGCTGTACTTATAATCAAAATTATGTTAGAATTTTTTCTCATGTGTTTTCTCCTTTAAATGAAGTATATGGTTGATGCATATAAAAAGTCAAACAAATAGTTAGAGTTTGTAAAAATATTATAAATATTAAAAGTCTTGCATTAGAGTGATTGCGTTCTACCATAAAAAAGATAATGAACCCGTGTGGTTCGTTTTTTTTATTTTAATTTATTTCTTAATTAAACATTTTTAACTATGTGTGTTGATTGTTTTTGATTGATTGCGTTTTATAATGATGGTATCTTATAAAGGAGGAAAATATATGAACACAGATAAGATTTATGCAGAGCAAATTGCAAGCGAATATGCAGAAAAGGGGACTTCAAAGGTTAAAGCATTAAAGAGGCTTGATGCAAAAGCTAAAAACCCAGCTCATATTTTTGCTTATACTTTTGGTATTATTTGTAGTTTAATGCTTGGTACAGGTATGAGCTTAGCAATGGGCGTTATTGGCGGAGGATCTATCCTTATGATGGCAATTGGTATTATTGTTGGTTGCATTGGTATTTTTGGTGTAAGTATTAATTATTATTTATATAGAAAAATACTAGAAAATGGCAAAAAGAAATATGCAAATGATATAATAGAACTTGCAAAACAAATTACATATGAGGAATAGTTATGAATAAGGCGGAAAGTAAATATTTTAACACTGCAAGGTTAATGAATACAGCATTAATATATCTATTAGAAAAGAGAGAATTGGATAAAATAACGGTTAAAGAAATTTGTGAAAAAGCGGGAGTGAACAGGTCTACATTTTATTTACATTATGAATCCATAGCAGATTTATTGGTTGAAACGGTGGAAAATTTGGGTAAAGATTTTAAAAATCAATTTTTGCAGACTTCAATATTAAAAAGTAATGATAAACCACAAATGTTGTTAACTGAGGAATATTTAATTCCATATTTGAACTTTGTAAAAGACAATAGGCGCATTTTAAAAACGATTCATTCTAGACCAGAAATTTTTGATGTTGAACAAACTTACGAAAAAATGTGTTTTCAAATATTTTATCCCGCAATAAATATGTTTAATATTGACGATTCCGAAAAACCTTATATCCTTGAGTATTATACAAAAGGTATTGTCGCAATTATTAATAAATGGATTTCAAACAACTGTGAAGATCCTATCGAGCTGATTATTAAAATAATTTATGATTGTGTTAAAATTCCGTAATATGGTGACCTCAGTCCTAACATAAATTTATAAACGAATCACGAAAGTGGTTCGTTTTTCTTTGTAGAAATTATGTTATTGTGATACAATTTATTTAGGAGATAACATTTATGGACAAGTTAGTTGATGTTAAAAATTATATAATTGCAAGAGAGCCTGTTTTTCATCATAGAGAATTTACAAATTCGAGAGAAGATGTGGAAAGAGAGACAACTGATGATTATTTTGAAATTAGTGCAAGTGGGTGTGATTACTCTCGTGAGTTTGTTTTAGATTATCTTGAAAAAAGATACAAAGAAGAACCTGAAGATGATATGATAAAAGATGGCTGGAAGGTTAAAAACTTTAAAATTAGAAAGCTTGCTGACGAATTATACTTAGTAAATTACACTCTTCATGGACAAGGTAGAGTAACCAAGCGTGGTGAAATCTGGAAGGGAAACCTTACTGATGGAATCAAAATTATGTATCATCAAGGAACGGTTGTTGTTCCTGAAAGAATTAGCGAACACAAAAATTTGTTAAAAACATTAAATAAAAAATAATCTTTCCGCATTAGAGATAATACGTTCTACCATAATAAAAAAACGAACCCGTGTGGTTCGTTTTTTATTTGACATAATTTGCATGATTATAATAAAATATTTATAGCGTACAAAAAGGAGGGGTATATATGAAAAAGTTTTTTGCTAAAAAATGGACACTAATAGGTTTTGTTATTGCATCTGCAATATTTCTTGGTGGACTGCTTGCAATGCTTTTAAGTCCAGTCTTCTATGTTGGAGCTTATAGTGGTGGTGAGGGTGATGATAATTATAGTTATAAATACTATATTCATTTCAAGTCATGTAATAAGTATGAAGTAACACGAGAAGCTAAATTAATTTCAAATGGAACAACCACAACAACAGTGACTGAATATTGGTACTATAGACAAGGTGATGTTGTCATTTCTATAGACAAAACAGAAGATATGACAAAAGAACAGTACGATAAAACTGTAAAAGAAATTAAAGATTTAAGTGAAGAAGAATTTGAGGTTTTAGTTAAAACACGCGGATCAAAAATTAATTTGCGCTACATGGAAATAAAGACACTTACAAGTAGTGTAAAATATAGTAACAAGTCTAGTATAACATTCCTTGTAATTGATTCAATTCTATTAGGTCTTGCACTTACTGGTACAGGATTGTCAATATTTTATTATGTTAAAGCAAAAAAGAAAAAATCTAAAAACTAAATAGTAATAGATAAAATCGAACCCGTGTGGTTCGTTTTTTTTGTAATCATTTTTTATATTCTGTTTTGTAATTTCTTTTTACGAATATGTTAATATGGCGGGGAATAACCTCAAAATTAAATGAACCACTAAAACCATATTCACCATCTAAATTTACTATATTTTTATCATCAAGTTTCACTTGGAATTTGTTAAGTTCTAAAACAATACAATTCTTAGAATTTTTAATAGTTTTTATACCAAAAACAAAAGATTTAAAAATATTAAATAAAGATCTTATTGATATTCCTTTTTTACTGTTTTCCTTAAATAAAATTACGTTTACATTTCCATCTGTACAATCGGCTTTATTGTTGATTTTATAGCCGCTGACATATTTACTATTAGCTATAATACCTAAGATTATATTATCACTTAAAATTTCGTTATCATATTTAAGTGTGATAGGGAATTTATTAACTTTACCAAGGTCTTTTACACCGTTTATGTAATATGCGAGTTTGCCAAAAGCTTGTTTTGCTTTTTGAGAAGCTCTATAACTCGAGCCTGTAAAAACTCCAAATGCGCAAACATAAATTCCATATTTATTTCCTGCCTTAAAAATGTCATGTAAAATTGTATGTTCATCAAGTATGATTTTTACAGCCTTTTTTACATTTGAAGGTATTTTTAATGAATGTGCAAGATCATTTGTTGTACCTGTTGGTATATAGCCGATTTTTGGCCTATTTTCATTGTTTGCAATACCTGAGATTATTTCGTTCATAGTTCCATCTCCACCAGAAACAATGATTGTGTCGTAAATTCCACAAGCCTCATTAGCAAAATCGCGGGCATCGCCACGCTTTTCTGTTCTTTTTACATCAACGGTGTCATATTTTGATTTTAAAGAAGATATTATAAATTCTTTCGTGTTTTTTGAGACACCTTTTCCACTTACAGGATTATAAATGTATAAACACTTCATATTTTCAGTGTACCATTTTATTATATCGAAATCAAGTATTTAAAATTAAATGAAAATTTAAAATAAACATAAATATATTTAAAATCATAAACTATATTGATGGCATAAGTCATCAAAATTACAAAGGAGGCAAAAAATGGAAACAATTTCAAATCAAGCCCATGTATCTTTTACGTACGATGGCAATGATGTTGTTAAAACAAATGATTCTAATATTGTAAATTCTTCAATTAAAGATAAATACAGTATTTTAGTCGAAAAATCATCAACAACAGAGTGTTTTAGAGCAGGTGAAATTATCAACTATATGGTTCGTGTTACAAATACAGGTTGTGGTTGTTTAAGTAATTTTACTATCATCGACAACCTTGGAGGTGCAGACTATTTAACCTTTGTTGAAGGTAGCGCTAGATTATTTGTAAATGGAACAATGCGTGAAATTACACCGTCTAACCTATCACCATTATCATTTACTATTGCGGACAGGTTAGAAAGAGACGCCGAACTTATTTTGCAATATAATGCCCTTGTAGATGCAAATATTAGTGCTGATATTTCTGAGATCACCAATCGTGTAGATGTAAAGGGATATGCATGTGGTTGTGGCTGTGAAAGAGGCCGTGACTGTGTTGAAGGCTCAGCAGAATATACTATTTCTAGGTGTCTTTTTGCTGAAGTGTTAATTACAAAAGCAATTTCAAACGACAATGTTTGCTGCGGTGAAGAATTAGATTATATTATAACACTTACAAATATTGGCAATATTGATGCAACAAATGTAATTGTTACTGATACTCTTCCTGAATCGTTTAATACAACGGAAATACACATGGAAAATAATGGCAATCATTATCAATTTGATGCAAGCGAATACACAATTGATGCGTCTAACTTGTTGACACTTCCAAATGAAACTGGAACCGCTATACTTGTTCCTGCACTTGGACCAGGTGTTGATAACACAACAAGAATTCGTATTCATGGACACATGTAACAAAAGAAGAGTCAATCAAGCGATTGACTCTTTTTTGTTACTTGTATGAAATTTTTATTTAAAAGTTTAAAATTATTAGGTAAATTTAACTGTTGAGTGATATAATTAATGAGAAAAAACAAAGGAGATAAAAAAATGATAGATAATGGTATTGAATTGAATTTAGAAAGCGGTGAACCTCATTTTGAAAACGATACAATGGTTGCGGTTAAGTCTAATAATTTAAAAAATAACACATTAATCGGATCCTATGTTATTATTCCAAAATCTGAAGTGGGGTCGCCATTCGAGTTGTCCGATAAAGAGTGGACAGATTGTAAATCTTTAATGATTGAAGTAAAGGAATATTTAGATAAAAAATATGCACCAGATGGCTATAATGTTGGCTGGAATGTCGGGGAAGTGGCTGGTCAGCACGTTGCTCATGCGCATCTCCACATTATTCCAAGATATGCTGATGAGCTCTATGCTGGAAAAGGACTTCGTCATTGGTTTAAACAACCGGAAAACATGAGAGCATCATTAAAGGATAAAAAATAAATTAATAAAAAACGAGCCTCGTAGGCTCGTTTTTTAATTAAATTCTGGAAATGGGTCACTAACATTTGGCTGCATTCTACTTTCACATATTTTTGTATAAGATTCATAAACGCGCGTTGTGTCATTTTTATCTACTGCGCAAATAAAATTACATAAATGATCTAAACTTTCTACAACATGATTCACAATATTTGGTGCACAAATGTCCTCATTGCCATAAAAGGTATCGGTATCCCACTCAAGAGGTTCGTTTAGCTCAAAATTAAAGTATTTAAGCGTAGCGTGTATTGTTATTTCTGAAATATAAAACAAGTGTTCAATCATTGTCATGCGCTGATCTAGGGTTTTAGCAAAATGATAATGTAAAAAATAAACGGCATACCATTGCTGACATTCGTTTAAAAATGCCATTTGAGTAGAATATTCCTTTGATCCAGTTATATTAAGAAGATTGTTTTGGTAAGTTATACGATTTTCTTTTATTTGGTCGTAATATTTGTTTACATATGGCAAAAATTTCAGATTATCAATATCGTGGTTTAAAGATTTCATCATAGAATTTATTTTTTTAACGTTTTCTTTGTTGTGTTTTACTATATCTGAAAAATTTAAAGAGTGTTGGCTAAAAATATCGTTTTTCATAAATAAGAATATAACACTTTTAAGCCTGTTTTGTCAATAGAGGATTGCTGCAAAGTTTAAAAAGTTGAATAAGGTTTATGCCCAAATTTCTTATAGTGACATCTTGAATTTTACAAAATTGTATTATATAATATATATAAGTAGAGGAAATTTAGTATGATAGAGAAAAAACTTAGAGCGGAAAGTTTGTTAACGTCTAACATTAGTGAAGAACTTGCTTCAGTTAAGATAGATGCACTTGGTTTGCCTAATAAAATGCTCGATAAATTGAAGTCTTTTGAGGTGTATAATTTAAACACTGGTAAGACTCAATTATTTAAAAATATTGGCGATTTAATGAAAATGGGCAGAAATGGGTTAATGGTTCAACTGGGACAAAGAAATATTAGATATTCAGAGGCTGACGAAATCATTGTTACGATTGAAAATAAACTTGCTAAAATAGGCTTAAAATTTGAGGATTCAGACTTTACCGTACTCGACGTGAAAATTAGTGAGCTAGAAGTGTCTGGGAAGGCTCACGAACTTTTAACTCGTCTTCCAAATCATATTCGCAATTTGTTAGATTTGTCTATTCAAAATAAGGCAAAACTAAGACATAAAGTTGTGGAAAATGGACAAGGTATAGTCAGCGAGATTGAAAGAGCTATGGAAAAATATGGAATGAGGTTTGTTGAGTCTAGTTTTAAATTAGACAAAAATAATTTTTTTCCAACAGAATGGATATTCAGAAAAAATGCCTCAATAGTAAATGAAGAAAGAAAAAAAGATATAAATAATGTTCAAGTAAGATTGTCCGAAAATAAATTTGCAAAAAAAGATATAAATGCCATTGATAAAAAGTGTGTTTCAGAATTACGTGCAATAGGTTTAAGCGACAAAAATATTGTTTATTTAGTAAATAAGATAGGTGTGAATAGTGTAGATGATTTAAAAAACAAAACTTATAATGAATTATGTTTTGCTTTAAATCAAAACATATCTGCTATTGGTAAGATAAGAAAGTATTTAAGAAACCAAGGAATTGAATTGAATAGGGTTTATATTAGAAAAAGGAAACAAGAAATTGTAGAATTTGATATAGAAAACATGAGTGAGGAAGAAAAGCAAAAGTTTAAAGATTCAAGTGTTGACGTTTTGGGACTTCCTGCAAGTGCAACAAAAAAACTAAAAGATGAATATGGAATTTTAAAGATTGATGATCTACAGAAAATTTCAAGGGAACAGCTCGATACTTTTAAATATAACTTAAGATCTCATGATCAACTTAAGAAGACGATACGAAGACTTTTTCCATACAAGAGTGACATTTGTCTGATTATGAGAAAAAAAGATAAAGAAAAGTTCGTTAAATACAATCTTGAAAATATTCATAAGTTTGACAAAAATGAAGTGCTAAATGCTCCACTTTGTGCATTTGGTGTTACACTTCACACTCAAAAATTTTTAAAAAACAGAATGGGAATAGAAAAATTGTCAGACTTTACAGGAAAAACTTATACAGATATAGCTATGGCTTTGAATAACAACTTAAATCAAGCTGCTCTAATTTCTAAAATGTTAAAAGCGATAGATCTACCTCTTGCGCGATCTAAAAAAATTGACGACAACGAAAACTTGGACGATTTTGTTTTTGAATCAAGTAATGGAGAACAAGTTGAAAATAACGGTAATGATTTTGTAAGAAAAAATTGCAAAAAATCAAGAAAAGAATTTGATGCGGACGAAATGATATAATAGCTTTATATTTCTTTGAATTATTAGCTTTTTAGTGTATAATTTATGTATAAATATTTTGAGGTGTTTTATGAGTAGAATGTATAATTTGTATGATAATAAAATCAGAGAGGAACTTTTGAACATGCCTATCAAGGCTTTGGGATTACCTTTAGAAGTTGAAAAGGTTTTATCTTCTGTTTGTGAGATGGGTGTTTATGGAATTGAAAAGAATACTATTAAAACGGTTGGCGATTTATTAGAAAAGGGAAAGAGCAGAATTGAAAATGTTCTTTCAAGAAATGTATATTATCAAAAATACCCGAATATTATTAGAGATATAGAAGAAAAACTGATGAGGTTTGGTTTTAAATTTGAAGATTCGGATTTTTCAGCATTAGATGTTAGAGTTAAAGAATTAGATGTATCTGATAAAACAAAACAATTTTTAGATAAAATTTCTCATAACACTAAAACTATTGGTGATTTAAGTATAAAAAGAATTAGATCTTTAACTGTTCGCATACTTGATGATGATTATAGTGTGCTCCTTGATTTGAAAAATGCAATGCAGGAATATGGTGTAAAATTTGAAGATGCATCATACGAGTTGGATAAAACAAAATTTTTCCCGTTAAAAGATAAAGTATTTTTCTTAAGCAATAAAACTATTAATGAATATTTAAAAAATTATAAAAGACCAAGAAAATTTCAGAAATCAAAAGAAATTTTCCAAAGAGAATTTAAAAAACAATCAGTAGAAAATGAAGCAATATAAAAGGGGTTGCATAATGCAATCTCTTTTTTGTTTTTACATATGTTTTTTTATTTGCTTATATAAGAAAAATGCTGTATTATATAACTGTAACGTGGAGGAAAAATATGAAAGTTTTACAATTTTTATTATCTGATAATTTTGATACAATGTTTGAAAACACTGCTAATAACGTAAGCACTTTTTCGACAATTATGTTTGTTCTTTCTGGAATTGTCACTGTGGCAATAGTGGTATTCATAATTTGTGTTGTGATTAAATCAACGAGGAAAATGAAGGATATAACAGGCGGTGTAATGGGGGAGATTAAGGAAAATATTGAAGATAATTCTAACCCAAATATTACATGTGAATACTGCGGATCTGTAAACAAGAAAGAAAATTCTACTTGTAAACAGTGTGGTGCATCACTTAATCATAAAAAATAGACAATAAAACGAGCTTTTGGTTTAAAGCTCGTTTTTTTTTGTTTTTAATTAACATTTAATATAATTCATTTGATTTTTATTTTTAAATACTTTATATTTAAAATACTAAAGATAAGGAGAGAAATCTATGAGTAAGGAAGAAAACAAGAAGTTTTTTGATGGTATAGGCATGTTTGCTGCTGTTATCACAATTATTACATATTTAGTACTTGCAATTAATGCTCAATGGCCATTCATTAATAATGGAACTATAATGAACATTCTTTTAGTTATAAAAGTTTATGCTCCTCTTGTAGTTGTTGCAATTACTGGACTTGAGTGGGTGTCTGGAAGAAGTTTCTTCGTTAAAATTATTTTCTATGCAGCTATGGCTTTAGTTGTTATTTCAATGTTTTTCCCATCAACATGGACACAGTTTGTGGGATTAATAGGTTAATAGCAAACAAAAAAGACGCAATCGCGTCTTTTTTTTATTTCTCAAAAAATGCCATTCCAACTGCGCCTGGCCCTATATGTGTACCGATTGTGCAGCCAAGGCTGTATGATTTTATTTCTTCGTTAGATTGATTTAAAATTTCAGGGATTGTTTTTATATATTCTTCTAATCCAGTGTTTGTAGCGGAATATACAAAACAAAGTGGCATAGAATAGTCAATTCCTTTTGTTTGGTTTATCATTTGGGTTAACATAAGATGTTTTTTCTTTGTTCCCATAGCTTTACCTACAACTTTAACTTCGCCATCTATTACTTGAATCAATGGTTTTATAGATAGTATTGTTCCGATTGTTGCACTTGCTGCGGAAATTCTACCGCCTTTTTTTAGATATTCAAGAGTGTCGATTGCAGCTATTATTTTTAATCTAGTCTTAGCATCGTCTAATATTGTTTTAATGGTTTTTGCCGGTAAGTTTTGTTTAGCGAGCTCTAAAGCATAAAGACCAAGTAGTCTTTCGCCTATAGTTGCGCTCAAGCTATCTACTACAAAAACTTTTCCATCAAACTTTTCAGCAGCACTTACTGCGTTTTTATAAGTGCCAGAAAGTTTAGAAGATAGGGTAATCATTACAACATCTGAGCCGTCTGAGGTTGCTTTTTTAAATTCTTCTTCAAATCTAAATGGATTAATTTGACTGGTTTGAGGCAGCCCTGTGCTATTCTTTAGTCTATTATAAAATTCATTATGAGTGATATTGACACCATCAAGGTATTCCTCAGTGCCAAATCTAATTTCAATAGGAATAAAACCAAGTCCAAGTTCTTTAGCTTCGTTTACAGTAATATCTGATGCTGAGTCGATAATGATTTTAACCGCCATAAGTTCTCCTAAGTGTGTTTTATATGCGTAGTATAACACAATGTTATATACATTGTAAAACAAAAGATTGTTTAAAATTCTCGCGAATTAAGAAAAGGCAAAAAACCTTGCCTTTATAATTCATAACCATTCTCTTCTAAGAGAGCTCTTGCGCTTTCAACCGAGTCAACTCCAGTTTTGTTTTTTATAGGTGCAAACTCTTTACTGCGCACTACCTCATAAGGTAGGCAAGAGTTGCAAAGTTCTATCATATCTACACAAAGCATTTCAAATTTGTGTGCGTTTGGTGAACTAGGTGATTGAAGATTGCCGTCTTTATCTATATATGGGACTTTTTTATGAACAACGTGAACTGGCAATGCTTCGTCTTTTATTTTATGTAATTGTTCTACGTTAAACAAATAGTTTAGTATAACGCCAAAATTATACACACGTTCGCCTTCACTGTTGGTCTCTTGAGCCATATCGTCGGTTAGGTCTATATATTCTATAATTGATGGCTTGCCATTTTTATTACACATTACACCAACTTTTTCATAAGGGTCAGCTTTTCGTATAACCTTTGCACCAACCTCATATCCGCCTGAAAGTGTTGCACCGATAAAAGCAGGGTCTGCTATTTTCTGTAGTACATTGTCTACAGCAAATACATTTAACCACTTTATGTTAAAATATTCGAGCATTTGTTTTGCATCATCGTTTTTAAGTAGGGAATTAAACCAACCGCCGTTGCCGTTTGGGCTTGTAGCTAATCGGTTTTTTTCTTCGAGCAAAATTTTACCATTTTCGTCAACGCAAGGAGCCATATCTTGAACAAAGAATCTAATATATCTTTCGTCGTAACCAAAATAATCATGTTCTTTTAAAAAGTTTATAGTTGCCTCATTATTCTTTTCACTTGTCATAATGAAAAATGGAACAGGCTTTCCGCATTTTCTGGATACTTCTATAAGGTTTTCAAATAGTCTTTGGAAAATATAGACATCACGAGTTTTTCCGATATTATACATTCCTTTTGGCGCATCAGACCCAAGTCTTGTACCCATACCGCCAGCAAGAAGCAAAGCACCAACTTCATAATTTTGCAATGCCTTGTTGCCAACTTTTTCAAAGTCTTGTTTGTATTCATCAATCTCAGGCACTTTTAATGCGTCGATAGGTGTTATTTTAGAATCTTGTTTTGTTTCGTTTGCGTTTAAGTGCGATAGGTAATCAAAGTCTGTTTCAAGGATTTGTGTGTATAATTCCTCTTTTTCTTTGTTATCCAAATCGTTTTCAAATTGCAATAAATGTTCTTGATTATATTTTTTTAATTTTGCTATTACCTTATTTCTCATAATTACTCCTTTTATTTTATTAAATTGTAAAAAAATATACGTTAATGTAGTAAAAAATGTGACCAACAATTTGGTTGGTCACTATTTTATTTCTTTTTAGGATTTTTCTTTACAGGTTCGTGATATATGATTTCTTTACAGTGTTTTTCTGCATATTCAATTTCTTTACGAGTAGTTTCACCTATATATCCGCCAATATTGACAACATATAGAGCATTGCTCATTTCAATTTTTTTGCATTGAGAATTTACTATATTGTGCATTTGATCAACGGTCTCGGTGTGTTTTAATTTGCCATACAAAGTTTGAAGAACACAATAACCATTCTCAGATTCGAGTTTTCTTGCAATCTCCATCATATCTTTTTCAAATCTCATGCTACCACTAATTGTTACAACTTTCATGTCTTTCTTCTCCTAAAATTAGTATAGCACATTCATAAATTCAAGTCTAATGATTTAGAAGAATAAAATTATAAAAGTTTATTTAGATAAAAAATAAGGGAGCATTTGCTCCCGGGATTATAAATTATTAATAAATTTGTTCACTTTTGCAATCAACTCTTCTGCTGAACCATTGTTTGTAATATAGTGATCTGCGATTGCGATAGGTCCACCTTTTTCTACGTTTTCAATTTCGCTCACATCTCTAGAGAGTGATTCTTCGGCAGTCATCGGTCTAAAAGTTCTATTTTTTAAACGTTCTCTTCTAAGCCCACTATCGGTTACTATTGCAAGGACTTTAAAGGCGTCGCCAAAGCGTTCTTTAACGTATTTATATTCTGACCAAGAATACATACTTTCAATTACAACATTGCCTTTTTTATATGCCTCTTCGATTTTAGGAAGATAAATTTTTGCGTAAATGCCTTTATCTCCCGAGCTCCTAAGCTCTTCGCGTATTTTGCGTTCGTTTGCTTCGTTAATTTCCATTCCGCGTTCTTTTAAAATATCAAAAGTTACTGCGCCGAAATAGATTTTTTCAAAACCTTTTTTTATAAATTCTTCAGTGGCTACACTTTTTCCACAGCCACACATTCCTACAACTGCAACTATTTTATTCATTTGTTTTTCTCCTATGATTTTATTATGTAATTTAACAAAAACTATGTCAAGTAATTATTATATTTGTTTAAATTTACTTGCTAATTTACCCCTCGTACGTGTTATACTCTAAATATGAGTTTTTGGACTGCATTCAAAAGTGTTTTTAACAAGAGTGAAGAGATTTTATTTTCACCTGAAAAATGTATTTGTTGTGGTAGGGAGAAGGTTGATGAGACTTCTCCATTTTGCGATTCTTGTAAAAGAAAATTAATCTTTATCAGAGGTAAGATTTGTGATTATTGTGGTGCACCTATAACTGGCGGCAAAGTGTGTGATAAATGTAAGGAAAATAAAAACGATTTTGACAAAGCTAGGGCCATTATTGCTTATGATCAAGCAAGCAGTCCTATGATTACTAAATTTAAGTATTCTAAAGCTAAATATTTAGAGAAACGTCTATGTGAAATTTTGTGTGAAGGTTACGCTAAATATCCTGAACTGGCGCCAGACTTTGTAACATTTGTTCCTATGACGGAAAAGAAATTGAAAGAAAGGGGATATAATCAAACCCAAGTTTTGGCAAGTTTGTTTTGCGAGAAAAATAATCTCGAGCTTAAGCAGTTGCTTGTTAAATCTAAGGAGACTCCTGCGCAAGCTGGACTCGATAAAGATAAAAGAAAGGAAAATATAAAAGACGCTTTTGAAATAATTGCTGAAAATCGAAAATTAGTTAAAGATAAGAAAATTTTAATAATTGATGATGTGTTTACTACTGGCAGCACAACAAATGAATGTGCAAAAGTCCTGAAGAAGGCCGGTGCCAGCAGTGTTTTTGTATTGACTATTGCAAAAACAATTTAATTTTAGACAAATTATGACATGGCTCGTAAAATAAAATAAATCTTAACTTTACAATTAATGAAAACTGAGTTAATATATTAATGGAGAGAAAATTATGGGACTATTTAAATGGATTGCAAACTATGATAATAATAAAAGTTTGAAAAAGCTTGAAAAAATCGCTTTAAAGATTGAAGAATTGTCTGATAAATATGAGGCGATGACTGATGATGAGCTTAAGGCGCAAACAGGTGTTTTAAAAGAAAGGCTTGCCGGTGGTGAAACTTTAGACGATATTTTGCCAGACGCGTATGCTGTTGTTCGAGAAGCGAGCAACCGTGTTTTACACATGAAACATTTTCATGTTCAGATTCTTGGCGGTATAGTTCTTCACCAAGGTCGTATTTCTGAAATGAAGACTGGTGAAGGAAAGACTCTCGTTTCTACACTTCCAGCATACTTAAATGCTCTTTCAGGAAAAAATGTGCATATTGTAACAGTTAACGAATATCTTGCTAAGCGTGACGCTGAGTGGATGGGGAAAATTCACAAGTTTTTAGGATTATCAGTGGGTGTTGTTTATGCAAATCAGCCTATTGAAGAAAAACGCAGAGCGTATGAGGCGGATATTACATACGGAACAAACAGTGAATTTGGTTTTGATTTCTTGCGTGATAATATGGCGCATGATAAAAATGATATGCTTATGCGAGGATTGTCATTTGCTATTATTGATGAGGTTGATAGTATATTAATTGATGAGGCGAGAACTCCACTTATTTTATCTGGACCTAGTGGCGAAAGCAGTGCACAGTACGAAACAGCTTGTAGGTTTGCTAAAGGGTTAAAACAGACTGATGTTGAGATTGATGAAAAAAAGAAAGCGATAAACTTGACTGAGAGTGGTATTGCTAAAGCTGAAAGATTTTATAACATAGACAATCTTAGTGATGTGGAAAACACCGAGATAAATCACAATATCAATAACGCTATTCGCGCAAAATTTATGATGCATAGGGATAATAACTATATCGTACGTGATGGTGAGGTTTTCATTGTTGATGAGTTCACTGGACGTGTTATGGTTGGTCGTAGATATTCTGACGGCTTGCATCAAGCTATTGAGGCAAAAGAAGGCGTAAAAATTAATGCAGAAAACAAAACACTTGCAACGATTACGCTTCAAAACTTCTTCAAACTTTATGATAAAATTTCTGGTATGACAGGTACAGCAAAAACTGAAGAGGGTGAGTTTAGGGAAATTTATGGGCTTGACGTTGTTGTAATCCCTACAAACAAATCAATGCAAAGAGTTGATGAAGACGATGAATTGTATTTTTCTCACGCTGCAAAAATTCGTGCGATTTGTAGAGATGTGCAAGAAGCGCACGCAAAAGGTCAACCTGTTCTTGTTGGTACAATTACTGTTGAGAAGAGTGAAGAACTTTCTCGTGAGTTTAGAAAATTAAAAATTCCACACAATGTTCTTAATGCGAAAAATCATTTAAAAGAAGCGGAAATTGTTGCTCAGGCTGGTAGACTTGGCAGTGTTACTATTGCAACCAACATGGCTGGTCGTGGTACTGATATTCTTCTTGGTGGAAACCCTGAATTTATGGCAAAACAAGCCATGATCAATAAAGGTATTGAACCTGAAAAGATTGAACTTGCAAGTTCATTTGTTAGTGTCGTCGAACCTGAAGATGTTGCAAATAGAAAACTTTTTAATGAGCTTATTGAAAAATATTCTGCGGAAACTAAGGCAGAAAAAGAAAAAGTTATTGCTCTCGGTGGTCTTAGAATAATAGGTACTGAAAGACATGAAAGCAGACGTATTGATAACCAGCTCCGTGGACGTAGTGGTCGACAAGGTGACCCTGGATCTTCTCTTTTCTATCTTTCTACAGATGATGATTTAACTAGGGTTTTCGGCGCTGATAGACTAAAACGTGTAGCTACCATGCTTCATTTTGAAGAAGATACGCCTATTAAAATGCGTATGTTTACAAACTTTGTTAACAATGCTCAAAAACGTGTAGAGGGTACGAACTATTCTATTCGTAAACAAGTTGTCGAGTATGATAATGTGCTTAACCGACAACGTGAGGAGATTTACAAAGAACGTAATCGTATTTTAAACAAAGAAGATGTACATGATAAAATTCTAGAAATGATAGGCGAGGTTGCAGAAAGCATCGTAAACGATAATATGCAAGGCGTCGAGATTGAAGATGTTGATATTCAAGATTTTAACGCTGACCTGGAAAAAAGATTGCTTGAGCCTGGAACGGAATATATAACCACGGATACTCTTGAAAAATTTTCAAAGAGGGAGATCTTGGCTGATATTAAGCAAAGAGCTATTGCAAAATATGAAAAGAAGATTGCGGATACTGTAGCAGAAAGCAATGGAATTGTTGATTTTGGCAATGTTGAACGTTATTTCTTGCTTAATATCATGGACAAAAAATGGGTTGATCATATTGACAATATGGACGCTCTTCGTCAGGGTGTTGCACTCCGTGGATATGGCAATGTAAATCCTATAACGGTTTACCAACGTGAAGGTTTTGATATGTTCTATGATATGATTACCTCTATGCGTGAAGATGTGGCAAATGTTCTTATGGGTGTTAAGGTGAAAGTTGGTGAAAATACAAAGCCGATTAAAAAAACTGTACGTCCACAAGGTACAATAAAGAATGGTGAGGTGATTGGAAGGAATTCACCATGTCCATGTGGAAGTGGTAAAAAATACAAAAATTGCTGCGGGAAGGATAAATAAAATACAAACTAGGCGCATTGCCTAGTTTTTTTATGTCGTAAAATATAAAATAATATAATAAATTTTATTAAAATGTATTGTCAAAATCGCAATTGCGTGTTATAATCTAATCATAAAAATATGTGACAAGAAAGGAGAAGTCTTTATGTCAGAAACTCTTAAAAAAGAAAATTCAAACGAGAAAAAACCTTTAAATCTTGGTGGTCCAGCTCAATTCAATACTCTTCGTGCTGTTTGTACAGCACTCCGTGTTGCTGCAAGAAAAATAGAAAACTCTAATATTTCAGAATGTTGGAAATATATTCAAAACAATAAAACAACAGATAGTGAATTAACTGCTGTTTCTAGTTACTTGCCGGATAGAGAGGCTGATGCTATCGCTCTTCTCAGACTTTCAAAAAGTCTTTGTGATATAGACGAGGGCACTCGTAGTCATATAATTCCAACTATATCAAGTATTGATCATGCAAAAGGCGAGTATGATAGAGCTTTAATTGATGCTACACCTGTTCTTGAAGAACAATTTCAAAATGCTGAAAAAAATTATAAGGCGGCAAGAAAGTTGAGAGCAAAAGCAAAGAGGGGAGTTTTTTTCAATAGGCTCGGAATTCTTGGAACTATAGGGTTAAGCATTGCGGGCATTGCTTTGGGTGGAAGCCTTATATCTGGTGCTGTTTCTGCATTGATGGCTGGCGCTTCTCTTACTTCTGGTGCATTCCTTGTTGCTTTAGGCCTTGGAATTTTTGCTGGTAAAGGAGCTATTGCTGGAATCAAAGGTTTATTTGGCTTATTTGGAAGAAACATTGGAAATCACAAGAAATTTCTAAATGATCAAAAAGCCAATTTTAATGAGTTAACGAATGCACTAAATAGAGCAAGAGAAAACTACAATGAGAACGTTAATGCAATAAGCATGAATAATGCTTACGGCTATGAGCCTGTAGATCAGGTTGCTTATGCTAAAGGTTTTGGTTATAACGAGTTTATTGTTGATGGCGACTTTAATAGATCTAGAAGGAATACTCAAGAATCAGAATTTATTGTTCCTGTTCAAGAATCTAAGAATGTTAGTTATGCTCAAAATGTGCCTGAAGAACAAGTAGAATATGTTCCACAAAACGCAGTGGATAATCAACAAAATTCAGCTGAGCAACAAAGCAATGGTGAAAATGAGGCTGAAAGATCGTTTAATAACAATAATGTTGAAGAACCTGTTGCTGATAAAAATGAAAACGCGCTACAAACTTACTGGAATGATTATAGAGATTTTAAAGGAAAATATTTAGAAGAGAATCCTAACGCAAAAGCTGGCGATGTTAAAAGTGCTTTCGATGCTAGCAGAAAAGTAAACAAAGACAATCCTTGGGAAGCTTTCAAAAATTCAGCTGATGTTAATACTGATGAAGATGTGTTTGTTGCCGAATCAGATTATGATTTACAAGTGAACCATGCACAACTTATGTTTGAAGTTGCACAATACAACAAGGCAATAGAAGATTATAATAGTGGAAAACTATCTTATGAGGATTTAAAAACTATTCCGATAGGTGATTCTACATTTGAGAGAGTTATATCTGAACCTTATGATGATGGAAATTCTCTTGGTTATAGAATTGCATATCATAATAAGATGACTAAAAATGATAAAAAATATGGAATAGATGTGAAAACCATTGGCCCTAAACTTGCTGATAGAAGATCGTCTCTTCAAGATATGATTGATAAAGCAAATCAAGAAATACAATTGCTTCCAAAGAAGAATAATCCTACAGCACAACAAAATAGTGAAATTGGACCTAAAAAAGGTAATGGAATGGTAAATAACGTTTCTAAAATGGAAGCAAAATTTGCCACAGGCGACCCACAAATCGATAAATTCTTTGCGGGCAAATCATACATTGATTGTCAACGCATGATTGATACTCTTTTTGCAAGAGATTCTGCACAAAGAGCTAGAGCACAAGAATATTTTGGAGATTTGGCTAAGAGTAAAGTATTTAGAGATAAAATCGCTCAAAAATGGGCAGACTTTAAACAGGAAAATAATATAGTTATTATTAATGGCAAAGGTGACGAAGATTTTGTTCTTGAATTTAAGCCATCAGCTGTTTGCGATGCTACAAGGAGTGAATTAAAACAAGCTATCGAAGATGCTGCACAACTTGAAGAAGTGGATTTACCAAAAGCAAAGATGGATAAGGCAATAAGTGCTGTATCAACTGCAGCAAAAGCCGTGTTAGAAAAAGAGAAAGAAGACAAAATTGTTGAAGCTCCAAGTAATGAACTTGTTGAACAAGAAAAGAAGGGATTAATTGAAGAAGACCTTACTAAACAATTCCAAAAAATGCTAAAAGCGCAAAATGGTGCTAAAGCGATACCTTCTAACAAAATTGAAAAAGGTGATTACTGGGCAGGTTATGCTGAGTTTAAAGCAAAATATTTAGAAGAAAATCCAGATAAGAAAGCTGGCGATGCACAAGCTGCTTATCGTGAAATGAAAAAAGAAGAGAAGTCTAAGGAAGTAGAAAAAGCTGGTTCTAATACTGCAGCAAACACTCAGTTAAAGAATCCAGAATATGCTGAATTTAAAGCAAAATACTTGGCTGAAAATCCAGATAAGAAAGCTGGCGATGCGTGGAAAGCTTATCGCGATATGAGAAAACAAGCAAAAGCAGCTGAGGATGAGAGAACTGAAGTTGTATTAAATATACCTCCAAAAGTGGAAAAAGCTTCTAACATAGAATATGCAAATCCAGGACCTCAAGGTGTCGTTCCTGCGAGCGCGAGAAGAGAAAAAGCAGTTGGGGTTAGACAAACCGATACACGAGTAATACTTGCAGAACCAATTGTTGGTAATGTGGCTACTGAACAGAATTCTAGTGATAATCAGATAGATAAAGATATAATTGCGGCATTCAAAAAAGATCGTGAACCAATTGTGGCGGATTATATGAATAAAAATCCAGACACCTCTGTTGTTAAATATAATCCTGATTTGTATAATTACAATGAGGAAGGAATTAAGGTTAAACCTGAAAAGGTGGATGCGGCACTTAAAAAATCTCAATCAAAGCAAGAGTTTGCTAAATTTGAAAAAGAATATTTGACAAAAAATCCAGGCACAAGTGCATTAAAGGTATTGAAAGCTTATTCTGAAAGCCAAAAAGGAATTTCAGAAAAGGAATCTAAAGTAGAAAAAGCTGGTTCTAATACTGCAGCAAATACTCAATTAAAGAATCCAGAATATGCTAAGTTTAAAGAAAAATATTTAGAAAAGAATCCAAAAGCAAATGCCGGTGATGCTTTAAAAGCTTATCGTGATATTAAAAAACAAGAGAAGTCTCAAAAAGAAGTAAAAAAAGCTGGTTCTAACACTGCAGCAAATACTCAATTAAAGAATTCAGAATATGCTAAGTTTAAAGAAAAATATTTAGCAAATAACCCAGGCAAGACAGCTGGAGAAGCACGTGCTGCTTATTTTGAAAGTAAAAAGGCTAAGGTTGATAATAAACAAGTTAATGTTGATAATGTTAAAGGATCTATCGGCGTAGAAGTTGCTGGTGGCCAAGGAAAAGCAGGTAAAGCTGCTGCTCCACAAGTTAGAAAACTAACACCTGAAGAAATTGCTAACGCTCAAGCAAAGATAAATGAATTTGGCGAGGTCGTTAGAGGCGGTGAAAATCAGGCTAAAGCTGCTGCTCCACAAGTTAGAAGCCTAACACCTGAAGAAATTGATAAAGCTAAAGCTGATGCTTCAGAATATACTAACAGCAGCGTTAATATGAACAACCTTAAAGATGTTACAAGACTAGGCAATCCTGTTAAAATAGATAATGGTGGTAAAATTCAATCTAATAACATGACAAAAAACGAAAAATATTCATTTAAACAATTTGCCGATGAAATTAGTGTTGATTTTGCTGACCCTAAAGCAGTAAATGATGCATTAAAGAGATTCAATGCTAAAAACAAAAAAGGTAATGAAAAGGAAGGGGAAGAACCTCAAATGTAATAATAACTGCGGATATATTCCGCGGTTATTTTTTGTCTAAATTATTTGCTTTTGGCGAAAATTGTGTTAATATATAATTATGGTAAATAGTAATAGAAGAGAATTGTTAGAAAGCGTAATGGGGAAATTAAAAAATTCTCTTGACTGTCTTTGACAGGAGTGCGCTAGAAAACGAACTAAAGAATATACAAAAAATTGAGCTCGAGCCTGATTTTTATAAAGATTCGTCTTTAGTAAAAAAGATGGGGAATAGAAAGAAAGAACTTGAAAAAAACATAGAGCTTATTAATACTTGCAAGGCTGAGGGGGATTTTTTATCTGAAGTTATTGACTTGTTAGATGAAATGACTGAAGATGATAAAACTGACTTTGATAATGGATTAAATAAATTATCCATAAAAGTTGAAGAGCTCTATATACAAACGCTTTACAGTGGTGAATTTGATTCAAACAATGCATTGATTGAACTTCATTCGGGGGCGGGCGGCGAAGAGGCTCAAGACTGGACTGAAATGCTTTCACGTATGTATTTAAGATATGCCGAGAAAAAAGGATATTCATCAACCATTCTTGATGTTTCACCTGGTGATGGTGCCGGCATTAAAAGTATGTATATATTAATAGAAGGTGAAAAGGCTTATGGCAATCTTAAAAATGAGAATGGCGTACACCGCCTGGTAAGATTGTCGCCTTTTGATAGTAATCACAGAAGGCATACTTCTTTCGCAAGTTGCAGTGTTTCTCCTATGATTGAAGATGGTTTCGAGATTGTTCTAGATGAAAAAGATCTAAAAATAGATACTTATAGAAGTGGCGGTGCTGGTGGACAAAATGTAAACAAGGTGGAATCTGCTGTTAGAATTACGCACTTGCCAACGGGAATTGTTGTATGTTGTCAAAACGAGCGCAGTCAGCTGCAAAACAAGGCGCAAGCAATGGCAATGTTAAAGTCTAAGCTTGCACGCAGAGAAGAAGAAAAACGTGAGTCTGAAAAACTTGCACAAAAAGGTGAGCAGAAAAAGAACGAGTGGGGCAGTCAAATTAGATCTTATGTTCTTCACCCATATCTGATGATAAAAGATCACAGGACAGGATATGAAACAAGCAATACTGATGATGTTTTAGATGGCAATCTTGAGCCGTTTATAATAGAGAATTTAAAAACAAAAGCGAGGGGTTAAAATGAATAGAGAAGAAGCAAAGAAGATTTATGAAAAGAATATCGTACACATGGATAATCTTGTCAAAGAACTTTATGATTTGAAAGCCGAGATGGATAAGGCTGAGGCTGTATATTTTGAAAAACTAAAAAGTCTACGAAAAAGTGGTGTGCTTTCTAGTGGTGGATATATAGTTAAAGGCGACGAAGATGAATCTTTCCTTGAAACCTTGCATGAACTTGAAGAATATGAAGAAGATCGCTATGCGGGAATAGAGAAGAATGCTCTTAAAGAATCCAAAATTGCATATATGGATAAACTTTTTGAAATTAGCAAATTTAAGACAGAGCTTGATTTCGCAAAAGCGGCTTTAGATAAAGCTGAATCTGAAAATGTGTCAGGTAGAGAAAATGAATAAAGATGTTTACATTTTAGCGATTGAATCTAGCTGTGATGACACAGGTGTTGCTATTGTGAAAAATGGCAGAGAGGTTATAAGCAATGTCGTCTCTAGCCAAATAGATATCCATACGCTTTATGGTGGTGTGGTGCCAGAGATTGCGTCACGCAATCATGCGGTAAATATCAACGGGGTTTGTAAAGAAGCATTAAAGCGTGCAAATATGACTCTTGATCAAATTGATGCCATTGCTGTAACTTACGGCGCTGGACTACTTGGGGCGCTTATCGTGGGTGTTAATTTTGCTAAAGGTTTGGCTTATAGTACTGGAAAACCGCTTATTGCAGTGAATCACATAGAAGGGCATATTGCTGCAAACTATATAGAGTTTAAAGATCTTCAGCCACCATTCTTGTGTTTAATTGTAAGCGGTGGGCATACTGCACTTGTAGAGATGAAGGATTATACTACTAGAAAACTTATAGGAACCACAACTGATGATGCTGTTGGTGAGGCGTTTGATAAAGTTGCACGTATTTTAGGGCTGCCTTATCCTGGTGGGCCAAGCATACAAAAGCATGCTGCAAACGGAAATGCATCTATTAAATTTACACGCACGCACGCGCGCGAAGATTATAATTTTTCATACAGTGGACTAAAAACTGCAGTCGTAAATTATGTGCACACAATAGAGCAGCGTGGTGAGGTTGTGCCTGTAGATGATATTTGTGCGTCTTTCCAAAAGGAGGCCGTTGATATGCTTATTTCAAATACAATTAAAGCCGCTAAAGATTTTGGTTATAAGAAGATTGTGTTGGCAGGCGGCGTAAGTGCTAATGCTGCGCTCCGTGATGGCATGAAGGCTGCGGCAAAACAATACAAAATTGAAGTCTATTATCCGCAGCTCGCACTTTGCACTGACAATGCGGCAATGATAGGTGCTGCAGGGTATATAGGTTATGTGTCTGGCAATGGAAGTGTTGACCCAAAAACCATTCAACCAGCAAGTACCATTAAACTATAAAATTCGTAATAAAAAAGATAAATTTCTATTGACTTTAAATATTTCGTGTGTTATTATACTAACGCACTTACCGATGGGTAGTGTTAATTTTTTAGGAGAAAAATTATGAGAAACAAGATTACATTAGAGTGCACAGAATGCAAACAAAGAAATTATGACAACATGAAAAACAAGAAAAACACTCCAGATAGAATTGAAATGAAAAAGTTCTGTCCATTCTGCAAAAAGCACACTGTTCATAAAGAAACAAAGTAGTAGGAGAGCGTAAATGGCAAAACGTGAAATTGTACAAAACAATGTAAAGGTTAAACCAAAGAAAGCTGCTAAACGTGAAAAAACTGTTAAGGTTAGTAAAGCAAAAGAAACAATCTCTGAACTTAAAAAGGTTTCTTGGCCATCTTTTGGTAAAACCATGAAACAAACAGGAATGGTTATTTCTGTTGTGGCAATTTTTACATTGCTTATTTTAGGTATTGATAGTTTACTTACTTGGCTTATTAGCCTAATAGGATAAGGAGAAGATTATGACAGAAATTTTAGAAGAACCAAAATGGTATGTCATTCATACACTTTCTGGCTATGAAAATATGGCCCTTGACGGCTTAAATAAATGTATTGCTAAAAACAATCTTCAAGATAAGATCATGGAAGTTAAAATTCCTATGGAAGATGTTATTGAAGAAAAAAATGGCAAGAAAAAAGTTGTTCAAAAAAAGAAATACCCATGCTATGTTATGTTAAAGATGCGTTATGATGATAAGTTATGGCATACAATTGTTAACACTCGTGGTGTGACAGGTTTCTGCGGCCCTCAAGGTCGTCCACTTCCATTAACCGATGATGAAGTTAGAAAGATGAGTCTTGAGAAAATTGTTGTTGACATCAAGGTTGCTGTTGGCGACAAGGTTAAGGTTGTATCCGGACCTCTTGATGGTTTCGTTGGCGTTGTTCAAGCCATTGATGCTGAAAATCAAAAATGCAAAGTTGTAGTTGAAATGTTTGGTCGCGATACTAGCGTTGAACTTGACTACTCTCAAATTGAACAATTAGATTAATTTGTTATTGAAAGCTATATGCTTTTGATATATGTGGGAGAAAGTAAATTTTTCATGCTTTCATTAAAACCACGCCTATCCAAGTTTGGATAAAGGAGATATTATGGCACCAGTTAAAAAAATTCAAGCAGTCGTAAAGCTCCAGTTGCCAGCTGGTAAAGCTACTGCAGGTCCTCCAGTAGGTTCTACTTTAGGTCCACATGGAATTAACCTTCCAGCATTCGTTAAAGAATTTAACGAAAAAACTGCCGCTCAAGCAGGTCTTATTATTCCAGTAGTAATGACTATTTATGCGGACAGATCATTTGAGTTTGTTATGAAGACTCCTCCAGCAGCCGTTCTTATTTTAAAGGCTCTAGGTCTTGATAAAGCAAGCGCAAAACCAAACAGAGAAAAAGTCGGAAAATTAACTCAGGCTCAACTTAAAGAGATTGCTGAAACTAAGATGAAAGATCTTAATGCTAACACAATCGAAGCTGCTATGAGTATGATTAAGGGTACTGCTCGTTCTATGGGCATTACTGTAGAGGAATAGGGAGGCAATTATGAAACGCGGAAAGAATTATAAAGCTAGTGCCTCTTTAGTAGAGCGCTCTAAAATTTATGAACCAAAGGAAGCTTTGGCTCTTGCAATCGACACAGCTAAGGCTAAGTTTGATGAAACTATCGAACTTCATGTTAAGCTTGGTGTTGATCCTAAAAACGCTGATCAACAAGTTCGTGGCTCAGTTGTACTTCCTAACGGTACAGGTAAAACTGTAAAAGTTTTAGTTATCGCTAAGGGTGACAAGGCTGATGAAGCTAAAGCTAACGGTGCTGATGTTGTTGGCGCAGAAGAAATTGTTGATAAAATCTTAAAACAAAACTGGCTCGATTTTGATGCTTGTATTACAACACCTGATATGATGGGCTTAGTTGGTAGAATCGCTAGAGTACTTGGACCACGTGGTTTAATGCCAAACCCTAAGAGTGGTACAGTTACAACAGACGTTGCTAAAGCCATCAAAGATATTAAAGCTGGTAAAGTTGAATACAGACTTGATAAATTTGGTATTATTCATGTTACTATTGGTAAAAAGAGCTTTGGTGTAGAAAAACTCAATGAAAACTACGAAACACTTATGGACGCTTTAATTAAAGCAAAACCACAAGCTGCAAAGGGTACATATTTAAAGAGTATTTCTCTTAGCGCTACAATGGGTCCTGGAATTAAGACTATTTATAGAGTATAAAAATGAAATCCCGATTAAATTCGGGATTTTTTTGTGTAAAATATGCAAAAAGTTTATTAAAAATTGATAAAGTCAAGGTTTTTCCAAATCCATAAAAAACACTTCAAGTACACACGTGTTTTTGTTAATAAAATAGGGAGCAAGAGTCTATTTTATAATTTTATAAAAAAATTTATATTTTTTGTAAAAAACTATTGACACGGGGCCGTGTGTATAGTACAATATGAAGGCTGTAAATTGGGACGATGCGGGAGATTGCTCGATGAGCCTTGATTCGAGATAACTCATGCAGACAATTGTTGGGGCTTGACCCCGGCGACAAACTTGTTCTTGCCAAGCCACGAAACAAAATATTTACAGTGTGGTGGAACGCTTTCGGTTTGTAAAAATATTATGGAGGAAAAAACATGGCAACACAAAAAATTAGAATTAAATTAAAAGCATACGACCATGACCTTGTTGATCAGTCTGCTGCAAGAATTGTGGAAACTGCTACTAAAGCAGGTGCTAAGGTGTCAGGACCTATTCCTATGCCAACAGAGAAGGAAATCGTTACAATCCTTCGTTCAGTTCACAAACATAAAGATTCTCGTGAACAATTTGAAATAAGAACACATAAAAGACTTATTGATATTTACAACCCATCAGCTAAAACTGTTGATGCACTTATGAAGATTGATCTTCCTAGCGGCGTTGATATCAATATTAAATTATAAACAGGGGGAGAGAAGTGATTATGAATAAAGCTATACTTGGTAAGAAAATTGGTATGTCACAGATCTTTACCGACAAAGGTTTGGTTATCCCTGTGACAGTTGTTGAAGCTGGTCCTTGTGCTGTATCTCAAATAAAGACTGTTGAGAAAGATGGTTACAATGCTGTTCAACTCGCTTTTGTTGATACAAAGGCTAATAGAATTTCAAAGGCTGAAGCTGGCCATTTGAAAAAAGCTAATATCGCTCCAAAGAAATACTTAAAGGAATTTGATATTTCTGCAGACGGTTTAGAACTTGGCAAAGAAATCAAATGTGATGTTTTTGCTGAAGGTGACAAGATCGATGTATCTGGTTACACTCGTGGTAGAGGTTTCACTGGTAATATTCAAAGATGGAATCACCACAGACTTATGATGACTCACGGTGTTGGTCCTGTACATAGAGAAGTTGGTTCACTTGGTGCTAACTCAACTCCATCTAGAGTATTTAAGAACCACAAAATGCCTGGTCAATATGGTAACGAAAAAGTTACAATTCAAAATCTCGAAATCGCTAAGGTTGACGTTGACAGAAACTTACTTTTAATCAAGGGTGCTATACCTGGTGCTAAAGGTTCTGTTGTTACAATCAAAACAGCGGTTAAGGCGTAAGGCGGGAGGAAAGAGATATGCAAACTAAAGTTATTAACATAAAAGGCGAAGATGCTGGTAAGATTACTCTTTCTGACTCAGTATTCAAAGCACCTTATAATGAAGCGCTTATTCACCAAATAGTTGTTGCTTACCTTAACAATCAAAGACAAGGTACAAAAAGCACACTTACACGCTCTGAAGTTCGTGGTGGTGGACGTAAGCCTTGGAAACAAAAAGGAACCGGTAACGCTAGACAAGGTTCTATCCGCGCTCCACAATGGATCAAGGGTGGCGTTGTATTTGCTCCAAAACCAAGAGATTTCTCTCAAAAGGTTAACAAGCAAATGAAGAAAGGAGCTTTCATTAGCGCACTTTCTAAAATGATGGAAGAAAAGGCAGTTATCGTTCTTGACGAACTTAACCTTGATGCTATCAAAACACAAACAATGGTTGAGATTTTAAACACTCTTAAAATTAACAAGAGAGTTACAATCGTTACAACTGAAGCTGACGAGAAAGTTGTTCTTTCTTGCAGAAACATCTCTAACGTAAATGTTGCTACTGCTGATACTCTTAACACTTATGATTTAGTAGTATCTGACAAAGTTGTATTTACTAAAGATGCAATCAAAAAGATCGAGGAGGCTTGTAAGTAATGTTAGCTCACGATATTATTAAAAGACCGATCCTTTCTGAAAAGACTTATTCAGACATCGCTAACAAGAAATATACTTTCGAAGTAGCAAAGTCTGCTAACAAGACTCAAATTAAGAAAGCGGTTGAAGAAATCTTCAAAGTAAAAGTTGAAAGCGTAAACACAGCTAATGTGTTTGGAAAAATTAAAAGACAAGGAAAACACGAAGGACTTACTGGTAATTATAAGAAAGCCATCGTTCAGTTGACTGCTGATAGCAAATCAATTGCGTTCTTCGATAGTTTATCATAAGAGAGGGGAGAGTAAATTATGGCAGTTAAAAGATTTAAGCCGATGACCGCTGGTACTAGATTTAGATCAGCACCTTCCTTTGACGAAATTACAACATCTAAACCAGAAAAAAGTCTCTTAGTTACTAAGAAAAAATCTGGTGGTAGGAACGTTCAAGGTAAAATCACTGTTAGACATATCGGTGGTGGAAATCGTCAAAAATATAGAGTTATCGATTTTAAGAGAAATAAAGATAATATTCCTGCAAAAGTTGCATCTATCGAGTACGATCCAAACAGATCTGCTTACATTGCACTTTTAAACTATGCTGATGGTGAGAAGAGATATATCTTAGCTCCTATCGGTCTTACAGTAGGTGATACTGTAATGAGCGGCGCTAACGCTGAAATTAAAGTTGGAAACACTTTAGCACTCGCTGACATTCCTGTAGGTTCTGTTGTTCACAACATTGAATTTACTCCAGGACGTGGTGGTAAAATCGCAAGAAGTGCTGGTATTTCTGCACAATATATGGCTAAAGAAGGAAATTATGCTACACTTCGTATGCCATCAGGTGAAATGAGAAAAGTTCTTGCTACTTGCCGTGCTACTATCGGTCAAGTTGGTAACGTAGAACATGAAATCGTTTCTCTTGGTAAAGCTGGTAGAACACGTCACATGGGCGTTAGACCAACAGTTCGTGGTTCTGTTATGAACCCTGTTGATCACCCACATGGTGGTGGTGAAGGTAAGGCTCCTGTTGGACACGCTGGTCCTATGACTCCTTGGGGCAAACCTGCACTTGGTTTAAAGACAAGAAAGAAGAAAAATCGTAGCAATAAATTAATTGTTAAACGTATTAATTAGGAGAGGGAAATATGAGTAGATCAATTAAAAAAGGCCCATTCATTGCTGAAAGTCTTTTAAAGAAAATCAACGCAATGAACGCAGCTAATGAAAAACAAGTTATCAAAACATGGTCACGCGCTTCTACAATTATTCCAGAAATGATCGGTCATACAATCGCTGTTCATGATGGTAGAAAACACGTTCCTGTTTACGTAACATCTGAGATGGTTGGCTTCAAATTGGGAGATTTCGCTCCTACATGTACCTACAAACCATACAAGGGTACAGCTACAACCAAGGGAGGTAAGAAATAATGGCAACTAGACAAAGAGTTAAAGCAGCTAATAGAATTGCTAACGCTGATAAACGTGCAAAAGCTATTGCCAAAAACATTAGAATATCTCCTTCTAAAGTTAGAATTGTTCTTAACCAAATCCGTGGTAAGAATTACTCAGAAGCTGAGGCTATCTTAAAGTATATGCCTAACGCTGCAACAGAGAGCATCTTAAAAGTTCTCCAAAGTGCTGGCGCTAACGCAGAAAACAACCTAAACTTAAACAAAGCAGACCTATTTGTTGCTGAAACTTTTGTTGACGGTGGACCTATCTTAAAGAGATTCCAACCTGTTAGCAAAGGTAGAGCACATGAAATCAAGAAACGCACAAGTCATATTACAGTGATTCTTGATGTTAGGGCGTAGGAGATTATTATGGGACAAAAAGTTAATCCAAAAGGTATGAGAATTGGCGTTATCAAGGGCTGGGATAGTCAATGGTACGCAGATAAAAAGAATTTCGGTAAAAACATTCTTGAAGATAACAATATCCGTAAATTTATTAGCAAAAACTATAAAACTTATGGTATCTCAAAGGTTATCATCGAGAGAAGTGCCGAGAAATTAACAGTTTCAATACACACTTCTAGACCAGGTATGGTTATCGGTCAAAAAGGTGCTGGCGTTGAAGCTATGAAAGCACAAATTGCTAAGATTTCTGCAGCAAAAGTTGTTAATATTAATGTTGTTGAAATCAAATCTCCTGATACTGATTCTAAGCTCGTTGCTGAATCAATCGCTTCTCAATTAGAAGCTCGTGTTGGTTTTAGAAGAGCTATGAAACAGGCTCTTAACAGATGCACAAAAGCTGGCGTTAAGGGTATCAAAATCACTGTTGGTGGTAGACTTGATGGTGCTGAAATCGCTAGAAGTGAATCTTATCATGAAGGTTCTCTTCCACTTCAAACACTTAGAGCTGATATCGACTATGGTTTTGCTGAAGCAGATACAGGATATGGAAAACTTGGTGTTAAGGTTTGGATTTACAAAGGCGATCGTCTTGGTAAACAAAAGTTGACATCAAACGCGGGAGGAAACAATCATGTTGATGCCTAAAAGAGTAAAAAGAAGAAGAGTACAACGCGGTAGAATGACAGGTAAAGCTACTCGTGGTAACAAAGTAGTTCATGGCGACTTAGGTATTGTTGCTACAGAGCCATGCTGGATTACTTCAAACCAAATCGAGGCTGCTCGTGTCGCTATCAATAGATATACAAAACGTGGTGGACAAGTTTGGATCAATATTTTCCCAGACAAGCCAGTAACAAAGAAACCTGCTGAAACTCGTATGGGTTCTGGTAAAGGTTCTCCAGAATACTGGGTTGCTGTTGTTAAACCAGGTAGAGTATTATTCGAAATCGGTGGTGTTAAGGAACAAACAGCTAGAGAAGCACTTACTCGTGCAACTTATAAGCTTCCTTGCAAAACTAAGATTATCGCAAAAGAAGTAGTAAGCCAAGAGGAGGAAAAGTAAGATGAAAAATGCAGAAATCGTTAGTTTAACAGACGTTGAACTTCAAGATAAACTTGTTAGTTTAAAACAAGAACTTTTCAATCTTCGTTTCTCTCATGCTACTGGTAGTTTAGCTAATCCACTCCAACTTCGTGAGTGTAAAAGAAACATTGCTAGAGTTAAAACAGCTCTTAAAGAAAGAGAGCACGGTATTGCAAAATCTAGCCCTAAAGCAGAAGCTAAGCCTGCAAAGGTTACTAAAAAGGCATCTGTTAAGGCTGGAAGGTAAGGTGAATTATGGCAGAAGTTATTAGAAATGAAAGAAAAACTAGAATCGGTATAGTTGCAAGCAACAAGATGGATAAAACTATCACTGTTGAAGTGCATACTAAAGATAAACATCCGATCTATAAAAAAACAATCAACAAAACATCTTCATTTAAAGCACATGATGAAAAGAATGAATGCTCAATTGGTGACACTGTAGAGATCGAGGAAACAAGACCTCTTAGCAAAACCAAGAGATGGAGACTTGTTAGAATAGTTGAAAAAGTTAAGTAATAAAGGGGAGAAAGATTATGATACAACCACAAACAAGATTAAAAGTTGCTGATAATACTGGTGCAAAAGAAATTATGTGTATCAGAGTGCTTGGTGGATCATTCAGAAGAAGTGGCAATATCGGTGACGTTATTGTTGCATCTGTAAAATCTGCTATCCCTGGTGGCACAGTTAAAAAGGGTGAAGTTGTTAAAGCGGTTATCGTTCGTACAACTAAAGGTCTTCGTCGTCCAGACGGAAGCCACATCAGATTTGATGAGAATGCTGCAGTTATTATTGACAACCAAAAATTACCAAGAGGAACTCGTATTTTTGGACCTATAGCGCGTGAGCTTCGTGATAAAGATTACATGAAAATTATATCTCTAGCGCCTGAAGTTTTATAGGAGTGAGTTATGAAAAATTTGAATGTAAAGAAAAATGATACAGTCGTCGTTATCACAGGTAAAGACGCTGGTAAAAAAGGAAAAGTTCTTGAGGTAAATGCTAAAACAAATAGAGTAGTAGTTGAAGGCGTAAACATTGTTAGCCGTCACACTAAAGCTCGCAAGGCTCAAGAAAAGAGTCAAATCGTAAAGAGAGAAGCTGCTATTGATGTTTCTAACGTTATGATCCTTTGCCCTAAATGTGGTAAAGCAACTAGAGTTAAACACATTATAGTTGATGGAAAAAATGTTAGAGCTTGCAAATGCGGTGAAATTCTTGACAAAAAGTTTGTAAAAGAAACTGAAAAGAAAGCTGTTAAAGCTGAGAAGCCAGCAGCTAAGAAAACTGAAAAAGTCGAAAAGAATGAAACAGCTGAAAAGAAAGAAACTGTTAAAAAAGTGAAAGCTACAGCTGCTAATTCTAAAACCACAAAACTCACCACTGGTAAAAAATCTCAGAGGGGCGTGTAAGGGGATAAATTATGGAAAAAACACAAAACAGACTTAAAGAAGTGTACCAAAAAGTTGTTGTTCCAGCATTAATCAAAGAGTTCGGTTATAAGAATGTTAACCAAGTTCCAAAGCTTGAAAAAATCGTTCTTAACATGGGACTCGGTGATGAAGCTAGCAACAGTAAAAGTTTCAACTTAGCAGTAGATGAACTTGGTCTTATTGCTGGTCAAAAACCAGTTGTAACAAAAGCTCGTAAATCTATCGCAAACTTCAAACTTCGTGAAGGTATGAAGATTGGTGCTAAAGTTACTCTTCGTGGTACAAGAATGTATGAGTTCTTTGATAAATTTATGTCAATCGCACTTCCACGTGTTAGAGACTTCAGAGGATTAAATCCTAATGCTTTTGATGGCAAAGGTAACTATGCTTATGGTATTAAGGAACAATTAATTTTCCCAGAAATCATCTATGATAAAATTGAGAAAATCCGTGGTTTGGATGTATGCTTTGTAACAACAGCCAAAACCGATGATGAGGCTAGAGCATTGCTTAAAGCAATGGGTATGCCTTTCAAAGCGTAAGGGGGATATAATGGCAAAAAAATCAATGATTAATAAACAACAAAAACCACAAAAGTATTCTACTCGTGAGTATACCAGATGTTCTATCTGCGGAAGACCTCATGCTGTACTTAAAAAGTATGGAATTTGCAGAATATGCTTTAGAAACTTAGCTTACAAGGGTGAAATCCCAGGTGCTAAGAAGGCTAGTTGGTAATAGGAGGAATGAAAAATGGTAAACGATCCTATCGCAGATTTATTAACAAGAATTAGAAATGCTCAAGTAACAAAGAAGACTGTTGTTGAACTTGAAACTTCAAGCATGAAGAGAGCTATCGCTCAAATCTTACTTGACGAAGGATACATCAACGGCTTTGAAGAGAAAAAAGATGGCATTTTTACAAACCTTGTTATCAATTTAAAATATGGTCCTAATGGAGAAAAAGTTATTACTGGTTTAAAGAGAATTTCTAAGCCTGGTCTTAGAGTTTACGCTGGTGTAGCTGATCTTCCAAAGGTTTTAAATGGCCTTGGCATTGCCATCGTTTCTACACCAAAAGGTGTTATGACTGATAAAAATGCTAGAAAACTTGGAATTGGTGGCGAAGTTATCGCCTACATTTGGTAAGGAGGGTAGCTATGAGTCGTATTGGTAGAGAACCTATTATATTACCTAATGGCGTAAACGTTGACCGCAGTGACGAAAACATCGTTGTTGTATCTGGTCCAAAAGGCGCTCTTAGACAATTCGTAGATCCTTGCATCGTTATCGAAAAAGGTGAAAACAGCATCATTTTAAAGAGAACTTCAGAAGCTCGTGATGTTAAATCTAAACATGGTATGTATAGAGCAGTTCTTAGCAACATGGTAAAAGGCGTAACAGAAGGCTTTAAGAAATCAATTTCAATAAAAGGTGTTGGTTATAAAGTTGCAATTTCTGGCAACACAATAACTTTTAACATTGGATTATCTCACCCAGTTAACGTTGAGATTCCATCAGACATTACATGTACTTGCACAAATCCTACTACAGTTGAAATCTCTGGTATTGATAAAACTAGAGTTGGTCAATTCGCAGCAGATTTGAGAGCAATTAAACCTGTTGAACCATATCACGGATATGGAATCTTCTACACAGATGAAGAAGTTAGAAGAAAAGAAATCAAGAAAGGTGCAAAAAAATAAGGAGTGAATAGATAGTTATGTTTAACAAAATTGATAAGAACACAATGAGAAAGAATAAACATGATAGAATCAGATTTACATTAAAAGGTACATCTGAAAGACCTAGACTTAATGTTTATCGTTCTACTGCTCATATTTATGCACAAATCATTGATGATGAAACAGGAAAAACTCTTTGCAGTGCTTCTACATTAGAGAAAGCCCTAGCATCTAAGATTGCTGGTAAGACAAAGAATGAGCAGGCTTATATAGTTGGTGCTGAAATAGGCGCTAAAGCTAAAAAATTAAAAATTAAAAAAGTCGTTTTTGATCGTGGCGGATACATTTTCACAGGCCGTGTTGCACAGCTTGCTGAAGGCGCTAGATCAGCTGGACTTGAGTTTTAGGAGGACGTATGGCAGACATTGAAAATATCGTAGTTGATGTTCCACAAGAACAAGTTAAAGAAAAGAAAACTCGCACATTTAATGTTGAAAATAAGGACTCTAAACGCGAGCCTAGACAAAGACGCGAAAGAAAAGATAGCGACAGACAAAATGACGGTATCGATAAGAAAATGGTTAATGTTAACCGTATTTCTAAAACCGTTAAAGGTGGTCGTAAAATGCGTTTCAACTCACTTGTAGTTGCTGGCGACAGAAACGGTAAAGTGGGTGTTGGCATGGGCAAGGGAACTGAAGTTACTATTGCTATTGACAAAGCTACACAAGCAGCTAAGAAGAACATGATTTCTGTAGAGCTTAAGGGTACAACAATTCCTCATGAGGTTATCGGTGTATTCGAAACAACTAAAGTTATCATGATGCCTTCTAAAGAAGGTACTGGTGTTATTGCCGGTGGTGCTGTTCGTGACGTTGTTGAGCTTGCTGGTATCAGAGATATCACTACAAAACTTTACGGTTCTAACAACCCTGCTAACTGTGTTAAAGCTACATTTGATGGCCTTAGCAAACTCAGAAGTGCTGAAACAATCGCTAGACTTCGTGGCAAGAAAGTGGAAGAAATTTAGGGGCGAGGTAACATAAAATGGCAGAAACAAAGAAAACAACAGCTACTAAAACAACTGTAGCTAAGAAAACAACTACAGCTAAAACTACAACAAAGAAAACAGCGGCTCCAAAAGTAGAAGAAGTTAAAGCTTCTGAAGCTGTTAACACTCCTGTTGAAGTTAAAGCTCCTGTTAAGAAAGAGAAAAAAGCAGGTCCAAGCCTTAAGATTACTCTTGTTAAGAGTGGTGCTGGCAGACTTGCTAAACAACAAAAAACACTTGTTGCTCTTGGCTTAAACAAAATTAACGCAGAGGTTATCAAACCTGATAACGCAGCTGTTAGAGGAATGCTTTTCGTTGTAAAGCACTTAGTTAAAGTAGAAGAAGTTAAGTAAGGAGAAAATTTATGAAATTACACGAATTATCACCTGCACCTAATTCTCGTAAGACTGTAAAAAGACTTGGTCGTGGTATCGGCTCTGGTCTTGGAAAGACTTCAGGAAAAGGTCATAAGGGTCAAAACGCTCGTTCTGGTGGTGGTGTAAGACCAGGATTTGAAGGTGGACAAATGCCTCTCATTCGTCAACTTCCAAAACGTGGCTTTACAAACATATACAGAAAAGAGTATACTACAATTAACGTATCAACTCTTGAACAATTCAAAGAGGGTACAGTTATTACAGCAGATATGCTTAAATCTAAAGGCGTGATTTCTAAAATTGCACCTTTCGGACTTAAAGTACTTGGAAATGGTACATTAACAAAGGCTTTAACAGTTAAAGCTGCTAAATTTACAAAATCAGCTAGTGATAAAATTACACAAGCTGGTGGAACTATCGAGGTGTTATAATGTTTAAAACCCTAGCAGAAGCATTTAAAAATCCTGACATAAGAAAAAAGATCTTAATAACAGTTCTTTTGTTATTAATTTATAGACTCGGTTGTCACATTACGGTACCAGGACTTGCTCCTGAAGTATATGCTAGCGCAACTAGTGATGGGGGAATCCTTTCACTTTTGAATGCGATTACAGGTAGTGCATTAGCAAATGGTGCATTCTTTGCTTTGGGTGTTACACCTTATATTAATGCGTCTATTATCGTTCAACTTTTAACCGTTGGTATTCCAGCTCTTGAACGTCTTTCTAAACAAGGCGATGAGGGTAGACAAAAAATCAATCTTATTACTAAAATCGTAGCTCTTGTTCTTGCAATAGCTCAAGGTGTTGGTATCGTGTTTGGTTTTGGTATGGATTTAATTTCTCCAATCTTCGGAGAAGAATTAAAATGGTTAACTGCAACCTTGATTGTTTTAGTTCTTGTTGCTGGTACATCACTTACTATGTGGATCGGCGATAGAATTACAGAACAAGGTCTTGGTAATGGTACATCATTAATAATCTTTGTAGGTATCATTTCAACATTCGGTATATCACTTGTTGATGTTATTGGTAGCATCTTCAGTGGTGTAACAAGTGCAATATTTGAACTTCTTGGTTTCTTAGTCCTTGCGTTCGTAATATTTGCATTAATTTGCTTTGTCGATATGGCAGAGAGGAAAATTCCAGTTCAATATGCTAAACAAGTAAAAGGTAGAAAAATGTATGGAGGTCAATCTTCTTACATTCCTATGAAAGTTAACGCTAGTGGAGTTATGCCTATTATCTTTGCTACGGCAATCATTACATTCCCGAACCTTATCATGCAACTTTGTGGCGTGACAAGTGAATCGGGTTGGTTCGCTAAATTCTACTATGAATACCTTGGTGCAGGTGGAGTAATTTACAGCATCTTGGTTGGATTATTAATTTTATTCTTTGCATTCTTCTATGCTCAAATTCAATTTAATCCAGTAGATGTTAGCCAAAATTTACAACAACGTGGTGGATTTATTCCTGGTATTAGAGCTGGTAAACCAACTGCTGATTACTTAACAAAAGTTTCTAAGAGAATAACATTGTTTGGTGCTTTATTCCTTGCATTTATTGCGATTGTACCAAGCGTATTGTTTGAACTTATCGCTGGAAACTCACTTAACCTTATCGGCGCATTTACTGCAACTGGTATGCTTATTGTTGTAAGTACAGCTGTTGAATTTAACACTCAACTTGATGCTCAACTTATGATGAAACGTCATAGAAATATCTTATAGGAGAACCACGTGAAAGTATTATTAATTGGTGCGCCTGGTGCCGGTAAAGGAACTCAGGCAAAAGTTATTTCAAAAGAGTATGCAATTCCACATATCTCTACGGGGGATTTAATTCGCGAAACTATCGCTAATGGTGATCCTTATAATATCAAGGATATTGTAGATAACGGTAAATTAATAACGATTGAACTCACCTTAAAGTTGTTCGAGGAAAGAGCAAGACAAGACGATTGTAAAAATGGTTTTATCTTAGACGGTTTTCCACGAACAACTGAGCAGGCAGAGGCTATTGAGAAACGTGTTCAGTTTGATAAAATTATTTATATCAAGATTGATACGAAGAAAGTTATTAATAGGCTGCTCGGTAGAAGGATTTGCAAAAAGTGTGGTATCTCTTATCACATAGACTCGTATAAGGACACAACTTGCGAGAGTTGTGGTGGGGAAATAGTTCAAAGGATTGATGATGACATTGATTCGATTAAAAAAAGATTTGAAGTTTTTGAAAATCAAACATTGCCAGTTATTAAATTCTATGAGAATGACCCAAGGCTTTTAGTTATTGATGGAGATCAAGAAATAAATAAGGTCTCAGAAGATATTTTGGAAGCGATAAAGATATGATAACAATTAAAGACAATAAACAAATTGAGTGTATGCGCGTTGCTGGAAAGATTGTGGCTGAAGTTCTTGAACTTTTGGAAAAAAAAGCTAAACCGGGAATTTCTACGCTAGAACTTGACAAACTCGCATATAACCATATAAAATCTAGAGGAGCAAAACCAACATTTTTACATTACGAAGGCTTTCCTGGAACAATATGTGCATCTATTGATGATGTAGTAGTACATGGTTTTCCAAGTAGCAGTGATGTGCTCAAAGAAGGACAAATTTTAAGTGTTGATGTTGGGTGTAGCTATAAGGGCTGGCAGGGAGATGCCGCTAGAACTATTCCGATAGGAAAAGTAAGCCCAGAAAAAAGTGAACTCATAAGAGTCACAAAACAATGTTTCTTTGAGGCTATTGATGGACTTAAAGAAGGAAGTAGACTTGGAGATATTGGGGCTAGAATTCAGCGTTGTGCTGAGCGTCACGGCTATGGTGTGGTCCGTGAAATGGGTGGTCATGGTATTGGCAGACAAATGCATGAAGATCCATTCATTTCCAACGTAGGCGTGGAAGGAACAGGTATGGTTCTAAAGAGTGGTATGACTTTAGCGATAGAACCTATGATAAACATGGGGCTAAGAAATATTAAGCTTCGTGGCTGGGATTGTCGCACAATGGACGGTCTGCCATCTGCACATTACGAAAACACCGTACTAATCAAAACAGATGGAGTCGAAATTTTAACAAAGACGGAGGATATTAGTTTTGAGTAAAGATGATGTTATTGAAACCGAAGGCGTAGTTGTTGAAGCAATGCCGGGGGCGACTTTTAAGGTTAAATTATCTAATGGACACATCATTACCGCATACCTTTCAGGTAAATTATGGAAGAATTTTATCCATGTTTATGAAGGGGATACAGTTAGTTTAGAGATGAGTCCTTACGACTTAACTAAAGGTCGAATAATTTGGAGAAAGAAGTAAAAAGAGGAGAACAATTATGAAAGTTAGACCAAGTGTTAAACCTATTTGCGAAAATTGCAAGGTTATCAAGAGAAATGGAAAAGTTAGAGTAATTTGCAGTAAGTTCCCAAAACATAAACAAGTTCAGGGTTAATTTTGAAAATAATCGTCTTGTTTCGCGGCAAAGAACTCTGGTTCTTGTAAACAAGATGTAAATATAAATTAAAAAATCTAAAAATTCTAAAAAAAATTCGTGTGGAGGATAAAAATGGCACGTATTGCTGGTGTAGATTTACCAAATGAAAAAAGAGTAGAAATAGGTCTTACTTATATCTACGGTGTTGGAAGAGTTACTTCTAACAAAATATTAGCTGCTACTAAAATAGATCCTAGTACAAGAGTTAAGGATTTAACTGAAGCAGATGTAAACAAAATTCGTGAATACATGGATAAAAATCTCGTTGTTGAGGGTGACCTTAAGAGAGATGTTGCCATGAATATTAAAAATTTAATGGAAATCGGTTGTTACCGTGGTATTAGACACAGAAAAGGTATGCCTGTTCGTGGTCAAAGTACTCGTAGTAACGCTCGTACAAGAAAGGGCCCAAGATTGAGCTCTATCAAGAAGAAATAAGGAGACAAAATAGATGGCACAAGTTAAAAGTACAAAGAAACGTAAAATTACGACTAACGTTGAAAAGGGTATTGTACACGTACAATCATCTTTTAACAACACTATCGTAACTGTAACAGATGTTAACGGAAACGCTCTTACATCTGCTAGTGCTGGTGGTTTCGGCTACAAAGGTAGCAGAAAAAGCACACCATTTGCTGCTGGTCAAGCAACTGAAAAAGCTGCTAAAGCTGCAAGAGATCTTTACGGTGTTAAATCTGTTGAAGTTTATGTTAAAGGTGCAGGTTCTGGAAAAGAAAATGCTATCAGAAGCTTAGCTAACGCAGATATGGAAGTTACACTTATCCGTGATGTAACACCACTTGCCCACAATGGTTGTCGTCCACCAAAACGTAGAAGAGTATAAGGAGAGGAAAAATGGCAAAGTATATTGACGCAGACTGCAGATTGTGCAGAAGAGAAGGTACAAAACTATTTTTGAAAGGCGACAGATGCCTTAGCAAAAAGTGCGCAATGGAACGTAGACCAGTTATTCCTGGAGTTCATGCGAA
>JAZUAE010000022.1:0-11808 GCA_045637805.1 Clostridia bacterium
TACAGGTTAAAAACGCTAAATGAAAGTCAGTTTATTTAATTTCATTAAAGGAGCGGCTATGAGATTACTAGTATTGCATACCCTAATGATCACAACGCTTATAATTTATGGAATTTGTAAGTGGAACAAACAAGGGAAAAAGTAAGAGAAGCATAAATATAGCTCTATTTTTAATTCTATAGCACCTATTTTAAGTTTTTTATTTAAAGAGATATAAGTTTGTCACCTAACGTAAAAAGTGTCTTAAAACTGAAATTTAAATATATTTTTGAATGAGGTGTTTATTTTGGATAACAGAATTAAAGAAATTGCCCAGGAGAGACTAAATGAGTACGGTTTTAGAGAGGAACTCAATTACTACAGAGATTTTTGTTATGATCTAAGCCAAGCTATTGAAAATTGTATTATTGCTTTTGAATCAGAAAACAGAGATAAACAACAGTCTACTTGCCAAGCTATCAAAAGTAGATTTACAGAATTGGACACCATGCGCGAAACGTTTAATATCCTTTTAGAAAGTCCAACACAGCGTAAAGATTGTTTTGCTTATAATGGGGGAAAATGCCGCGTTTTAACCGAGTTGATCTGCAAAAATAAAAAATGTAATTTCTTTAAACCAGCGAAGGCGTGTTCACGTGGTTTATAAAGTAGTTATTAAGGGCGAATTCCCGTCTTTAAATGAATTTATTTTTGCCAATAGATCAAACCCTCACGTCGGAAATAAGATGAAAAAAGAATCTCAGTATCTTATTTCAATGTTCATTAAATTGCAGCTTAAAGGAATTCACATTAAAGAACCTATTCACATAGAATACAGATTTTATTGTAAAAATAAAAAAAGAGATTTAGATAACATATCTGGTTATTTCCATAAAGTTTTTCAAGACGCACTTGTTAATTGCAACGTTATTGATAATGACGGGTGGAACAACATAACTGGCTTTACAGACCTGTTTTTTATTGATAAATCAAACCCTCGCATTGAAGTCTTTTTATCAACTTAGAATGGGAGCGTGGCGCATGGAAGCACTTGAAAAAGAAGCTATAGTTATTATTAGAAACTGGTCGCATTTTACTGATCGTATTCGCTCAATAGAGTTAACCTTAAAGGAGCATTATTTCCCGCTCACAAATAAAATTTCTCTAGTCCCTCCTTGCCAAACTAATGTCAAGGTTAGCAAAATCGAAACATTTACTTTGCAGCATTTAAAATACAAGGAACGATATGAGAATTTAGTTAAAGAAAAAGAACTGTACTTATCTGTCTTTGAAACAACTGACTTATCAGACATAGAGCGGGAGTTAATCATTTATATGTCAAATGGTATCACGCCTCTTAATTACGCTAGAATGATAGATTTTGAACCAATTTTTAAAATCTATCAAATTCAATATTCAGCCGTAAAAAAACTCGTAAAAAGATACAATGAGCTTACTGTAAATGATTACGGAGCGGAAAAGATAAAAAATTAATTACTAGAACACATTTTGTATTATTTGGCTTTGAAATAATTTGACAAAGTCCATTTAGTACTGTAAAATAAAGCAGGATAAATATAATTTTTTTACTTTTTTCATAATACCTTTCTCTTTAAATATAAATACTACGAAAAGCAGCTCTATTTTTTAGAGTTGCTTTTTCTGTTTTTAGGAGGTTTGTAAATTGAATACGTTTAATTTACGTTTAAATAACTGTGTAAAACTTTTATATGATATGACCTTGATCAATATGAAAAAAGCGGATGAGTTAAGAAACCGAATAGCAATTAATGATACAACAGCATATAGAGAAATTTTAGGATATCTAGAAAGACTTAAATTTATGCGAGGTGAATAATTCTATGCCTAAAAAAGATAGAGTTGAAGAATGGCGTGAACGGGGAGAATTAGATGAAAAATTAGCTTTGATACGCTCTTTATCTATGCAAGGGCTCAATAAAACAGAGATAGGAAGTCATGATGAAATAAGGCTGTCAGATCGTCAAATAACCAGATTAGCCAAAAAACATAATGACTTTAAGTCTGCTATCAAAAAAGGACGTGAGTATGTTGTGAGTTTTGCACAAAATGCACTAATGAAACAGGTGCAAGACGGAAACATCACAGCTATTATTTACGCTCTAAAAGTATATGGTGGCGAATTCTTTAAAGAAAATAAAATTGAGCTTGATTTACAAAAAGCAGAATTTGAATTTAGAAAAGAACAGGCCGCAGCCGGTAAAGATGAACAGGATAAAACTATTGTATTTAATATAAAACCGGCAAGCGGTGTAGAAATTGAACAGGAACAATGAAAGGAGGTGAGAGAGTATGGCGACACTTAAACAAGCTATAGCTAGAGTATCTGGTGGAGGTAGCGCAGCGTCTCGGTTTAGAAAATCAGCTCGAACATCAGCAAGAGCTTTTGCACAGTCTGGAGCTCTTGGCGCTGCTGCAAGAAGAAGAAAGTCCCTCGGCGGAAAAGGGGGTTAATTAAGTGAGTAATCTCTTATTTGACCCTATTAAAACACAGTCTAAGGTAACTGATAGCGTTATTGTCGGTTTTAGTGGCGGTAAGGATAGCATAGTTACTTTAGATTTGTGTTTTAAGTATTTTAAGAACGTACAACCATTTTTTATGTACCTTGTACCCGGTCTTGAATTCCAGGAAAAAATGTTGAGATGGTATGAGAACAAATATAATACTGAAATCATTCGGTTGCCTCATTTCGAGGTATCAGAGTTTCTGAAATACGGAAGTTTTACAATGTTTGACGACAATGTAGAAGTAGTTACAATCAATGATACATACGAATATTTAAGGCAGCATACAGGCTTTCGCTGGATAGCAGCAGGTGAACGGTGCGCTGATAGTATTGTACGTAATGCAATGATCAAAAATAGCGGGAGTATCGACTACAAAAGAGGGCGATTCTACCCGCTCGCTTATTGGAAAAAGAATGATGTATTGCAGTATTTAAAATATAAGAAATTATATCTAAGTCCAGAGCAAAAAAAGCTGGGCTTTTCTTTTCGTAGTTTAGCAGGCTGTGAAGTAGCTGTAATTAAGGAACATTACCCAAAAGACTATGAAAAAATCTTAAAAGTATACCCTTTTATTGGAGCGGGGGTAGAAAGGTTTGAAAAGTATGGCAAATAGTAAGTATCAAAAATTCACGATAGAAACGATAAAAAGGGAAGATATAAAAAATGCTGAATATAACCCTCGCATAATGAGTAAAGAGGCAAAAAAGAGATTAAAAGATGGCTTACAAAAGCATGGCCTTGTATCTACTCTTACATGGAATAAACGAACAGGTAACCTTGTAGGTGGACATCAACGTTTAGAGCAGCTTGATAGCTTAGAACGCAGCAAAAACTATTCTCTTGATGTATGTGTCATTGATGTAGACGAAAAAGAGGAAGCTATCCTAAATGTGCATTTAAATAACCCCTCTATGCAGGGTGATTGGGATTTAGAGAAATTAGCAGAAATGAATCTCGATATGAATATTAACTTTGATGAAATGGGATTTTCAAAGTTAGATGTTGATTTCATGTTTGACGGTGATGATCGGTTCACTGATTTATTTGAAACGCCAGAAACTGATGAAATAAAAACAGGTCTTGCAGAGGTTAAAGCAGCCAGAGCCGCCAGCAAAGAAAGAATGGAAGAAAAAAATAATATAAATTGGTATTCAATAATTGTATTTGAAGATGAACAACAAAAAGCAGCGTTTTATCAAATGATAAATACGCCGCTCAGTGAGGAATACTTAACCGTCGATAAACTTATGCGATTAAGTGAGTAATGGTTGAAAATATTTTTCATATAGTTCTTGCGCTTCTTCGTCGGGTAAATCTTCGGTTGGTAGATATTCAATCAATGAATCATCAACTTCATAAATATTAAGTTTACCTTTTACGTGAAATGGTTTGATAGGTCGTACATCTTTTATATGCCATTCGTAGATATCTTCTATTTCATCGTAGGTTATATCATATAAATTGACAACGCATAGAGCGTGACCAGCTATAGTACCTTTCTTTTTTGGTGCCTGGCTACTACAAATTAGTAGATCACCTCTATATTTTGTTTGCCATGTTCGATATTCAATATCTTTTTCATCAATCAAAACTAGGTGTGCCCACTCAGGTTTTAGAGATAGTGCCTTCATAATAATTCACCTCTTTTCTTAACTGCATACATATTATAACACATTTTGAATGATTGTAATTTCTGTTTTAGAATTATAGCAAATTTTGTATGATTAAACAAAAAGTTCTAAAAATTATAATTATTTTGATACTAGTTTGGCAAGGGTGTGAGTGATATTAACGTAGACATTAACATAAACCCAGTTTATTTCGATTATATAAATGCAACGCAGCGTCTACAGGTATACTTTGGTGGAAGTTCAAGCGGTAAAAGTTATTTTTTAAGTCAGCGGTGTGTAATTAATAATTTAAGGGGAGCGAATTATTTAATTTGTAGGCAATCGGCAACGTCAATTAGAAAGTCTTGCTTCAATGAAATATTAAAAGCGATAAACAACATGGGCGTAATGGATATGTACCATATTAATAACCAAGAAATGATTATTACTAACTTACATAATGGTAAGCAGATCATGTTTACTGGATTATTTGATACAGAGCGTTTAAAGTCGATATCACCGAGAAATGGTATATTAGAGCACGTTTGGATAGAAGAAGCGACTGAAACCTCTTATCATGGTTTTAAGCAGCTTCAAAAGCGTTTACGTGGTATATCCGAAACCGCAAAAATTATTACTCTATCATTCAACCCCGTTTTAAAAACCTCATGGATTTATAAAGAATTTTTTCAAGATTGTTGGGACGAAACCAAGAATCTCTACAAAGATAAAAATAAGCTGATTTTAAAGACTACATACAGGGATAATAAGTATCTAACTAAAGATGATGTAGACTTATTAGAAAGCGAAACAGACCCATATTATATTGACGTTTATTTAAATGGCAATTGGGGAGTATTAGGTAAGATTATTTATAAGAAGTGGAAAACAGCTGATTTAAGCAATCAAATGCATATGTTTGATAATATCCTTTGTGGCGTGGACTTTGGCTGGAATGATCCAAATGCCTTTTTAAAAATTCACGTAGACAACGATAAAAAGATTATTTACGTACTTGATGAAATATACCGACGTGGTATAACGATACCTGAATTTACAGCGGATATAAAAAATAGAATATCGAATTCTCAATACATATTTGCAGACTGTGCAGAGCCCCGCTCTATTCATGAAATGAATCAGTTAGGATTAAGAGTCGTACCCGTAAAGAAGGGTGCTGACTCTATTTTGCATGGAATCAAGTTTTTACAAAGGTATGAAATAATCATTGATTTAAGATGTCAAAATTTCATTAATGAGATATCTCAGTATCATTGGCAAGAGGATAAAGACGGAAATGCTTTAGAAGTTCCTGCTGATATAAATAACCATTTACTAGACTGTTTACGTTATGCTTGCTCTAATCTTATTGAAAATACAGCAGCAACAGCTGGCAAAAGATTTTATTAGTAGAATGTGAGGAAACTGAAATGGCCTGTAAACACCTATTTGAGAAGTGGAATGACGTAACATTTTGCTATAAATGCGGGCTTACTATTTCAGATGGTAAGCCTATTTTTGATCGAAAAATACATAATTACTTAGAAAGAAAGCAAAAGAGGTGTAGAAAAAATGCCAATAACAAAACTAAATAGATATCCAGACTACTCCGCAGAATTAGAAGAAATTGAACAATCAGGAATTACTACAGCGCTTGTCAATAGAATTGTAGAGCGGCACCAATTGAATGCGTATCATACTAAGCATTTATGGGGTAGATATAATACAATGGATATTGATGTGCCTATTTATTCTAGGATACCAAGATTTGAAGTAGACAAACCTATTAACAACAAGCTTGCGAATGATTTTTACGGGGAAATAGTAGATGTTGAAGTAGGTTATTTTGCCGGAAAACCTTTTTCATATAGCTATAGCAAAACAGACGAAAGTGAAAGTGATACAGGTTCAGATCAAGCGGTTGAAGCAGCCTCCAAAGTATTAAGTGATTTTGTCACTTTAAATAATATGTATGACCATGATATGGCTATGACTAAATACGCAACAGCTGCCGAATATGCCGGGCGGCTTTTTTATATTGATGAAGAAGGAAACGAAAGGGTTAAAATTCTTCCTCCTTACGAAACTATAATTCTGTATAAAAATGATATGACTGAACCATCTTATGCTATTAGATATTATACGTATATTGACCTGAATGACACTGAGATCGTCAAAGCGGAATTCTATGATGATAAACACATTATTGAGTATGAAGGATATGTCGGAGCTCTAAGGCAGGTTAGCGAGCCTAGAATGCACTTATTTGATTATTGTCCACTACAGGGAATACCGAAAAATAGTGAGTTACTAGGTTCAGCGGAAAAAGTAATTAGTTTAATTGACGCATATGACAAGATTTTAAGTGATAGTACTAATGAGATCGAAAGTTTTGCAAATGCTTATATGGTTTTTGAAAATGTCAATATGACAGATGAGGATATGAAGCAAGCGCAAGCTACCGGGGCTATTAAATTCTTTAATGGTACAGGGAATGGTAAGGTTTATTTCCTTACAAAAGATGTGAATGATTCTTTTATAGAAAATAAATTAAATCGACTTGAAAATAATATTTATAGGTTTAGTAAAACGCCTAATTTATCTAATCCAGATGAAACATACGGGACAAGCTCAGGTATAGCTTTAAAATTCCGTTTAATAGGCTTAGAAACTAAATGTTCCATGTTTGAAGCGAAAGTTAATAGTGCAGCTGTGTATATGTTCAAATTGCTTGCTAGCAGCTGGAAGAAAAAACGATTAGCTGTTGATCCACTCCAATGTTATATTAGCTGCAAGCGGAATTTCCCGGCTGACTTAGCGGGCGAAGCAGAGACAGCTACAGCTTTGTTAGCCGCAGGGCTGCCCCGAAGAATAGTTTGGGAAACTTTAAGTTGTGTAGATGATGTAGATTATGCTTTAGAAGTACTAGAAGAAGAAAAAGATGAGATACCTGATCTTGATACTTCCATTCCAGAAGATGAAGATAATCTAGAAAATGAAAAAAAGTAATATGAAAACACAGATTGTACGGATAAACATTAAAAAAAGTTGACCGAATTACATAATGTGTGCTATAATGTGATCGACAACATCCTTGTTTATTTATTTTTGTTTATTTGTTATTGTTTTTGAAATTTTGTATACGTTTAGAGTCCATTTATATGGGCTCTTTTCTTTTTTTAAGGGGGGAATTATGAATTTTGACAATACTGAACTCGATAAATTACTTAGGCAACTAAGGAAGATTGAAAAGCACCGCTCTGTATCGGCTGAAAAACAGATCAGAAAGATTTATAAACAGATACTTGCGGAAATTAAATTATTTTTATCAGACGTATATATCAATTATGCGATTGATGATAAATTAACGTATGCTACCCTCCAGCAATACGGTTATTATGCGAGATTTATCGAGGAAGTCGAAGAAAAATTAAGTGGTATTTCGCCTCAAATTTCAAGTGAAATAACAAAGACGGTGGAGAATGCATACCAGGCTATGTATGACGGTTCTATACAAGCGGTTAAAATGGCAGCTGGCAGTAATTTAGTCTTACATCAAGTCTTAGATGGTGTGCAAGGAACAACGCCAGAAGTTATTAAGAGTGCTGTCGAAAATCCTATTCCTAAATTAACACTAAAAGATACTCTTGAAAAAAACAGAAAAGAGATCATCTATAACATAAAAAGGGAAGTAAATACAGGGTTATTAAATGGTGATAGGTATACTACAGTAGCAAAGCGGATATCTAAATCTTTAGATGGTGATTATAAAAAGTCTGTTCGTATAGCTCGCACTGAATCACATAGAGTTATTGAAGCCGGACATAATGACGCGAATGTTGCTATGGACGAAAAATTAAAAGGTTCAGGGTATCGGTTGATCAAAATTTGGCACACCGCACAAGATGAGCGAGTAAGGCCCAAAAGAGGTATAGGAAAGAAAGCAAAGGGCAGTTATAACCATGTTATATTAGAGGGTGTAAGTGCTCCAATGAACTATTATTTTCTTTCAGAAGGAACAAAGGCGTTAGCTCCATCTCAATCTGGTAAAGCTGGATTTGATATTAATTGCAGATGTACGCTATCGACTAAGTTAGTCACCGACAAAGAGTTAGAGGGAATCAAGAAAACGTACAGTGAATACATATCTAAACCTTAGTTTAACAAAAATTTTATGCAAAAGGGAAAATTTTCAAAAAATGTATATTTTTGGAATTTAAAGTGATATAATGAGCATGAAGTATTTTGTAAAGAAGGTTTGATTACAATGAAAAAGTTAGTATCCAGTGTATTGGCATTTCTATTTATAGGTTCAACAGGAATTCCAGTATCAGCAAGTTCCCCACATGGTTATAAAAGACCTTCAATTAATAGAATTGATAGCAATAGTGATTTTCAGAAATTAAACAGGGGAGAATATCGCTTAAAACCAGGTGAACGAGTTGTAAAAGAAAAAGACTATTTTGGTCTACAAAAAGATAATGGTGAAGCTATTATCTTAGATATTAATAATAAAATCAAAGGTTTTATAAAGTATAGGTTAGATACAAATGCAAAAGAAGGCTTGGTATCAAATGATCAAGATTTAGGTGATTGCCTAGCAGGAATTGCTACACTTATTGCTGGTGGATTTGCTGTTTATTATGCGGCGCCACTTGTTGTAGAAGCTATTTCAGCATTTGGACTTGAAGCTATTGCCTACTACTTTTATGAAGTTACTGTCAACGGGAAAGAAATATGGAAACTACCAGCGTTGGTGGCGTCGGCTATAGGAGCGTTGAAACTAATTATAGGAATTCCAGAGAATTGTTTTGGTGCTTAATTTAAAAGATAAAAGCGACCTCATAATGAGGTTGCTTTTTTTATACAAATTAAGTTAAGAATCACCTTTAAAAGAGTGGATCTTTTTATGTTGGCAAGGATTTTAGTTTTTAGGAGGTGATAATATGAAAAGATTTATTGCACTTTTTTTATCTCTGACTTTTTTATTATGCCCACTAAGGAATGTTAGCTTTGCAGAAAAGCCGCATATAGAAATAAATACCAATGCAGAAAATAACTTAGAATCAAAATCTGAAGAAAAAAAGGATAAGATCCATAAAGCAAAAAGAAAAAAGCGAAAAGTAAAAAGGCAAGTATCTAATAAAAATTTAATTGCAGCTGTTTTTACTCTTGGTTCGATAGTTTCAGTTGGATACTATTATTATATTACTCATAAAAATAATGAATCCTTTAATAATAATGAATCCGGCAATAATTCCTTTTTTAAAATTAAAATACGCGGGAAAGAATATTTTGCTGGGTATCAATAGGGTACACCCAAAGAAAATCTTGACAAAAGTGCCAAATAAATGGTATAATCCATTTTGGTAATTCTGTCAACAAAATAGGATATTTATACGACACTTATTTCTAACTACGGTATCCGCATAACAGCGATTACCGAAAGTTTTATGAAAGAAGTGTTTTTTTATGAAGGTTGGATATGTAAGAGTAAGTACGATTGATCAAAACCCTGCTAGACAAGAAGCCTTATTAAATGAAATGGGCGTTGAGAAAATTTTTATGGATAAATCAAGCGGGAAAGACATAGATCGTACTAATTTTAAAAAAATGATGGCTTATATTCGTGATGGGGACGAACTAATAATTGAAAGCTTTAGCCGCATAAGTAGGGATTTAAAAGACTTACTCCGAATTGTTGAGGCGCTTGAAAAAAAGGGTGTTCAGTTAATTAGTGCAAAAGAAAGCATTGATACTAGAACTCCGCAGGGAAAATTAATGCTGAATATATTTGGTGCATTAAGTCAATTTGAGCGTGAAACGATTTTAGAGCGGCAAAGGGAAGGTATAGCATTGGCAAAAGCAGCGGGGAAATATAAAGGAAGAAAACCGATTGAAGTTGGAGATACGTTTTTTCATATCACTAAGATGTGGCAAAACGGACAGATGTCCTTAACAGAGGCACTAAAAACAACAGGCTTATCTAAAACTACATATTTCAGAAAATGTAAAAAATACGGAATTAGAAAGAAAATCACCTGGGCGCAATAGCCGAGGTGATTTTTTTATAACTATGAAGTACTCTGAAATATTAAAGTAGGTTTGTATCTAGTTGCTGTTGTTCCGAGGTTTCACATTTTTTATGGCAACAATGGCAGTGCGATAAACAAAAATTCTTTACGTCGTTATATTTGAGCAACAAACCGATTGCCGAGACAGCAATAGAAAATGTCGGAGCCATCCACGCAACATTATCAATGAACCAATTTTTTATCCTATGTGTTGGCGAAGGTGAAGGACTTCTGGAAGGCGAAGGTAAAGGACTTCTGGAAGGCGAAGGTGAAGGACTTCTGGAAGGTGAAGGTGAAGGTGAAGGACTACGTGAAGGCGTTGGACTTCTAGACACTGATGGTGTTGGAGCAGGACAAGCATTTCCTTTTACCACTGGGTGACCGCAAAAAGTATTGGAAGTATATGATGTTGGTACTAATAAACAGTACAGCTTTTTACAAGCTCTAAAAAAGTTCGGAGATTGAGCAACTGGGTCAACTGGGTCATTTTTCCCTTTATAAGTCACCGAGGTTAAGTCGAGGCAATAAGAAAATGCTTCATCGCCAATGTAAGTGACGGAAGCCGGAATGGTCACCGAGGTTAAGCCTGAGCAGTAGAAGAATGCCTCATAGCCAATGGAAGTGACGGAATTCGGTATTGAAATGGAAGTCAAGCCTTTACAGCCGGAGAATGCCCAATCGCCAATGGAAGTGACTCCTTTTTCTATAGTTACTGAATCTAAGCTAAGGCACTCATAAAATACTTCGGGACAAAATTCCGTGACGGAAGCCGGAATGGTCACCGAGGTTAAGCCTGAACCGGCGAATGCCATATTGCCAATGTAAGTAACGGAATTCGGTATGGACACCGAGGTCAAGGCTTTGTAGTTAGAAAATGCATAATCTTCGATGGAAGTTACGCCGTTGCCTATATTCACAGTTTTTATAGAGCTGAGGTATGAGTTAAAAGAACAAGAGCGAAAGATAGCCGCCTCCGAACCAGAAATAGTTAATACACCTGTACTAGTGTCCAAGTTCCAGTTTACGTTGTTGCCACAAGTACCGGAATAAGTTCCAGCTAATTTAGCTTTTTCTTTTTTCGGCTTAATTTTCGCTTCAAAGGATTTAAACGACTTTTCAGAAGAAAGAGGTTGAATAGATGAAGGAGGTGTAGGAAGATGTAAATTTTGAGGAATCGCAACATGATCAAAAGCGTATATATGTGATGTTAAGCACGTCAATAATGACAGTGATAATATGAAGGATATTGTTCTTTTAATCATATAAACACCTTTACCTTTTCATGTAAAAATACGCTTGTTGACCATATTTGTAGATAAGCGAAGCTAAAGTCATTGGGATAGCATTGTAGAGATTTTGCGCGAAAATGGCGAAGTTTTGATGGTTTGCGGCAAATTTAGAAAAAGAGGCAATGACATCGAATCCGGTTTTTTTGTAAATTGCATAGCCAGGCAAAAACCACGCTACATAGGTAATAAATTGCGTCTCTTGCATCAAAGGATAAAATTTCACATACGATTTCAAGTCGTAAACAAATTTCTGTGCAAAATATTTCGCGACATTTTTGGTGATTTCCCATTTGGAAGGCTTATAATCTT
>JAZUAE010000023.1:0-2303 GCA_045637805.1 Clostridia bacterium
TATCTAAAACTTCGTCAATCTTACCGAATTTGTACCTCTCCCTCTTTCCATACTTTACTTTTTTTACATTAAGATTTTTTGAACTCATCTTAATCCTCCAAAAAAATATTTATGTTTGTTTACACAAAAGAGTGGGCAAAACTGCCCTAAATAAAAGTACTTTGAATAAAAAATAATAGATAAATTATAATTTATCTCACCAATTCTACTCACATAAAACGGCAAAATGGCGATAATACTTCATAGTAAACTACATAATAATAACACACCTAAAACTATCCGTCAACATTTATTTTGAAAAAAATCAAAAAAAAGTTGTCACCTGTCAAGTAAATTGATAAAAAACATTAACAAATTTAGCATATTATGATATACTAAATTTATGAAAACAATCAATATCGGAAAAGAAAATGCTACATTTCAAGAATTTTTAGCACTAAAAGAAAATAGAACAAAAAGAAGTCAGAAAAAATTATTTTTTATTGAAGGCACTCAAAATATTAAAGATGCCATTTCTAACAACTGGGACATTTATGCATTCATATATTCAGATAATCAAAAATTGTCTGACTGGGCTAAATCTGTACTTAATCTTGCTGAATATAATTATTGCATAACAGGAAACTTAATGCGCAAACTTTCAGAAAAAGAAAATATGAGTGAACTTCTTGCAATAGTTAGAATGAAGCAACAAACCTACGTGCCTCTATCAAAAAATCCAATTTTAGTTTTACTAGATAGACCTTCTAAGAAAGGAAATTTTGGAACCATTATTCGAAGCTGCGATGCAATGAATGTAGACCAAATATTTTTCACTGGTCACGCCGTTGACATATACGATTCTGCTGTAATAACATCATCTATGGGATCATTTTTTAGAGTGCCTTTTAAGTTTTTAGAGTCTAATAAAGAATATGAAAAATTAACTTTTAAGCTTTGCAATCAATTTCCAAATTTTCAAATCGTCGCAACTTCACTTCAAACAGACACTTATCTTCAAGATTGCGATTTAACTAAACCAACACTACTCCTTATGGGAAACGAAGCTAAAGGATTATCAAAATATTATACAGACACTGCAACTACTTTAGTAAAAATAAATATGAAAGAGGATGTAAATTCCCTCAACGTCGCTTGCGCTGCAAGTATCTGTTTATACGAAATAAATAAACAAAGAAGAAAATAAAACAATCCAAGAATTATTTTCTTGGATTGTTTTATTATTTTGATATTTTATTTATTCACCACTTTCTTACACCAAGTGCGTTTATTACAATTAGGACATTTTAGATAACGCGTAGTTCCCCTATGCATTGCCCATAAAGCTTCTGAATATGTTGGCACAATTTTATGCCCACAATTTTTACACTTGTATGCACCAACACTTACTTCAAGTTTTAACGCATAAAAACATGGGATTAAAAACACAATACAGATTGCAAGTATTGTTACAAGCTGCCAAACTCCTTCAGGAATTAAAAAAGCAGCAATTGCAAGACCTCCAATTAGTGCAATCATACTTACAATCATAATTACCCACATAGACGTCCAAATGATTTTATTCTTTTGTTCCACCTCTTTTACTATATCAAGCAAAAGTTTTTCATTTGGCTGGTTATCACTCACATCTCTTTCACCACTTAAAAGTTCATTTAAGCTAACATCTAGAATCTCACACAACTTTGGGAGTACATTTGTGTCAGGAACACCTTTACCATTTTCCCATTTAGAAACAGTCTTCTCGCTCACAAAAAGTTGTTCTGCAAGTTTTGATTGAGTTAACTTCTTTGCTTTTCTTTCATTCATTATAAAATCACCAATTTTATTATAATCCATGTCTCTCTCCTTATTTATACTCCAAGTATATCATATCAATATATAAATTTTCTCACCTTTTAACAAAATAAACTCTACAATTTTTCCTATTCATATATATTCATTAGTAAAACTAATCAATGCAATATCTCTCAGGTTAAAATTTTTATATTTTAGAAAGAAACAAAGAAAAAATCCCAAACAGGCGTACTATAACCATTTTTAGTTTGAAGTTTGATTATTATAAAAAGAAAATAAAAAATCCCAGCGGTTGACCTGAGTGTTCTAACGGCATAGTTTAGGTATTTTAGAAAGAATAGAAAAAACCCTAGGCGGGGCGTGTACTCGCCATCGTTTTAAGAACTAAGGTTGGATATTTTAGAAAGAAACAAAGAAAAAATCCGTGCGATTTTACTTAGCGTAAATGAGCACGGATTTTATTTGCATGTTTCAAACTAAAATGTTCAAGATTAGTTCTTAAAACTATT
>JAZUAE010000024.1:0-7295 GCA_045637805.1 Clostridia bacterium
AATAGGGTATTATAAAGATATTAACTTGTCAACATACGCATTTGAAGGTTATAATACAAATGTTACAGTTTATATAAGTTACATTTATAATTTATCAGATAATGAAAGAACTGCATATAAAGCACGTTTTTACACAATTCAAAAAACTAGAAACTGGATATTCATTTTTAATTAAAGGAGAATATGTATGGTAGTATCCGAAGATTTAAAATTATTAGCAGAAAAGTTTAAAAAAGCTGGTAAAAAGCTTTATATTGTTGGTGGATATGTTAGAAACGAATTATTAGAAATACCGCATTATTTAAACACTGATATTGATATTTGTTCGTCCGCAAAACCTGATGAAATACAAAAAATTATAGGTAGTAAATTTAAAGCAGAAATAAAAGATCAAACACTTGGTGTGGTTGATATTTTCGGTGAGCAAAAATATGAATATTCAACATTTAGAGAAGAAGAATATTGTCTAAATGGCGAACATAGGCCAAATTTTGTAAATTTAATATCAGATATTAAAATAGACGCAAAGAGAAGAGATTTTACGGTAAATTGTATTTATTATGACATTAGCGATGAAAATTTTATAGATTTTTATGATGGAATTAAGGATTTAAAAGATGGAGTTATAAAGGCTATTGAAACACCTGAGTATGTTTTTAAAAACGATGCATTAAGAATTCTAAGAATGGTTAGACATGCTTGCTCTTTAGGCTTTGATATAGATCCACAAACGGTTTTAACTGCAAGTGATAATGTTTATAAAATGAAATATTTAACAAAAGATAAAATAAGAGACGAAATTGATAAAATTTTAGTTTGTGATACATTTTATCCTATGTTGGATTATGTTAAGAAATCTCATTCTAGAGCTTTATTGTTAATGGGAGAAATGGGAATGTTAAAATATATTTTCCCAGCCATTGAAAATATTAGGTTATCTGATCAAAAAGATAAGAAAGAGAATTTATATAATCATTTACTAAAAACATATGAATTATCATCACCACAAATACGTTTGTCTACATTATTTCACGATATAGGAAAGTTTTATTCAAAGGAAAAATATAAAAACTTTTGGGCAAATGAAGAGTATTTGAAATATTATATAGATTTAAATTTGGGAACAGAAAAGGGTTTAGGGTATAGTAAAAAAATAACTGATAGAGTAAAGAGAATAATACTTGGTCAAAATTTTAATAAATATTGTTTAGAAAGTAAATATAATGTAAGAAGATTTATAATAGAAAATAAGGAAGTTATAAATCAGATTATAGAATTGTTAAACAACCGTGTTTTAGTTGAAACAAATTTGAATAAAAGAAGTCGAGTAGCAGCTGTTTTACAAAAAGAATATGATTATATGAATAAAAACAATATTCCGTTTAGTGTAAAAGAGTTAAATATTAATGGTGACGACATAATAGATAATTTTGAAAATATAAAAGTAGAAAAAATAGGACTTATACTAAACAAATTGTTTGATATATGTGTAAAAAATGCAAATAAAAATCAAAAATCAACACTGCTAAACCAAACAAGAAGAATTATAATGAGAGATGAAACTTTTTTCTTGGAGGATTAATATGTGGATAGTTGCTTTTGTAAGTTTTAGCGTCTCTATATTTTTATTAAAATATATGACCATAAGCAATCAAAAGAAAAAATACTATCAAGCTGAAGATAAAAATTTAAAAATATTTAAAGTAAAGGAGTAAATTTTACTCCTTTTATTTATAATAAAAATTTTGTTACACATACTATAAATATGAAAAAAATGACAAAATATTTCAAAATTATATCTTTTTGTTGTTTGTTTGTATTTTTTTTGTGTGGGTTTTTTTTTAATAAAAACACAAAAAGTTTAAATATATTTAAAGTTAATGCTTTTCAAAATGAAAAGTATGTTTTTGAAATAAATAGTTTAAAATCACAAACTATAAATGACTCTACATTTTCTTCTTTAAGAAAAGTTAATATAAACAAGGAAATAAAAGAAAAAATTGATTTTTATAATAAATTACTAAAAATGGGTTTTAGAGAAGAACAGGCTGTAAAATACTTGTTTCCAGATGTTTATGAGGTGGTAGAAAAAACCGCAAAAAGAGTTGAAAAATGTGCAAAAGATGCCGTAATTAAGATTGTAGATAATAGTTGTAAAATTTTAATAGAGCCTGAAGAGGATGGCGTTAAAATGGATAAAAATGCACTATATAGTAAGATTTTATACAACAAACTTAATAAAAATGAAAAAAATCTTATAATTCAAACAACAAAAATAATTCCAAAAGAAAGTTGTGTTGATTTGATGGCAAAAACAGTGAAAAGAGGGGAATTTAAAACTTATTTTGGAAGTAGCAAAGAAGAAAGAAAGGAAAATATAAAATTAGCAATAAAAACTATTGATGGTACCGTTTTAAAACCAGGAGAAGAGTTTAGTTTTAATAATAAAACAGGTGAAAGAAGTGAAAAAAACGGATACAAAAAAGCTAATGTAATTTCAGGTGGAATATATATAGAGTCGACAGGTGGTGGTGTGTGTCAAGTAAGTACAACGCTATATAATGCTTGTTTACGTGCAGGTCTTGAAATTACAGAAATTCACCCACATAGTCTATCTGTTGGCTATGTGGATCCTGGGTTTGATGCCATGGTAAACATGGGTAGTAGTGATTTTAGATTTAAAAACAGCACAGATGAAGATGTTATTATTACTGCAAGTTGTGTAGATGATTATTGTAGATTTGTTATTTATGGAAAGCCGATGCCTTATACAATAAAAACACGCAGTGTTGTATTAGAAGAAATAGAACCATCTATTGTTTTTACAGAAGATATAGACAAATATGGTAAAGATGGAAGGGTGTATAGCAACAATGAAACGATGGTTTTTCCAAAAAAAGGAATTAAAGCAGAGGGGTATATAGATATATATAACAAGGACGGAATCTTAACTGTGACGCGACGAGAGCGAAAAGTGACATATAAACCAATAAATCAGGTGGTATTTTCTAGTAAAAAATCGTGAAATTTAAATTATAAAAATATAACAAAAACAAAATTTAATATATACCTATGGGTATATATTATTTTTTTTAAAGTGCCTTATTTTAGTTGACAAGAATAGGTAAAAAATGTTATTTTCTTATAAATAGAATATCATATAAAAGTGGTGTTCTATTTTAGTTAAACATGAAGGGGTGAAAAACGTATAAAAAGGTGAAGTTTTTCACTTTTTGTGTTAACAAATTGCGGTTTTTGGTGTGTTTTTGCGGTTTTTAAACTGACAAAATAGGCTAAACTTCGCATTTTTATAATTAAATAAATATAAAGCAGGCAGAAAAAACTAAATAAAGGTGGTATTTATGGAAGAGGCACAATACAAACAAAATGATATAGGAGAAATTAATGTTAGTACGACACCAGGAAAAAAGAAAGCTAATTTTAAAACTATCATGCTTTTTGCGTTTAGCATAATTTTCTTAATTGCCGCAGTTTTGACTCCGATTTTGGTTTTAACATCAAAAGGCAAAGATAATTATGTTGAAGAGGAAATTGGTGACTGGTTACTTATCTATAACGCAAATGCGGTAGAAAAGACATATAGCATTGTACAATACCTAGGTACAGGTGGGGACAACAATGAAATTGAAATCCCAAGTGAGATTAATGGTATTCCTGTAAAATTTATTTTAGCTAATGCGTTTAATGCAAACAAAAATGATGCACTTTCTGAAATTAAGAAAATTACTTTTGCTGAAAACTCACAAATTGTTGGTATTGGTAATAATGCGTTTGACTCGTGTGGTGAAATTGTTGAGATGAGATTGCCTGACTCTGTTAAGAGTGTAGGTTCATATGCTTTCAATAATTGTGGAAAATTAAGCACACTTGTTGTTGGTAACGCGTATGGGTTTGTTTTTGGTGAAAACGCACTTAGAGGGACAGATAGTTTAAAAACCCTTGAAATTGCAAGAGTGTATGATGATTTAGGACAAGATGGAGATCTTGGCAATATTGGTTCTTTAAAAACAAATGACAACAGCTTAAATCTTGTACTTGGTGATACTATTACTGGTATCGGATCTGGTTTTGTTGCAAATGGCGTAAAAGAACTTTCTGTATTCAATTATGAAAACTTACAAGTTGACTCAAATAAGTTTACAGAACTTGAAACGCTTAATATTCAACAATATGGCAACAATAATGAGTTGACAAAAGAGTTTATGTCTAAATTTGATGGTGCCTCAAATTTAAAAACAATAAACATCGTAAGTGAAGGAATTAATAGAGTAGGTATTGACTCTTTAAAATATTTTACAAACCTTGAAACTTTTACTGCTTTTGACGGAACTGCTTTTGATATAAATATGTGGCTCTTTGATGAAAATGCAACAGCTGAAGATTTAAAAGTTGTTGTTAAAGCAAAGAAAAGCAATATTAACTCTGGTTACGCTGTAACATTCTTTACTGGCAGTGGAACAAATAATGTAATCAAAAATCAAATGTTAGACAATTTCTATACCGATAGTGATGTAGCAATTACAACTTTAAATATTGAAGATTCCATAGCTACTTTTGATAGTGGTGCACAATTTGGTGGGGATTTTGCAATTAAGTATTTAAATTTTGATAAAAATGGAATATATGCAGATGGATTTTTCCCAATAACATCAGGAAGTCATGCTTTGTTTGCAAACCATGGTGAGGGGTTAATTGTAACTGGTCCAGAAAGTTATTCATCATCTATTTTTAAATTATTTAATACGCCATTTGGTAAAGGATCATCAAACGAAAGTGCGTTTTATAAACGTTTGTCGTATAATGGAAATGTAGAACTTGGTGCTGTGGTAGTTAAAATAGAAAACTCTGGACTCAATGGACAAATTATTGCTGAAACAACTGGAAGATTTGTACAGGTTCCTGTTAATGAAAAAGTTTCAAATTATATTATTAGAAATACAAATTTATCTAGTGATGTTGTGAACGATGCAAGATTTGTATATTTTGATACGGCAATCTTTAACGGAACAGAGTTTGTTTCTATTGCTTCAAGCGAATTCTACTTTACAATGACTAATGATGAAAGTAAACATGGAAAGTTAGAAGGAAATAAAATTTACATTTATCAAAACAATGAGATAGATGTGGAAACCGAGGATTTTTATAAAGTATATTTCAGATATTTAGCTGGACAAACAAATATTAATATAAATTACTTCGGTTCGATGCTTGGCGATAATTCAACATATGAAATATTGTCTGAAACATCAGTTATATCACCTGACACATATGATATATATGAGATTAATTTCGCAAAAACCGGATATGTGTTAAATATTGATAAAACAATTTCTGAAAATTCTGAGTTTGGAAATGATATTTTTAAAGAAAATGGAAAGTTGTATTTAGACATAAATCCGACTACCTTTGTTAATGGATCAAATGTTGACCTTTATTTTGATAGAGAGGTTTATACTGTAAATTTTGATGCTAATGGTGGAAATGTTATAACAAACACAATTTATGTTCAATTTGGAAATAAATATGGTGCGTTTAATACAACAGGTGCGAATTTTGAAACAACAATTAATAATCTTCCTCTACCAGATGAAAGAACAGGTTTCACGTTTAATGGCTGGTATCTAGGCGAAACAAAAATAACAAAAGACACACAAGTCGTAAATTCTGCTGGAAATATTACTCTTGTTGCAAATTGGATAGAACATAAATATACAATTGTTTTTATTGATGCGCTTAATAATACAAGAGAAGAAAAGACAATAGAATATACAGCAACAATATATGTAGGAAAAAATCCTGAAGATGTTGTTGGTTACACGTTTGGTGGTTGGTATATTGACGAGAAAGACGCGTCTATAAAATATTTTGAGGGGGATACTCTCACTCAATTAAATCATGAAGATGGTGGAGTAACAACCATCACGGCTGAATGGATAATCGATAAATATGCTATCACTTTTAACGCTGGTGAAGGTTTTATTAACGATGGTAGTGAAAATGTAACAAAAACAATAAATGTTTCTTTCACAACTAAAATTGAAAGTGTTTCAGCTGTAAGAACAGGTTATACGTTTAAAGGTTGGAAAATCGCTGAAGAAGGTAAAGATTATAGTTTTGTGCCATCAACAGATGGAAATCCATCACCTGAATATTTATTTAAAACTATCGGAGCAACTGAGGGCGCTGTTGAGTTTAAAGCTATTTGGGAAGCAAACAAATACAAGGTAACATTTGATGTTAATGGAGGAAACGAAACATATAGTGATGTCGATGTAACATTTGGCGTGTCTTATGGTGATCTTCCAGTACCAACAAAAACTGGTTATACTTTCAGCGAATGGACACTCGGAGGGGTTAAGGTCAACAAAGACACTATCGTTTCAACAGCTAAAGATCATACTCTTATTGCTCAATATGATATTAATACATATAAGGTAACTTATACTGATGGTATTGCCGGTGGTGAATCTTTTGCTAATATTGAGAGCACAAAACAATATGGTGTTACATTTACTATTGAGGGCGTAAAATCTTGGACAGGTTATACATTTACTGGCTGGAAAGTTGAAGATAAAAACTATGATGCTGGCGAATCATATACAATGTCTGATAAAGATGTTACTTTTGTTGCACAGTGGAGAGAGCATACATACAATGTAACATTCAATGCTGGAGAAGGTTATTTTGACGAAGATGGTAATCCATCAACAAAAACAATTAGCGGTATTAGATATACCCAAGTTGTTGATGTTCCAGTTAATACAATAAAAGAAGGTTATACATTCCTTTACTGGGAGTATAATGATGATAAATTTAGTGCTGATACAACTGATGAATATGCAAATATGTTTAGCAGATTAACATCTGAAGATGAAGCTAATATTGTTATAAGAGCGATGTACCGAGATAATGTATATTCTATTACGTATACCAATGGTTTAGTTGATGCTCAGACTGGTGAATTTACAATAATTGAAACAAAATCAGATTGTCTATATGGAAACACATATAAAGCTATAGACGAAATCACAAGAACAGGATACGAATTTGCTGGTTGGTTGCTCAGAGGAACATCAATAAAATATAATGCTGGTGAAGATCTTCAAGGATTAACAACTGTTGATGACGACACCGTATATTTAGATGCACAATGGGAAGAAAAAGAATACACTGCGACATTTGATGCAAATGGTGGAAACTTCAACGAAGATGGCAATCCATCAACAAAAACTATAACAAAATTGTTTGAATCTGAAAGCTTTAACATTCCTACA
>JAZUAE010000025.1:0-1725 GCA_045637805.1 Clostridia bacterium
GCAGCTAACCAATGGTTAGTAGAAAACATGCTTCCATTCTATCCACTCGGTGACATTAAAGTTGACGGTAAGATTGTTGAAAAATAAAAAATTTAAAACAATGACAGAAGAAATTATTATTGCCGGTTTCGGCGGACAAGGTGTCTTGTCAATGGGTAAGATCCTTGCATATAGTGGTATCATGGAAGGCAAAGAAGTCAGCTGGATGCCATCTTACGGTCCTGAAATGCGTGGCGGTACAGCTAACGTAACTGTCATCATCAGTGATGACCGCGTTTGCTCTCCAATCCTCAACGCTTTCGACACAGCTGTGATTCTCAACCAACAATCACTCGATAAATTTGAAAGCAAAGTAAAACCTGGCGGCGTTCTCCTTTACGACCCAAATGGTATTACTCACAAACCAACACGTACTGACATTAAGATTTACACCATCGAAGGCGCTCAATTAGCATCTGATATGGGTAACGCTAAAGTGTTCAACATGATTATCCTCGGCGCTTATCTTAAATTGAAACCTATCATTTCAATGGATAAAGTTAAAGAAGGTCTCGAACACTCACTCCCAGAACGTGCTCATAAACTTATCCCATTGAACATGCAAGCTGTTGAAGTTGGTATGAACAATGTGAAAGAACAATAAATCTTGGTTAAGGTTTAAAGTTTAAGGTTTAAAGTTTAAGGTCTCCTTAAATTTTAAACCTTTTCTTTTTGTATATAAAGCATATTCTAAAAACAAAAAAGTCGCCTCAAAATGAAGCGACTTTTTTTGTAAAATAGAATAAAACTATTCTGTAAATTCAACTACATATCCTGTAACTGTTACTTTTACTGTATTAACAAAACCAAGAATTGTTTTTACGCTATATTCAACAGTTTCATTGATAACAGCTTTTGAAGAACCTACTAAATTTGCACTTTCAAGCATTTCTGCTCTAGCTTCTTGAATTAAACCTTGAGTACGGCCACCACCAAACATCAAAATGTATTTTGCTTCAGCTTCACCTCTTACTTTATCTACAACTTTGTAGTCGCTGTTTTGCAAAACAACATTTGTTAAATTTTGATTTAAGTTTGATGTTGCTCTATCATAAAGTGTAGAACAGCTTGTAGCACCAAAAAGTGTAAGTGCTAAAACGAATAACATTAATAACTTTTTCATAATAATACTTTTAAAAAAATTTATGATGTGCAAATAAAATTATTATAATTAGTTTTACATTTTTTTATATTTTCATAAAAAAAGCACCTAGCTGGGAACTAAGGTGCTTTTCTTCATTTGAGAAAATTGAAATGTATAACCAAAACCATACATTAGACAATTTATATTATAGTTTTGTTCAACAGAAAGGAAAAAAAATTATATTTTTGCAAAAAAAGAAAATTTACTATGACACACAAATATTACGATTTTTATATGCGCTTCCCTTCTGTTGAAGACGCTACCAAAGCTCAAGAGTTCTACAACAACACACACAAGCCTCGCATAGGAGGAAAATTCGTCATCAATGATAACGGAGTTTGTTCTTTATCAATAACAGACGAATGTGAATTAATAGTTGACTTATATCAATTCGGAATGAAACGTTTTATCGTTGTAGACAACTATCACGGTCAAAACCGTAAAGACGGCAAGATGTACTTTGATTTCCAAACCGACACCGACGTCGTACATTCATTCTTATATGATGATGAAATATTCGAAAACATCAATCAGTTTTTGAA
>JAZUAE010000026.1:0-14459 GCA_045637805.1 Clostridia bacterium
GACATACAGGATTTATACTTTTGTGCAATTTCGATAATTTGTTCTGCGATGTTTCCGGCTTTTTCTAAGTCGGTTTTATCAGCAATAATATTTGTTGTTTCTTGGTTTTCAATCCTAACTTGACCATATCTCGCAAGTTGCGAGATACAGTCAGCTAGGCTTTGAAGGAGGGCAGAAAATCCTAACATATTTTTATTTCCTTAAATCAGCTACAACCACAAGCAAGTAATTTGCGAATGTTTCAAGAGCATTAACTCCCTGATGGAAGCAATAATTATCTAAATCATTCGGGCTTGTTTTAATCTTTTCTTTTAATTTGAAAAGACTGTCCAAAGCTGGCTGAGTGTAACGAGCAAGATTCTCGTATAGTTTTGTAATATATTTGGGTACGTTTTTGTCGATTAACTTCAAAACGTAAGGTTGAATCAAGTCCCATAATTCGTTTAAAACTTTCCAATCTTTAAACCTTTGCCAAAAACTCATAGTAGTCTCCTTTCTTTGTAAATGTATATTTTCCCTGTTTGATTTTTTCTCGATACCAATTGATTTTCTGCCTTAAATAATTCCCGATACTATTTGCACTTAAGTTCGGCAAATAGTGAATATATGTGATGTCGATTTTGCCTTCACGCAATTTCTTTTGACGGCGTTGGTCGAATTCATAATGTGTAAATACACTTCTTTCATCAACGATTATTCCGTACTTTATTGATAAATAAGCATTCAGGCAGCACAAAGCCTCGATTTGCTTTCTTGTAAGTGGATATTTAGTCTGCTTTTTTGATTCGGTAAATTCAGCCATTCCACAAACTGCCAAACCTATGCAACCAGTATTACCACCTCCACAATGTTTAGCATATTTTCCGTCATAGCAGTTTACATTGTCTTTCGGTTCATAAACCCCTGCAAATATCCTGCCATATTTATCAATGCAATAGTGATATGCTTGTAAATCAGTTGTGCAAGGCTTGTTTGAACCTGCTGTCCAATGTAGACAAAATTTAGTTAATGATGTCATTTAAGAATGTTCTCCTCTCTTGTCTTTCGGTTATAAGTTCTAAATATTCCTCTTGAGATAGAGTTGTTTCTATTCCTAAATCTTGTTGTTCTTTATGTCTGATAATTTTCCAATCTGAATCTTTTAGGAATGCCTCTGCTTCTGCTTTGTCTAATTCTGCAAATAATAAATCAGCGTTTAACGCCCAGTTACCATTTATGATTTCAGCTTTTTCATGAGGTCTTTTAGGAACAACTACATCGCTAAATAATAGTTTTTCTGATTCAATATACTGACCATTTCTAATTACGCAATACATCAAAAACTCCTTTCAATTTGTAAGATTAAGGACACGTTCCCCTTTATTGCACGAGTTGTATTGTTGGGGTCTTTGTAATTCATAATTGTTGCCGGAGTTCTTATTTGAAATTCGCAATCATCGATGTAATACCCGTAGTTATTATTTTCAATAGCTGAATCAGCATTAGAATTCACGCACCAAGGCAACACAAAACCATTAACCTTATCTTTAATCCAAGCTACAATTTTTAAATATTTATAATCAATACCTGTGTTATGGAAGAATGAATACAAAGTGCTTACTGCTAAATCAACTTCTTCGCTTGTATATTTACTTTCAATTGCATAGCATTGAATGTCTGAAACATAATTATTTATTGTTTTGGCTCTGCCAAGATAGATTCTTTCGCTTTCAATAAATTCCCCTGTTTCTATTTCGTAGGTATAGAATTTATTTTTAGGAACAACAAAGCAATCAGCAACTTCATAAATTTCAAATTCACCAATTTGTGCTCTTGTTGCCATATTTTGAATTTCAGTAAATTCAATACGGAATTTATTGCAAGGAACTATTACATCTGCATCAAAATTTCTAACTTCATTTACTGTCCAATCTAATTCATTAACTATCTCTTTAAGAACAACCCATTCCTCACCATTAAATCCTTTAATATAACCATTAGAAATTGCACCTCCTGCATCATCATGTGAAGCTACAATGGAAAAACGTGCAACTTTTCTAAAATCAGGGAAATCTATTTGCAACCATTGATTCCCACCGACAACATTTGCAACCCATTTATTATTCCAAACTTTATTAAATGCTAAATAGCCGGGGAAATTCCCACCCTGTGGAACATAATGACTGCTTTCAGATACAACATATCCATTATTAAATTCTTTACTTGTTGTAAAAGATAACATTGTAGGGATTGAATTTGTCTGAGAATGTCTTTGAACAGTGCTCGCATAAACAGGGCGTGCCGTTGTTAAAAATGGTTCTAATCTATTTTCAGCATTCCTTTTATAGCCAAAATAATTGCAAGCATTATTTTGTAATTCTTTAAAAATATGATTTGAATTTATTGTTGATAACTGGTTTATTTTTCCCGTATGAGTTCTCCCTAACCCTGTATTAACTACAATTGGTTCAGGAATACTTGCAAGCAACTCAACATGCATTGGGTTATATTCATTTATTGATTCGTATAATTCCCAAGCACCAAATCCTACTTGAGTACCAGTACCAGAAGGTTTATTGATTGTGATTCGATAATATTTAAATTCTCCAAAAGTAGTTAATGCGAAGAATCTTTTTTCATTTTGTAACCAATTATTATTTCCGAGATATTCTCCTAGTAAAGTCCAATTGGTATCGTCATTACTGCCTTCAATAATAAAATCGCCAGGGCTTGTTGCATTTATATCAGCTGCGTTCCTTGCATTTATAGAAAAAGCTGTAATTACAGGAGTACGATTTTTAAATTCAATTTTTAGCCAACCATTTGGCACTCCTGCAACACTTAACCAACCATATGCATCATTGGTATGATGGCGAAAAGCTTTCCAAGCCATATAATTTGTTGCATCGTGTTGCGAACTAGAGGATACCAAGCAGTCATCATTTTCAAAATCTGCCAATATTGGCATAATATTTTCGGAAAATTCAACCTTTCGCAAAAAGTCTGACTTCCCATTTTCATCCTTTGGTGCATCAATAATAGTTTGCGTTGTTAAAGTGTTTGTCTTTTCTTCAACTGCTGTAAAGTAATTAACTTCTTTAACCAATCCATCTTCAAAAACATACAAACCAATATCTGAGGGTTTTGTCACTCTATCAACATTATTCTGCAACCTTAAATTTGGACTATTTGCGATAATTCTTGCATCAGTAAATTCAATAAAGGCATAACCATTTGTTATCCCTGTAAAGGCGGATATAGGTGATGTGCCTGAAACTTTAAAATTATTTGTTTCTTCATTTAACTCTAAAACATCGGAGTCGCATTGAATTTCACAAAGCGGTGTTGCTTTGTAATCGTCAAGTTCTTTTTGCAACTTATTTAAGAAATCTTCTTGTTCGTTATTTGAAAGTCTTAATTTTTCAAAGTTGTTATTAACATCTTCTGCAACAGCTTTGGTTTTGGGTTTAAAAACTACTAATTCATCTATTTTCATATAAAACTCCTATACATATTTCGCAGGTCTATCTTTTCGCCAAAAAGCAAGCCAATTAACTTGAGGGTTGGCACGTTGTTCTGAGTTTTTACAAGTAATTTTTATTCTTGTGGCTTCTCGTTCCCAAGTGCAATAAAGAGAGTCGTTTCCATCAACATCGCCACTATAATGAATCACTCTTACCGATGGAATAAATGCCAATAAGTCATTCATCGTGTAATAATCAGGAGGATAAACATATGTGGTTGTGCCAACGTTATAGCCTGAAACAATCTGAAGATTATCAAAACTATGAACGGACTCATTTGCTTCAATTTCAGTAATTGGATGTTTATGCTGACGATAAGCATATGGGGTTAAATTTTCTTCAGGAACAATTCCGTTTTCGTTCAAAACTAATAAATTATTTGAGCCATTTCCTGCATGATATCCGTCGACCATATCGGCATTAAGATTTTTATTTACTTCGCCATTAGAAATTCCGAGTTGATTTTCATCGTTTCCGGCATGATAACCATCGACTTTGTCTGCATCAATTAATCTGTAATGGGCATTTGCGTCTTGGTTATGAACAGACTCAAGATAATCAAAGGAAACAATGCTAATATTCGAATCAATAATTAGTTGTTTTTCTTCCAAATTATCAACTTCAAGAACGACTTTAATATAGAAATCTCTTGTTGAGCCTTCATCTTCAAGTGGTTTATAACTTTCAGGAATTCTGCCAACTGCAAACAAATTTTTATTTGCATCAAAAATTCCAATTTCACGAATGTAATATCCTCCACTATCAGAAGGAATTGCACATTCAACAATTAAACGATTTTCATATTCTTTATCAACATATATTTTAGAGATTTTGCCACGATAAGTTTCATTGATTAACTCTGTTTGTTCAATATCAGGATCGTAATATCCATCGCCACCATCCCCAACAGCAAATGCTGTTAATTCAAGAATTGTGCTTTTTGCAAGTGAACGTGTAATATTACTTCTTCCACCATTTGTAACTATTGTATAAAAATCCATAAAAGCTCCTTTTTAACCAAACGACCAAATACTGCCATCAAATTCAGATTCATCCCAAACACAAATTGGAAGATTTGCGTGTTCATTATCAGGCTTAACCCAATAACCTTCGTTCCAATTGTCTTCATCCCAAAATAGAGTTTTTTGAAACGGATAAATTGTTGTGCATTCCCCAAGTAAACTGATGGCAGAAATATTTGTTCTACTGTTTGTTGGCATACCAATATTTAAATGAGCCAAATGGGAACGTACATTTTTATATTCATTGATTAAATCCTCTAACTTTTTGAGAAGTTCAAAGTCTAGTCCTGTGTTTTCAAAACTAATGTCTACTGTGAATGTATAAGGCTCTCCATCAGTCTCAAACCATTCTTTAATAACACCTTCAAGACCGAACATTTCAAATATTTTTTGCAGGGCGTATTTAGTGCCTTTATATCGGTGTACCTCAATAGACTTTTTGATTAACTCTCGTTTTTCTTTATCGTTACGACATTGCAACCACCCTTCATTACCCATAACGTGATATTGTTCGGCAAGATGAGGAAGTGCATCTGGTGGTAAATTGTCAATTATGGTTACCAATAGAACATTTAGGTCTAGTTGTGAAAAACGTTCTTCGCAAATTTCATCAAAAATTTGCAAGTTAATATCATTAATCGGAGCTAGAGATTTATTACTCATCAGCATAACCTCCGATTTCAACATCAAAATCAATTAAATTCGCCCATTGCCATTTTTCAATATCAATGTTGTTAGGTTGCAAGTCAACAACATCATAGACTCCATAGATGCTACTAAATATATTTTTTATTTGTGATTCAACAATATTTTTGCCAAGTTTATTAGCGAGTTGTTTCTTGTATTCATTTAGCTTTGATTGAACAGCAGTTTGTACTGTCGGCAAATCTGAATTTTGATATAAAAGAAGTTTTGCTTTTATAGAAAAATCGACCTTTTCTGGTGATAGAATTTGCACATAATCAGTTAAAGGACGAATTCCATCTTTTTGGTAATAAGTGCGAACAGTCTCTAATACTTCATCATCAGGATTTCCATCTTTAGTTAATGGGTAAATATTAACAATTCCCGGAGAGGGAGAAAGTATTTCAACATCAATTATAGATTGATGAGCAGATAAAGTATGATAACGATATGCTCCATAACTCCCTGCATTAGAAAACTTCTCAGGTGCTTGCCTGATTCTTTCTCTCAAGCTATCAGCTTCTTCATCATCTGCACCACCCGCTGAGATTGTTGTGTTTTCAACATCATTTATATATCCCAAAGGAGTGATTAAATTATTGATTGAGCCGATGATATAATTATTCGCAGCAGATCCCTGAGTCGAACAAGAAGCCTCAGCAGAAACCTCTAACTGACCTGATTTCAAAATTACAGTTTGTGTGGTTTGGAAAATAAACAACCCATCTTTTGTCTCAACTTCAGTTCCACTCGGAATTGTAAAATCAAAATCCAAAGCCTCATCAACTTTAAATTTTAAAACTGTAACGGCTGAATTAGCGAGAAGTTTTCTTACACCCAATGGCTCGCCAATATATTCCAAAATATCAAGTGGTGCATAGCTTAACAAGTTTTTCTTTGCCGTTTCTTGAATTTTCATTCTTAAAATGGTTTCTCGATAAGCACCGACATCGACCATCAACCTTTCGATTTGTGCAGGCTGAAGAACTTTGCCTGATTTCTTTTCGTAAAGCTCAACCCATTCTTTTGTTATGGTTTCAGGGTCTCTATCAATAAAATTCGGTTCAGGTAATTGTGTCATAACTCTACCTCAGCAACTCCTGTTGCGTTTGATTCTTTCAAAGTCCATTCAACTTTTAATAAAATATTTGCCTCATCAATTTCGACCTCAATTGATTTAACTTCGATTCTTGTTTCCCAAAGGTTTATTGCATCCGTTGTTTCACGAATAATATTCGGCACAGCCTCGTTTACAGGGTAATCAATGAATTTATATATATCAGAGCCAAAAGTAGGTCTGTGAGGAACTGAGCCTTTTCTAGTTGTAAGAATTACTGCGATGCATTGGTTAATATCGTCAACACCCTCAGCAACTCCACCGATTCCGTTTAATTTATACTGCCAATCGACATATGTAATCTCGTTTAAATTCGTCATTACATCGCCTCCTTTGGTGCTGATGTCGGACTTCCCTGATTTCCTGTGTGAGTGTGTCCGTTGTAAATATCCCTCATCGCTTGCATTGATGAAGTTTTATCAGTAATGTCAGCATCAGACTTTATGCCTTTTGTGTTTGTGAAAGTTCCCTCGTGCTGAATATCCCCAACAAAACGAATATTCTTAAACACAACTGTCAAAGTTTCGGTTTCTTTATTTACATTAACCAAACTTCCATCTTCAAGATTCATTGAATACTGAAGTTCGCTTTGTATTGCAGGGATATCCTCGCTTGAATAAATTGCTCCAAGAATAACCCCATCTTCAGAGTTTTCATCCATCAAGCAAACAACTTGCTCGTTAATATCAGGCATAATATAGAACTTGTCCTTTAATGTTTTAGTCTGCATTACAGGAAGCCAAAACGAAGTGGAGTCATCATCGCCAAAGCTAACTCTAGCCTGAACATTTATTGGATCTATTTGAGTTACAATTCCAAACCTTAACACGATACCACCTCGCAATAAGTCTTGTAACCTGAATTTCTATCAAGAACGTGTCGAGCCTGTTTAATGTGGTACTTACCTGAAAAATGCCCAATACCTTTGAGTTCGATATTACTTCCTGCTATTAAATACGGATTTCCCATTAACTCGATTGAGCCTTCTATTTTTGTGTCAGCAGTATTTAGTGCTGCGTTTGCTTGAACAATCGCATGTTTTTTACTAGAACATCTGACATTTATTTTTAAAGTATCGCCCTTTGCAACATTCTCGTTTCTTGCAGTTGCTCTGACAGTTTTCTTTTTCTTTGCATCGTAATAAGAAACCTGAACGGCTTTATACTTCTGACTTGTTTTCTCTCTTAAATTGATGTGGGTTAAGTCAGATTTATAAAATATTTGCAGGGGTTTTGCACCTTTGAGTTGTTGCACATCATAAAAGACAAGATTATTTTCAGCGATTTTGAAAATGTATCCATATTGTTCGGCTAATTTAGTAAGGAACGTCAAATCCCTCTCTTGATGTTGAGTAACTCTATCAACCCTTACATCTGCAATCTCGCCAACCAAAGTGTACCCGTGTCTGTCTGCAATCTCTTTAGCAATTTGCTTTAATGTTTTATTCTCATATCCGACAGAGTTTTTTTGACGAAGAGGTTTCTTAATTCCTGTAGCCAAGCCTTTAACAGTTACAACATCAGGTGGCGTGTCATACTCCAATTCGTCTATTTCAAACTGACCACAGTTTAAAAGTTTCTCTGCCTCATAGCCGATATACGCACGCAAACAATCGCCCTTTGTTGGTATCCAAGCATCTTGCCATAGCTTTTCAGAATCCTCAAAGCTAATCTGCAACTCGTCAGATTCTCCATGTTCAACATCAGTATATTCAATACTTGTGACATACGGGGAAACGTCTTGGGTAATATTTTTTTGTTCGTAGAATAGTTCAAAAATTGGTCGTAACATCTATTTTTTCCATGGGGGTAAATCAAACTTTATCGTTTCGGATTCGTCTAAAACAGGGATTCTTAATTTTATTCCTGCCTCTAAAATCGGCTCTTTTGGTACGTCAGGATTTGCTTTAATAATTGTTTCGTACAAGTTTGGGGAGTGATAAAAACGATTAGAAATTAAGTCCCAACGGTCATTGTCTTTTGTGATGTAGGTATAATATTCCGTCATTTTTTCTTAAATCCCTTCTGTTCTTCTTGCTCTTCAGGGATTTTTCCTGTGTATTCTCTTAGTCGGACATCCACTTGAATAGAAAGTAAATCGCCTTCAGGACTAGCCTGTTCAACAACTTGTCCTATTTCTTCAATGACAAATACTCCGACATATTCGCCATTTCCTTTGATGTACTTGAGTGGTGTTGCTTTATCAGCCACATCAACCAAGTTTTTTATTTCATCTTCCGGTACACAAAATGTGCGATGGAAGTTTAATTTTAAGTTTTCTTCAATCAATCCTTTGCCCAAGAATTGAAGAATTGGTTTGTTTTCAATTCGCTCGTGTTGTGCGTAATTGTACGACATTGTTTCGGTCAAGCCGTTGAAGTAAGTTATTAGTTCAAATTTTATGTCTCCAAGCTGAGCGAACATTAGTAAGCTAACCTTTCTTTTCGTTCTAATTCACGTTTTATAATCGCAACCACTTCATCTTTGTGCTGTTTTAAGAGATTTGAGAAGTCATCTTTAGAAGCCCCACTCGGCATTGTGATTGTTGGCGAATAAGTAATTGTAAATGTCGAATTGGCATTTTTAACTCCTCTCACGTTGCCTTTTAATCCCGATGAAACGAATCCCAATGACTTGTTCATCGCAGCCATTAATGGAAATGGTTTTATTGTCGATGCAATAGTCTCAACTATTTTTACTTTGTTTAAATCTTTAAGTGGGCCTGTTTTAGCAGGGGAATGTGGTAAATGGTCTCGGATAATTTGTGCGTGTTTTCCTATTGCCTCTTTAGTCTTTCCAATCTTTGATAAAATTCCTCCGGCAAGCATATCGCCTATTTTTTTACCAAACTCAAAGACCTTTGTTATTAGCTCAACAATTTTAACTATTATCCCTGCAATAGCCTTACCAAACTTAACTCCCATTTTCTCGGCAGCACCACCCGTATCCTCTACAGGCTTAATAAATTTCTTGAACCAACCAATGACAACCTGAATAGGTTTAATCAATGGCGAAATAGCCTGACCGATTCTTTGGAATAAAGGCATTAAAGGAGTAAAGCCCTCTTTTAACCCTTGCCATATTCCTTTAAAGAATCCTGAAATCGGTTTCCAATATTTGAATATCACAAAGGCTACGGCTGAAATTGCCAAAGCTATCCATCCGAGAGGGTTTGTGAGCAACGTAACAGTAAAAGCACGAAAAGCGATAATCGCAGTTCGTATCATATTTGGAATAGCAAGAAAACCCTTTTTGAACGCATTTAAACCACTCATAAAATTAGCAGGGAAACTCTTTATCGAAGTAATTGCCCATTCTTTTAATGCAATTGATGATTTTAAAATATTACTTGGTAGTTGTGCAAAAGAGGTTTTTAAATTGTTGTTGATTCTTCTAATATCAGCAACAACCCCACTTTTTAATCCGAAGTTTGACATATCCAAGCCAAGAGGGTTTCCTAATTGTGCAATTTTTCTGCCATAAGTTAAATTGTGAGCAGTAGAATGCAAACCGATAAATTCAAGAAGTTTAACTGATGCACTAGCCAAAACAGGAGCAAGTCCTGATGCGTATCTTAAAAACATTCCATACCCTGAAACCAATTTGCTTATTAACATACAAGCCGTTCCAAGAGTGGTCAAAACAACACCTAAACCAATTGTTCCGATAATTGCACCGAATATTCCTTTTTGCAAAATTGGATGTTTATTAATCGTTGTAAGCATTTTATTTAATGCTTCCAACGGAGCGTGTAAATGTGGAAACACTAACTCTTTCATATTGATTTTTAAGAGTTTGAATTGCTCGTTTGTTGTTTCCATCATGTGAGTGAAGTCAGAGTCAACAACACCACTTGCACCTAAAGCCGATGCTTTAATCCTTTTATACTCATCTAAATTTTGTAGCATTGGTTTCAAGAAGTTCAAAACTTGTTTGTCTTGGAATACTTCAGAAATTCTGAACATATCCCCACCTGATGCCTCTTTCATAATTTCGACAACTTCAAGTATTGGATCTAACCCCTGTTCAGCAGAATCAATCAAGACTTGTTTTAGATTAACTCCAAATACTTCCTCAAAATTCTTAACAGCCAATGGCGATGTAACTTTTTGGATAAAGTTTTCCAAATTGTTCGCCGCCTCGGAGGCTTCCCCTGCACCTTTCATTGCAACTTGAAGTGCTGCACCTAAAGATGCTACGGCAGGAGTACCTCTCATTCCTAGCATACTTGCACCGGCAGTTAATGATGGGAACGCAGAAGCCATATCCTTAAGCTCAAATCTTCCCTCTTTTCCTGACATCGCAAGAATATCCATTGATTTTGCTAAATCATCAATCGGCACTTTTAAGTTATCGGAAACCGAAAACGCTGTTCTTGAAATATCTACAATCGCAGCTTGCTCTGCCGTTGCAGTTCTTCCGATAACATTCATATAGTCTAATGCTTTTTCAGGATCAACACCCGAAGCAACTAGAACATTCAAACCCTCAGCGATTTCACTCCTGAATTGGTTAGTATAACGAGAAATTGAACCGAGTCGTTTATCCATTGATTCCAATTGTTTGGCTGACAATTGTCCCACGTTTCCAAGTTCTCTTAATTGATGTTCTAAAGCCAAAGCCTCAGGTATTGCCTGTGTTATTCCTAATTTATACGCTAAAGCACCACCTCCGACAGTTAACCCTGCACCAAGTTTTGTCATATTTTGACCCAACTGGTCGAGGGTTTCAGAGGTGGTTTTTATTTTGTTCTGCAATTTATCAAACTCTGCATTTGATTTTGTAACAGCATCACGAATAACCTTTGACATTTTATCAAAGGCAACGAGGGTTAATGATACTTTCATCATACTGTCGAGCATTGTTCTTCTATATCCTCATTGATTTTCATCGTGTATTTAATCGCTTGTTTACACCAATATGCGAGAGTTGGAATCGGCATTTTGCCTATTTCTGAATATTGCCATCCTGTGATTTTACATAAGTGGATGATTGATTGGGAGTCTGGCAAGGCACAGTCGTTTGTGTTTCTTGTTCCTTTTCCACGTTTGTTGTTGTCGGTGTTTTCTTCTCGAACTTCCCCGATATTTCCCCCTGCAACGCAATTACGTCTTCTAAATCCATTTGAAGAATGTCCTCATAAACTAACTTGTTGCCGTCTATCTCTGCCAATTCAGCGATTAAAGCATAAGGGATTTCTTCAGGTGTTTTAGCCTTTGTCTGTGCCTGCAACAAATCAAAGCCAACTCCTTTGTGGATTGTTGCAACTTTTCCTGATGGTAATGTAATGGTTTTTGTCATAAATTTACTCCTTCAAATTTTTCTATTTTTTAAATATTTGATTTTTTATTATTCAAGTTGTATTTTTACCCCGTTCAAAAAGTGTTCAAAAACCTCTGTATTGAATTTTAGGGGTGGGGTTGGTATAAATTATCATTTCAACCTTTTTTAAAAGCCTTAAAATCGATTTTAAAAATTTTGTATCATCTTCAAAGTTTCATATTTTTTTCGTGTTGAAATTTCGACTGGACTATATGGAACTGAACAAGAAATTAAAGCCAAAGCCAATGCCCAAAATCTATCAGCGTGTCCGTTTACTTCCGATGTGTCAGCATCAAACCTAATATTTCCTGCTTTTGTTGCAACCCGTCTTATTGAGTGCAAGTCCTCTCTAATCTCGTGGTCTTGAGGAATAAACACCGACTTATCTTCAAAATTTGTCCTCAGATTATATGCCATTTCCTCTTTGGATTTGTTTGTGAACATAACGGGTTCGACTCGGTATTTACCGAAATCTCTCTGAGCTGTTTCTGCTAACTGCATACCCAACCCTGTTGAGTCTATACAACATCTGCGTAATTTAGAGTGTTTAAGAATGGCTGAAATTATTTCGTATTGAATATGAAACGGAGTCTTTTCTAATACTTTGACTTTTCTTGTATATTTGATGTTTTCTAATCGTTCCAAGCACCAAATTACTGTTAAGTCCTTTCTTCGACCGATATCGATTCCGACATATAAATCGCCTTTGATGGTTTCTAGTTCTTTTAAAACATCTGCCATTTCACAAGTTGCGATTAAGTCATACGGAAGAAAAGCACAGGCTTCGTCTATCGCCACGCAACAGAACTCTTGCAACCAAGTGTATTCATCAAAACAATCCTGCCGTTGTTCTTCAAGCCATTCTTCACGTTCTTTTGCAGTTGTTTTTCTGCCGTAGATTTTATCAACTAATCCCTCTTCAACTGCCAAATGAATAGGGACTTTGTGATGACTCCACTTCAATTTACCTTTTAAAACTTGGTCGATGAATTTGTAATACATACAATTCTGACCATTATGTGTCGATAAAATTCTGAGTGGATAACCCCAAGTTATGCAGGGGCGTGCTGCTTTCCAAAGTTCAACAGGGTTATTGTGAAAAGCAAATTCATCAAGAACAACTTTCCCACCTTTTGAACGGAAGCCTTTAGGGTTTGAAGATAATGCGTGGATCTTTGTGCCGTTTGCAAATTCTATTACAAATGCCTTTATATCTTTGTCCTTATCAAGAACAACTTCGCCTAAATGTTTGGCAGCGACATTGAATAATTTAACCCATTTTTCGCAATAATCTATATACTCCCTAGCAGCAGACTCATCAGCAGATGAAAACCAAACCGCCGGAACTGTGCGCTTGACACAATCTCTTACATCTTCATAACTTTGTACATACGTTGCTCCTATTCTTCGGGACTTTTCCCAAATTTTTACTTTAGATTTATCGTTCAACCACCTTACTTGGTAAGGCAAAAAGAACGAAGTTTTATTCTTCTTCGTTGTTTTCGTTTCTATCATTCGGTACTATACCTAAAATGTTTTCTTCAATTTCTGCTACAATATCGTCAGTTAAGCCTCTTTTCTTATCCTTTGGCTCTTCATGTTTAGCAACAACATCTTCGTAATCTTTGACTTTTACGAACATTGGAATCAATTTGCAAAAAGCATACATTCTGCCTGATTCTATTTTTTCGCCACTTTCCATATCAGCAGAAATGTCATTCATTAATTTACGAGCGAATTCATATAATTCCTCATGAAAAGTTTGTTTTGATTTGAGAAAATTCCTTTTCGCAGCTTCCCAACCATACTTTTCTTTCCAAATCATAACTGTTTTTCTAGCGAGGTTAAGCCTGTTTGCAATAGCCTCTACAGTCATAAATTCATGAATATATAGCCTCTCAGCTTCAGCTACTAAATGCTCTTTGCTATTCAAGTTCCGACTCCAAATTCTTTATTTTTACTGACAATGTTTTCATTTCAGTTTGAACTTCATTGAGTCTATTAACTGAAACAAGAATTTTATCCATATCAAGTTTTAAAATTTCCTCGTATGGACTTAAGTAACTTCTAATAAGGACTATTAATCCTGATGCCTCTGTATCTAGAGAACGGAAGTTTTTCTTGGACTCTGCAAGCAATCCTTTTAATTGCAATCTTTCAGGATTCATCTAAAGAACCTCCTTCTTTAGAATTGGGCAATATAGATTATTGTCGATTTTGCTCTCCATTCTTGAAAGGATTGCTGTGTGGTATTGGTTTGTTTCCAATAACTCCTTTAAGATTGCGAAATTGTTTTCAATAATCTTTGTAAAAGTCTTGATGTGTGATTGGTGGTATAAATACCAAATTGCAAAGATTAACGCAGGGAATCCAACACTTTCTACAAATGGGGTTAATTGATTAAATATTTCCATAAAACTCCTTTATTCACTTAGGTTGGAAAAGAGAAAAGGACAGAGCTGTCCTTAAATTTTTCGTCTCGTATATATCTCAAACTATAAATCTCTTTCCCAATAAGTTTCAAAAGAACTAATACAGATTATTTTTCTATGAACTAAAACACCGAAAAAACTCCTGTTCTATTTCTTTTGAAACACACTCCCCAATAGCTTTAAAGTGTGAATATACAAATTTCCCTGTTTATAAATCTAAATGGAGTTTATTAGAAAAGATGAAATTTTTTGAAGTATTCAAAGCCGGAACATACCCACAGGGTAAGTTCACAAAAAAAGAAATCGCTGACATTGCGAAAAACTATGACCCACAATTCTGCGAAGCTCCAATTACTATCGACCACAAACAAAGTGGCCCT
>JAZUAE010000027.1:0-2390 GCA_045637805.1 Clostridia bacterium
AACAGTAATATCACCAAATTTCATTTCAAAAGAAGTAACAGCAAGCCACTTAATATCAACGCCGTATTTTTTCATTTCTTTTCTCCAAAATTATCTTTTGTTCTATTTTAACATATTTGATAATTTATTGTAAAGAAAAAATTTTATTTATATGCTTTTTGTTTGGCTTATGCCCTTTCTAGTAGCATTTTGTCTGCAATGAGTGCAATAAATTCGCCATTTGTCGGCTTTTCTACTCCCGACACTATTATAAAAAGGTAAAAAAATAAGGAACAACGCAGTACGCCATCCCCTTAAAAAACTATTTGTTTTTTACTCTACACCATTAGTATATGCAATTTTAGCATAAATGTCAATAAAATATGCACGTTTTTATAAAATTTTTTATTTTACAATAGATATAACTCCTTCAAAAAATATTAACAACGATAATATTTCGGAATTTGTCTTAAAATAAGTTATGTTTTCTTTTGTTCTTTCTACAAAATCTTGCAATTCTTTCTTTATTCGATTTCTGTTGTTGATGGGTAAAACTACTTTAGAAACACAATACAACAAAGAAACAAAGTCATTAACAAACATTTTTCTGCATTGAGTATTTATTTTTTTTGAAGACATCGTCGTATTTAAATTTACAGAACTTAATAAAGACACATTCGTTTTGCTTGCTAATTTTCTAATATTGTTTAATATACAATTATTATGTGCACAAGCATTTCTCAAATGTTTTGCACAAAACAACAGATTATAAAGCTTTTCCTTTTTTTCTTCATACATGGAAAAATAACATCTATATAGTTCTATTAATTCACCAAAAGACAATATCTCCATAAAATTCCAGATTGCGTAGTCATTTTCATACTTTTCAATTAAATCTTCATTGTAGTGGCTTTTTAATTTTTCCTTTGCTGTTCGTCTTGTGTAATAACTCGTATTTTTATAGTTTTCTATTATTTTATACCCATCTTCTTTATCATTTTGACAAACATGCTTATTAATTTCAACTTTTAGAAAATGTTCTAATTGTAAACACAATGATAACACTAATTTTCTTAATCGCGCATCCAATAAAGATAACTCTTTTAAATATCCAAAATCTAAATTTGTATATTTTCCTTCTTTATTTTTATCATAATTTTTTGCATATGCTTTTATTTTAAAAAAATAGGTGTCATTTTCTAAATATTTTCGCGCATCTTCTTCCGTTACAATATTAAATTTTATACCCAAGTTTTTCATGTGCTGAATTTGCTCATCAATGGTCAGTTTTTTCTTTAGTTTCATGTTCTACCTCTTGCGAGGTTTATTGTAGCACAGAATGTAAAAAATAGCAAACATTATTAACTTTATTATAAATTTTATTAAGTATTACTATTTATACTTTTTATATAGTTTTTACTCACTCACATTCGCTACAAAGATGTGTCGCCATTTTAAGCCCTTTCAAGTAACATTTTATCGGCAATTAAGGCGATAAATTCGCCGTTAGTTGGCTTTTCTGCACCAACATATGCACGCACGCCAAGTATTGAATTTATACTTTCTATTCTTCCCCTATTCCAAGCAACTTCTATGGCGTGGCGAATAGCACGCTCAACTTTAGATGCGCTAGTTTGATATTTTTCGCCGATTTTAGGATAAAGTTTTTTGGTGATGTTATTTATAATTTCAGGCTCACGAATTGCCATTAAAACACCTTCTCTTAAAAAGGAATAGCCTTTAATATGTGCTGGAATACCCACATTGATAAAAATCTTACTTACCTTTTCTTCCATAGACATTTCATGAAGAGTTTCGGTTAAATCCTTGTTTGTATTTTCCTTAATCTCATCAATGCTTCTTAGCCTTTCAAGTAGCACACTTGGATTATAAGGTTTTGCCATAAAATAGTCTGCACCAGCGCTCATTGCCCTTGCAACAACTTCTTCGCTCATTAGAGCACTTAGAACAACAATCTTTATTGCAATTTTTAGTTCACGCACCTTAGATATAACGCTTAAGCCATCATATCCAGAAAGAACAAGGTCTGTTATTAAAATCTTTGGTTTCTTTTCTTCAATTGCAGGTATTGCTGAAATTCCATCAACTGCACTACCCACCACTTCGAATTCTTGAGTTTGTCCAAATATTTTCATTAGTTCTTGATTTTGTTCTTTGGTGCCTTGCAATAAAAATATTGTTCTTTTTTGCATCTTATTTCTCCCATTTTATGTTGATAAATGCATTTTACTATAAATTTTTATAAAAGACAAGCGATTTTTGGTATTTTTGTAAAATATTTGTCGAATACAACAATATTTTGTTCATAATTGATTTTATTAGAAAAATACTAACATTTTATGACATTTTTCGACAATGTTATATATTGCATTTAATTTTGGCTAAAATTA
>JAZUAE010000028.1:0-71912 GCA_045637805.1 Clostridia bacterium
GTTAGAGCAACCGGCTCATAACCGGTTTGTCCGCGGTTCAAGTCCGTGAAGGCCCACCAAATTTATGGCTCCATAGCTCAGTTGGTTAGAGCGCCTGCCTGTCACGCAGGAGGTCGACAGTTCAAGTCTGTTTGGAGTCGCTATTTTATTACTTGTTTTTGAGGCCTTCTTTTATGCCTCGGTAGCTCAGTCGGTAGAGCAGGAGACTGAAAATCTCCGTGTCGGTGGTTCGATTCCGCCCCGAGGCACCAGATTTTCAGGTAACACTGCTTGTCTGGAAAATTTACGGGAAGATTGCAGAGCGGCCAAATGCAACGGACTGTAAATCCGTCGACTTCGTCTTCGATGGTTCGAATCCATCTCTTCCCACCAAACAATGTGCCGGTGTGGCTCAATGGTAGAGCATCTGATTTGTAATCAGACGGTTGTTGGTTCGATTCCGACCACCGGCTCCAAACAAAAATGACAGTCTTACGACTGTCGTTTTTTTTGGTTGCTGTATATGTATTTTTAGAGATACTATTAGTGTTAGTTGGTTGAGAAGTGGTACGTTTTTAGGTCGTCCCTTCGGGCACGGTCCTCAGTTTGTAAAAAGACATCTCAGGAGTTTGTTCTGGGATTTTTTATTTGTATTTTTTTGTTAAAAACTCAAAATTACAAACTGCAAAAACAAAATAAAAAGATGTCGAAAAACCCTGTGTTTTAGTTGACTCGGGGGGATATGATATCCTTTCCTTAAGTGTAAAACGCCGAAGGCGTTGATAACAAAAGGAGGAAAATATGAAAAAGAAATTGTTAAGTATTATTGTTAGCATTTGTTTCATACTGCCATGTGCAATTATGCTAGCAGCTTGCGGTGTTAACCCTCATACTCATGAATATGATGAAGCTTGGACAAAAAATGAGACACATCACTGGCACAAGTGTAAAGGCTGTGATGAAATAAAAGAAAAAGCAGAACACAACTGGGACGATGGGGAGATTGCTACACCTTCTTCGCCAACAACAGACGGTGTAAAAACTTATACTTGCGAAGATTGTGAAGCAACAAAAACTGAGCCTGTTGAGTATCTTCCAAGAACTACTGTTACGGAAGAAGAATTTAATACAGTTCAAACATCTATTAATAATTTACAATTTGAAGAGTTTAAAGCCATCATGCAAACTAATGATGAAACACAAAACACTGTTATTGTTGATGGTAAGAAAATATATGTTAACAGTATCAATAATGGAGAGTATTATCTTCAAAAATTATCAGACATATTTTATATGTATTCAAATAATGGGTCTGGTTGGGAAATAGATGATATAGATGAAAGTACATATATAGAAAAAACATTTTTATTCGATTTAGAACTTGTGTATAGTAATTTTACTTATAATTCAAGTGAACTTTGATATGTATATGAATAAGATCAAATGACAACTAAAATGTATTTTGAAGATGGTAAACTTGTAAAAGCAGAAGGAATTAATGACAGTGTGATAGTTTTATCTTATACCTTTGAATACGCACAACAAAATATTACACTTCCTGAATAATATAATATTATATTAGATTAAGATTGACAGCAGATGATTGAAGTTTTGCTTAAGATTAAGTAATTTAGTTGTTTCCGGATTTTTAGATGCTTCCTATAATGCGCAAGAAAATTGTTATGATTATATAGGAAATATGTTAGTTATGTTTTAATTTGAAAACGGCAATTTTGTTAAAGTAGTTACTGAGCAGCAAGAAATGAGTATTATATATACAGGTATAAATCTTAAACTTCCAAGTGATCAGCTGGCTAAATAATTAAAAAGAACGGAATTTACCGTTCTTTTTTTTATGTTAAAAATTGACATAATTATACATAATGCACTTTTATTTTTTTATTCTCTAAAAGACATAAAGTGATATTCTTATTTTAGGAGGAGAGTATGGAAATAAGTTATAAAACACGCGAAAATGTTTTAACAGCTTCGCTCAAAGGTGAATTAGATGAATTTACTGCTGAACACGTCAGAATTTCTCTAGATACATTGCTTCGTGATCTTTCTTGTATAGATGAGGCAAAACTTGTTTTAGATTTTTCTAATGTGTCGTTTATGGATAGTACTGGAATAGGGGTATTACTTGGTAGATATAATAAATTCAAAAAAAATGATATTAATATTTATATAAAAAATCCCACAGGTCATGTGGATAGAATTTTAAAAATGACGGGCATTTATGAGTTGATGCCTAAAATTTCTTAGGAGGCAATATGGTCTATTTAAATAAATTTTCAATGGAAATTGATGCCAAACTTGAAAATGAGGGATTTATACGTAGTATGGTTGCTGCATTTTGTGTGCCACTTAATCCAAGTTTGTCGGAAATAAACGATATTAAAACGGCTGTAAGTGAAGCTGTTACAAATTCCATTGTACATGGTTATCAAAAAAAGAGTGGAAAAATTTATGTATCAGTTGGAATTAGCAAAGGTGTTGTGGAAATCTCCATTGTTGATAACGGACAAGGAATTGAGGATATTCATAGGGCGCGTCAACCTTTTTTTACAACAAAATCTCGTGAAGAGCGTTCAGGAATGGGTTTTACCTTGATGGAATCTTTTATGGACGAACTTGATGTTTCTAATAATGACGAGGGTGGCGTGTCTGTATTTATGAGAAAGTTTATAAAACAGTAGGTGATGTGATGAATGAAAATTTTATTCCTCTTTCACCAGAAGAGACGATAGAGGCGGTAAGACTTGCAAAAAACGGAGATGAAGATGCCAAAAATAAACTACTTTGTGGAAATTTTCCTTTAATAAAGTCCGTTGTTAAGAGTTTTATTAATCGTGGAGTAGATTATGAAGATCTGTACCAGCTTGGAGTACTTGGATTTTTGAAAGCAATACGTAATTTTGATGAAAAGTTTGATGTGAAATTCTCCACATACTCAGTACCGATGATTGCTGGTGAAATTAAAAGATTTTTACGTGATGATGGCGCAATTAAGGTTAGTAGAGCCATAAAACAATTAGCTGCAAAAGTAAAAATATTTATTGAAGATTATATGTTAAAAAACAATGAGAATCCTACTGTTAGCGTTATAGCTAAGGTGCTTGATGCTGATGAAGAAGATGTGATTTTTGCATTAGATTCTTCGAAGTCAATCCTTTCACTTAACGCTAAAATTGATGAAAGTGATGATAATAGCTCTGATGTTTTAGACAGGCTCTTAGTTGATGACAAAAGTGAACAATTAATCGACAAAATTCAACTTGTAGATTCAATAAACAAGCTTGATGCGCGTGATAAAAAGATTATTTTACTTAGGTATTATAGAGGAAAAACTCAATCTGAGATTGCTCAAATGCTTGGCGTTTCACAGGTGCAAGTATCGCGTTTAGAGAATAAGATTCTGCAAGAATTAAAAAGACAAATAACATAAAAAACCGCCCCTTAGGGCGTTTTTTTATGCAACTAAGTTTTGAATTGAGTTTGTGTTTGTAACAGTATCTGTAGAAACGTTAGAGTTATTGGTGTTATTTGTTACATTTTCAGTTGTTGAGCTTGAGTTTGTTGAGCCATTAGTTGTTGTAATAGTATTTGGAGTAGTGTTGTTGGTGTTATTCATATTTGAAGTCTTTGTGTAATATGGCATAAGTGTTGCTGGCTCGTTTTGGTTTACGATAAGACCACTTCTTGTGTTGTTTGTTGTTTGCATTAATGGTGATTGTCTTCTTATGTTGTTAAGGCTTGTGTTATTATAGTTTTGAGAATTGTTTCTTGTGTTGTTTGTGTATGTATTGCGCATGAATGAATTGTTTGCATTTTGTGTTGTGTAAGTATTGAAATTGTTGTTTCTTCTATTATTTGTATTGCTATTGTTTGTTCTTCTAAAAGGGTATGTTCTTCTTGTTGCTGTGTTAGCTCTTGTTGTTAATCTGTTAGTGTTTGTATTGTTGGTTGTTGTGTTACTGTTGTTGGTTGTTGTGTTTATTGTGTTTTTATTGCTAGATGAACTTGTATTATTAGTTACATTACTTGCGTTTGAGCTTGCGCTTGAATTTAAAGTATTGTTTGTGTTAGATGAATTATTAGTGTTTGGAATTGTCATAGGTTCTTCTAAAGTCGTTATGTTTGAATTGTTGTTAGGTGTGTTGCTCTGGTTGATATCGTTCATATTATTAGTAGTATTCGAGTTTACACTGTTATTTGAGTTTGTATTTAAATTTGTGTTGTTTGTATTAGTGTTTTCACTATTTGAATTTGTTGTAGTTGAAATTTTGTTGTCTTTATTTTTTGCATTTTTTAATATTGTTTCGATAGAATTCATTGCTTGATATGATGAGTCTATTTTTGCGCATCTTGTACTTATAATTTCATTGCTGCGGATAACATAAGCATTAATTAAGTTTTTGTTATTCTTTGCGTTAATTGTGCTTGTAATTGAGTTAACAGTATTTCTAATTGTTCCATTGTTAGATTCTAAGTAAGATGTGTTTTCTTTAATAATATTTTTATAGGCATTAATAGCGTTTTCATCTTCTTTTGATAGTTTAATGTTGCCATTGCTTAAATCGTTTATATAATTAGCTATTGTGGCGCGTTTGCCGATTATTTCGCTAACCTTACCTTGTACTGTACTTAAGCTGTTTTGTATGTTAGTTACATCATAACTAACGCTGTTTTGTGAACTGCTCACATTTGCTGTGTTTGAACTGCCGCTAGTACTTGTTTGACTTGTGGCATTGCTTAAACTAGAAGAATCAGCCCAGTCAAGACTGCTTGTTGTGTTTACAAAAGAGGTGATTGTTGCATCTAAGTCTTTTGCTTGTCTTTGATTTGCGTTGTCGCAACCTGATAATCCAAAACCTAGTATTGTAACTAAGCAAACCATTAAAAATGTTTTAAATATTTTTCTCATAATGTTCTCCTTTTTATTGTTATTAGTTTGGATCGTTTTTCTTAAATTATTTATAATTTGAATAAATTTTTAAAAATTTGTTAATCTTCTATTTATATTAGGAGGTTGTATGAGAATAACAGCTAATAAACAAGCCTATCTTGCTTATGTTGAAAAAAAATCACCAAAATCTGGTTGGTTTGACACTGTATTGCATGCTTTTATTTTAGGTGGAGCTATTTGCTGCTTGGGGCAAATGTTTAGTGACATTATTAAATCTTTTAATCCTATGATGGATCTACTCTTGGTTGGGTCTTGGGTCAGTGTAATTATTATTACAATAACAATCGTACTTACAACGATTGGTTGTTTTGATAGAATTGCCAAATATGGTGGTGCAGGTACTTTTATACCTATATCTGGCTTTGCTAATTCTATTGCGTCATGCGCTATTGAGTTTAAAAAAGAAGGGCTTGTTTTTGGTGTTGGTAGTAAAATGTTTTTTGTTGCAGGTCCAGTGCTAGTATGTGGCGTATCATATTCTTTAATTGTTGGAATTGTTTATTTTATTATTAGTTTATTTTAGGTGATATATGAAAAAGAAAACTCAAACATTTATTTTAAAACAACCAGTGTATATTATTTCTTCAGCCTCACTTGCAGGTAAAAAAGAGGGTGTTGGGCCTTTGAAAGGGTACTTTGATAGAATAGCCGAAAATGATACAATGGGTGAAAATACATTTGAAAAAGCTGAAAGGGAAATGTTTTATCAGACCGCAAGTGCGGCTGTTCGAAAAGCCGATAAAAAGTTTGACGAAATAGATTTTATGTTGTCCGGTGATCTTACAAATCAAATAGTTTCTTCATCTTATTGTGCGAGCGCAGTTAAGGTGCCTTTTGTTGGAATTTATAGTGCATGTGCAACGTTTGCTGGCACGCTCGGGCTTGCTTCATCTCTTATAAGTGGCAATCTTATTGATACTTGTCTATGTGTGTCTGGTAGTCATTTTAGCACTGCAGAAAGACAATATAGATATCCATTAGAGTTTGGCAATCAAAGGCAAACTTATTCACAGTGGACAGTTACTGGTGTTGGTGCGTGTGTACTATCTAGCATAGGTAAAGGTGTTAAAATTACAAAAGTTTGTTTTGGAAAAGTAATAGATTTTGGCGTTAAAGATATAGCCAACATGGGAGCAGCTATGGCACCTGCTGCGATGGATACACTATGTGCATTTTTTAATGATACAAATACTAAGCCAGACGATTATGATGTTATTGCAACAGGGGACCTTGGTAAACTTGGCTCGGACATTTTAATAGATTTAATGAAAGAAAAAGGGTTTGAGCTTGGTCAAAACTATATTGATTGCGGTAATATGGTATATTCGTCAATGGAGGATTGTATGCAAGGTGGCAGTGGGGCGGGTTGCAGTGCGCTGGTTTTTAATTCTTATTTTATTAAAAAATTAAAAGAAAAAAGATTTAAAAAAATGTTGCTTGTTTCAACAGGTGCTCTTATGAGTACAACAACAAACCAGCAAGGAGAAACAATACCTTGCACTGCGCATCTTGTGGAGGTTAATAATGATTGAGTCTATGTTTATGTATTTTAAAGCTTTTTTGGTTGGTGGCCTTATATGTGCCATTGCGGAAATTATTGTGATTAGAACTAAAATTTCACCCGCAAGAATACTTGTTCTTTTTCTAATGGTAGGCGCTATACTTGGTGGTTTTGGTATTTATAATTATTTAGTTGAATGGGCCGGAGCTGGTGCTACGCTTCCGATTACTGGTTTTGGCAACTCGCTTGCAAACGGTGCAATTAATGGTGCAAAAACTGATGGATTTTTTGGAGCACTTGGTGGAGGGCTTATAGCTACTAGTGCGGGAATTTCGGTGTCTATTGGACTTAGTTTTCTTTTATCCTTTTTTACAAATTCAAAAACTAAAAAGAATTAAAATAAATAGATTATGTCTGTCATATATTTTAATATATGGCAAAACGTAAAAATTTAATTACTGTATTTAATATACGTAAAAAACGCAAAAAATCACGTGTTTTCGTGGTTGTTTTGCTTGTTTTTGCGCTTTTTTACTCATATATTGCATTTTTAGTTAATCCGCTTTTGGTTTCATCTAGTAGTTCACAAGTTAAGGTTTTTGCAAATCGTAGCATGAATTATGCTGTTACTGAGGCTATGAATCAAAATGTTACTTATGATGATCTTATACATATTGTAACTGATTCTTCGGGCAAAATTTCAATGATTCAAGCAAACTCTATTCAGATGAATAATCTTTCAAAGTTGATCGGCAGAGCGACAATGGCGCAGTTAAAAGAGGTTTCAAAAAATCCTGTTTTGATTCCACTTGGTGCTTTTAGTGGTATATCAATTATTGCTGGACTAGGTCCAAAAGTAGCTGTAGATATTTTTCCTTATGGAGATGTTTCTTGTAGATTCTTATCTGAATTTATTGGCACAGGTATTAATCAAACGCAACATAAAATATATATGTCGGTTAGTTGTACAATTAGTGTGGTTTTGCCTTTTAAAACTTTAAAAGTAGCATCTGCAAGTGATGTGCTTTTATGTGAGAGTGTAATTATAGGTGATATTCCTGACACTTATTTAAAACTTGATAGTATTGATGGGTTTTTTGAAGGGATTAGTTGAAATTATTCTTGATTAATTCTATTCTTTGATATATAATATTTTTATGGATAAAAATATAATTTATTTGGACAATGCAGCGACAACTATGGTTGCACCTGAAGTGGTGGATGTTGTTTGTGATGCTTTAAAAGAAATGCCATATAATCCAAGCAGTGTTTATATGCCAGCTGTTGACATGTATAATATTATGGAAGAATCTAGGTTAACCCTTCTTTCTATACTTGGCATGGAAGATGGAAGTTTAATTTTTACTGGCAGTGCAACGGAGGCGAATAATACTGCATTACTTAAGATTAAATCAAGAAATTCTTTTACGGCTCTTATCGGTGCAACAGAACACCCTGCAGTTTATGAAATGGCTGAAAAACTTAAAAGGGCTGGTGCCGATATTAAATATATACCAGTTGATAGTTTTGGTAGAATAAGAATAGATGATTATATAGAGCTTCTTGAAAATAATCCTGTCAAGTTTGTATCAATCATGCACGTAAATAATGAGAATGGTGCAATCAATGATATTGGCAAATTGTGTGAAATCGCAAAGGCGAAAGATAACAATATAATTTTTCATAGTGATGGTGTACAAGCTTTTGGAAAGTTTTATTACAATCTAGACGAACTTGGTGTAGACATGTATACAATTTGTTCACATAAAATTAATGGTCCAAAGGGCGTTGGTGCTTTATGTTTTAAGAAAAATTTAACAATTGAACCATTAATTGTTGGTGGCGGCCAAGAAAATAATCTTAGAAGTGGCACTGAGAACATTCCTTATATATGTGGTTTTGTAAAAGCTGCCAAACTAAAAACTTATGACAATAAACAAAAATACAATAATGTTTTAAAAACTAAGAGTGAATTTATTGAAATGCTAAAAAGAAGAAACGTTGAGTTTGAACTTTTTAGTGATGATAAATGTATTCCTCATATTTTACTTATTAGATTTTGCGGGGTAAGGGGTGAGGTATTATTGCACGCATTAGAAAAATATAAAATTTATATTTCAACCGGCTCGGCATGCTCTTCTAAGAAGAAAACAAACAGAGTTCTTGCAGCAATGGGTAAGTCGTTTGAAGAATCGCAAGAAGTTGTTAGAGTTTCTTTCGGTAATGAGAAATATGATCTTGAATACATTGTGGATTGTTTTGAAAAAGAAATAAATAATTTAAAGGTACGTTAATGGAAAAAAATATTTTAATTAGATATAATGAAATACATTTGAAAGGTAGAAATCGCCATTTTTTTGAGGATTTGCTATACAAAAACATAAAAAATGCGGTTTTTGGATATGATGTAAATTTAGAAAAAGTGTCTGGAAGATATATTCTTTCCGGGTACGATGTTAAAGATGAGAAAAAAATAATCAGTAAATTATCCTGTGTTGCTGGTGTGTATTCGCTCTCATCTGCTTTTGTTATTAATACTTCTTATGAAGGGCTTTCGAGTCTATCAAAAGACTTAATGAAAAACAAGAAAGGATCTTTTAAAGTTGAGACAAATAGAGCAGATAAAACCTTTATGGAATCATCTATGAAAATATCTGCCGCAATCGGAGGAGTTATTTTGGACGATAATAAAAATCTAGTCGTTGATATTCATAATCCTGACCATTTGCTTTACATTGACATACGAGAAAATAAAAAATCTTATATCTACGATTCTATCACCTTTGGAGTTGGTGGTATGCCTGTTGGGTCATCTGGTGAGGGATTGGTTCTGTTGTCAGGAGGTATAGATAGTCCAGTTGCTTGCTATTTAATGAATAAGCGAGGCGTTAAGCTTACCGCTGTGCATTTTCATAGCTTTCCGTATACATCAAATTTAGCACGTGAAAAGGTTGAGTCTTTGGCTAAGTTACTTACCAAATATAATGGCGATTTTAAAATTTATATGGTTAATGTTGCTCACATACAAGAGCAAATTAGAGACAACTGTCACGCAAGTTATTTAATTACACTTCTTCGAAGGTTTATGTATAGAATTAGTGAGAGGCTTGCAAAGGCAAACAATATTCCTATGCTTGTTACTGGTGAAAGTTTGGGGCAGGTTGCTAGTCAGACTATTGAAAGTATGACGGTTATAGAAGATGTTATTCAAACTACTCCTATAATAAGACCACTTGTTACGTTTGATAAAATTGAGACTATTGATATAGCTAGAAAGATAGGAACTTACGAGACTTCTATAAAACCATTTGAGGATTGTTGTACAGTATTTTTACCAAAAGACCCTATAACTAAACCTAGAATTGATAATGTTCTTCGTGAGGAATCTAGACTTGACGTTGAGGCTTTAATTGCAAAAACTATGGAGTCTATTGAAGAGGTCGTTATATCAAACAAAGGACTTTAATTGTATTGCTTTTGACTTTATAATTTTTGGTTTTTAGTTCAACAGTATAAGTATATATTTCACCTTTTTTAGATGTTGTGTCAATATATGATATGTTGTTACCACTCCCACAAATTGAGTGTAATAATTGATTATTGCGATATATATTATAGCTAAACCCGTATTGTGCAAAAAAACGCAATTCGGGCTTTTTATTTTCAAAATTATTGATAGAAAGTTCTGGTTTTAATGGTTTTTCTATAATAATTGATGGCGTGTTAGATTCTGAAAACAATTCAGAAGTTGACGAAAATAAGTCGTCAGTCTTTATTAATAAGCCTTTATTTTTGGCGTCTATATCTACATTAATTTTAAGTACGCTTGATGGTAGCAAGAAGTCATCTGGTTTTTGATTTTTATATAGGTATTTTGCTATGTTTTTTGTAATGTTTGTTGGATAAGTTGATCCATTAACACTTGAAGGCATAGGTGAACTTTTATTTGTTGCTCCAACCCATGTTATGATTATGTGTTTTGTTGTGTAACTAACATTCCAAGCATCGGTGTTCTTATTTGAGTTAAGCGCACCAACTGTACCTGTTTTTGATGCGATAGGGATAGATAAGCTATCTAACCTTGAAGCTGTACCAGATGATGCAACATCTTTTAATATATCTGTCATCAAAGCTGCAGTTGATTCTTTTATAACTCTTCTTTTTGACGTGTTTCTTTCATATAAAATATTGTCATTGCTATCAGTGATTTTTGATATAAATTTAGGCTTTATATTTATACCCTGATTTTGTAAAACTAAATAACTTTCTGTTAATTCTCGCAAAGTTGAGCCATCAGTAAAGCCTCCAAGTGCAAGCGATAAATTTTTATCATTTTCTGAAAAAGTAATACCCATTTTGCTTGCTATTGCTTTGCTTTTTTCTATTCCTGTTGAGTTGAGAATTTTTACCGCAGGAATATTTAAAGATTTTTTAACACACTCGCGCACACTGATATTTCCGCTATATTTTTTGTTTGCATTTTCTGGAGAATAGCCCTCGTAATTTATTGGTTCGTCAAGTACTGTTGTTGCAGGAGATATATTATCTAGCTCTATTGCTGGTGTATATACTAATATGGGTTTTATCGCAGAGCCAGGTTGTCTTCTGCATGAATACATGTCTAAGTTTGTATTACCATAAAATGCTAAAATATCACCATTGTTGTTTGTTACCATTGATGTTGTTGATGTGTTAGATAGGTTGCCGGTATTGTTTTCTATGATTTTTTTAATTTTTTCTTGTAACGCATTGTCTTTATATGTGTATATTTTATAATCTCTGTTAGTTATTTGATTTTCATTCATCTGCAATATATCGCATGCTTCAAGTATGCAGGCGTTTGTGTATTGATCTAGTAAATTTGTATTGCTGTTATAAATTTTTGGTGTTTCACTTTTTGCATTGTTATACTCATATTGTGAGATTTTTTTATCTTTTAACATTTCACTTAGTACTAGGTTTTTTCTACTTATAGCATTGTTTAAATTTGCTAATGGATTGTATGCTGATGGGGCACTAATAATACCTGCAAGCATTGCGCTTTCTGCAAGAGTTAATTCACTGCTTTTCTTGTTGAAATATGATTGACTGGCGGCCTCCAGTCCATAGTTGCCATTGCCAAAATATATTGACGAAAGATACATTTGTAATATTTGGTCTTTTGAATATTTCTTTTCCAAATCAAAAGTTAATTTGATTTCTTTTAATTTTCTTGATATGCTTTTTTCACTAGATAGATGAGTGTTTTTAATTAACTGCTGACTGATTGTGCTAGCACCTTGAACTATCTTGCCTTTTTTTATGTTTGCGACTAAAGCTCCAGCCATACGTTTTAAATTTATTCCGTTATGCTTATAAAAGTTTTTGTCTTCTATTGATAGAAACGCGTCCACTGTATAATCGTTTAAGTTTGAAATTTCAACCTCTTTGCGTGAATTGTTTTTGTGACTATTTATTTCATTACCATTTAAAGAATATATTGTAAGATTAGAACTGTAGGCTTTTGTTAAATTTTGATTATTTAACTTTTCGTTTCGTGTAATAATAAAAAATGATGAAAAAAATGCAAAAATTAATGCCAAGACGCACAAAAATGGTATAAAAACTATATATTTTAGAAAATTTTTGCTTTTTGTTTGATTTTTCATTCTTTTATTAGTATTTTCGACAAATTAAAAAATTATTATACAACCTTAAAATATTCTTGAAAAATAGTATAAGATATGTAATAATATATTACATAAGGATAAAATTATGGGAAAATATATCATTAAAACTTATGGCTGTCAGATGAATGTTCATGAATCTGAAAAGCTTGCAGGTATCTTAGAAGAAAGAGGTTATACGGTAGCAGAGAACACTGATGATGCAGACATCATTGTTTTTAATACTTGTGCAATTAGAGAGAGTGCAGAAAAGAAAACGCTTGGTCATATCGGTGATTTGAAACAACTAAAAAAGAAAGATCCAAGCAAAATTGTTTGCGTGTGTGGTTGTATGTCGCAACAAAAAGGATATAGTGAAATGCTTTTTCAAAAGTTTCCTTTTATAGACATTATTTTTGGTACGCATAATATTGCCAAGTTTGGTGAACTTCTTGATCAAAAAAGATCAAAAAAACACGTTAGTTCTATCGTTGAAACTGAAAACATTATTGACCGCGACTCTATGCCAAAAACCAGAACTAGCGGCATTAATGCTTGGGTGAATATAAACTATGGTTGTAACAACTTTTGCACTTATTGTATTGTTCCTTACGTTAGGGGAAGGGAGATTAGTCGTCCTCTTGAAAATATAGTTGAAGAAGTACGTGAATTGCTTGAAAAGGGATATAAGCAAATCACATTGCTCGGCCAAAATGTCAACTCTTACGGTAACGATTTTGACGATGATACCTCTTTTGCTAAACTTTTATCTGAGCTTGATAAATTAGATTACAACTATAGACTTACTTTTATGACAAGTCACCCAAAAGATTTGAGTGATGAGGTTATTGATGTTATAGCGGCGTCTAAACATATTATGCATTACATTCATTTGCCATTCCAGTCAGGTAGCAATAGAATTCTTGGTTTAATGAATCGTAAATATACTCGCGAAAAATATCTTGATACAGTAAAACGTATAAAATCGAAGATTGCAGATGTGCAACTTTCTTCAGACATCATTGTTGGTTTTCCAACTGAGACTGAAGAGGACTTTTTGGACACTTTAAATCTTGTAAAGGAAGTGGAATTTGAACAACTATTTATGTTTATTTATTCTAAGCGAAAGGGTACTGTTGCAGAAAAAATGGACGGTCAAATAGATTTAAAAGTTAAAAAAGAACGTCTTTCAAGGCTTATTGCTGAGCAACAAAGAATAGGTGAAAAAATAAGTGAATCATTTGTTGGTCAAACTTTAGATGTTTTGATTGATAGCGTATCACCTAAAAAACAAGGGTATGTTGTTGGGTCAACAAATTTTAATAAGGCTGTTACTGTAAAAGGTGACATGAACCTTATAGGTCAAATTATAAAAGTTAAAATTACAAATGCAAAATTATCTTCATTATTTGGTGAAGTGATAGAGGAGAATTAATGGCTAGATCTGAAATGATTGAACAATTTTTAATAACAAAAGAGCAATATAAAGATTGCATTCTTTTCTATAGGCTTGGTGATTTTTATGAGATGTTTTTCGATGATGCTATTACTTGTTCTAGAGTTTTAGAATTGACACTTACTGGTAAAGATTGTGGTGATGGTGAAAGAGCACCTATGTGCGGCATTCCGCATCATGCGAAAGATTCTTACATTCCTAAACTTTTAGAACGTGGTTATAAGGTTGCTATATGTGAGCAAACAACTATCCCTGTGTCTAGTAAAAGTAAGGTTGTTAAGCGTGAAGTTGTTAGAATTATTACTCCAGGTACTGCTATAGAAGAAGAGTCTTTAGTTGCAGATAGAAATAACTATTTGATGTCAATTTATGTAACAAAGATTGATGCGGGTGTTGCTATTGCTGATATTTCTACTGGCTTTATGCAATTCATGACTTTTGGTGCAAACTATATGCAAGCGATAGATGATGCTATTGTTAGGCTTAGACCGTCTGAGATTATATGTAATAATCTAGCTTTTGATGTGCATGAAAAGCTAGCAACTGTAAACGCTGCGCTAGCACCTGTTTTTAATAAATATGAAGAAATAATGTTTTCTTTCTCAAATGCAGAAAAATTAATAAAAAAACAGTTCGAACTTAAAAATATTGATAATTATGAACCATCAATGAATAAAAGTGGCATTCAGGCAGTTGGTGGACTGTTGAACTATTTAGCTCAAACTCAAATGAGACTTGTGTCTAATATTAAAAAATTACAATTTGTGCGTGATGATAGATATATGCAACTTGATATGAATACACGCAGAAATCTTGAACTAACTGAATCTATGAGTTTAAGGAAAAAATATGGATCACTCCTTTGGCTTTTAGACAAGACTGCTTCGCCTATGGGTGCAAGACTTATGCGTAAAATTATTAACGAGCCGCTTCAAGATAAAGCAGAAATTGATGAAAGACTTGATGCTGTTGAAGAACTTGTAAGTAATGCAATGCTTAGTGATGATATTATTGAGCTTATGACTAAAATTCAAGATATTGAGCGTAAATGTGCTAAGGTTTCGGCATCGTCAATTACGCCGAAAGAAATGATCGCACTTTCTGAAACGTTAAAGGTGGTGCCAAAGCTAAAAAATGCTTTAAAGGACGCTTCGTCTCCGCTTTTAAATAAATTAAATAGTTCACTTTTAGATCTTTGTGAAGTGTATAATTTGATTGATGCGGCTATTGATGAAAATGCGTCAAACAATCGTAAAGACGGCGGTTATATAAAACGTGGTTTTAGTCAAGAGCTTGACATTGCTAGAACTATGGGTGAATATGGTAAAACTTGGCTTGCTGAACTTGAGGTTAAAGAAAAGGAAAGAACCGGAATTAAAAATTTAAAGACAGGTTTTAATAGAGTTTTTGGTTATTATATTGAAGTTTCTAGTGGACAAACGGGTCTTGTTCCAGATAACTATATAAGAAAACAAACAACTGTTAACTCTGAAAGATATATTACTCCTGAGCTTAAAGAAATGGAGTATAAGATTTTAAACAGCAACGAAGAATCTTTAAAAATCGAAAATAAACTTTATGCAGAAATTATAAAAACCTTGAATTCTTATGTTGAATCAATGCTTGATATTTCTTATGCAATTTCGTACCTTGATGTACTCACTTCTTTTGCTAGTGTTTCAAAGAGATATAATTATTCAAAGCCGGTCATTCATGCTGATGGTAATATTTTAAAAATTACTGATGGTAGACACCCTGTTGTAGAAGCTTTGCTTAAAAATACAAGTTTTGTTCCAAATGATTGTAATCTTGATAGTAGCGAAAATAGATTGATGTTAATTACTGGTCCTAACATGGCAGGTAAAAGTACATTTATGCGTCAGGTGGCAGTGATTACTCTTCTTGCACATATTGGTATGTTTGTACCTGCAAACGATGCCGAAATTTCAATAGTTGATCGCATATTTACAAGGGTTGGTGCAAGTGATGATTTAGCATTCGGTCAAAGTACGTTTATGGTTGAGATGACTGAGGTTTCAAATATTTTAAATAACGCAACTGGCAAAAGTTTAATTATTCTTGATGAGGTGGGAAGAGGAACGTCTACCTATGACGGACTTTCTATTGCATGGGCATTAATTGAATATTTATCTAAACATTTGTCTAGCAAAACATTATTTAGTACGCACTATCATGAACTCACTGAACTTGAAGGAAAAGTTGATGGTGTTAAAAATTATAGGGTTATGGTGCGTGAGTATAATGATTCAGTTATATTCTTACATAAAATTGCAAGGGGTAGTGCAAATAAGAGCTTTGGTATAGAGGTTGCAAAACTTGCGGGGCTACCTAGTGAGCTTGTTAATAGGTCTAAGGAAATATTAAGAATGCAAGAGGAAATAAACGACCTATCTCCAAAATATAACATTGATGAGTTGAAAACTCTGAAGAGATCATCATTTAATACTGATGAAATTATAAATGTTTTAAAAGATTTGGATATGGACACCGTATCGCCACTTATGGCATTTGGTACGCTCCAAAATTTAGTGGATAAAGTAAAGGATAAATAGGAGGGAACATGGCAAAAATTAATATACTTGAGCCATCTGTCTATAATAAAATTGCAGCAGGTGAAGTTGTTGAAAAACCTGCATCAGTTGTGAAAGAATTAGTTGAAAACTCTATAGATGCCGGAAGTACTAATATTACTATTAAAATTCAAGGCGGCGGAATACAATCTATTTGTGTGTCAGATAATGGTCATGGTATTGAAAAAGAATTTTTAAAAACCGCTTTTTTACCACATGCAACGAGTAAAATTGCAACATCTAAGGATTTGGATTCAATTTTTACTTTGGGCTTTCGTGGTGAAGCTTTAGCGTCTATTGCGTCAGTTGCAAGGGTTACGTTAAGTAGTAAAGTTGAAAATCAAGACGTTGGACACACTCTTACTGTTGAAGGTGGCGAGTATGGTGAAATTATTGAATGTGGAATGACAAATGGTACAACTATGCTTGTTGAAGATTTATTCTTCAATGTTCCAGCGCGTGCTAAGTTTTTACGTAAACCTAAGTCTGAAGAGCAAGATATAACAAATATAGTGACTAGGTTTGTTCTTGCAAACCCTGGTATTTCAATTAAGTATTTTGTAGACGGTAAACTTGTTATAAACTCTGCTGGAGGAAGCCTTAAAGATGCTTTATATGCTATTTATGGAAAAGAATGTATAAAAGAACTTTTACCAGTGGCGCTTGAAAGAAATGGAATAATAATTGCTGGTTTTATTGCTCGTCCTGAGTATTCAAAACCTAATAGGACATTTCAAACATTACTTATTAATGGAAGATACGTTATAAATTCAACTGTTTCTGCTGCAGTTACAAATGCTTACGGTGAAACAATTATGAAAAAACGTTATCCTTTCTATTGCTTGAACTTGGAGTTGCCTTTTGAGAGTGTAGATGTTAATGTTCACCCAAATAAACTTGATGTACGCTTTGAAAATGCAAACACGATATATTCCTTAGTGTTTGAAGCTGTATCGCGCGCGATTTCTGAAATGGATTATGTGTCAACTGCAGCGAAAATGGATCGCGATTTAGTTGGACGCGCAGAAATTGATAAAAAAGCATTTTTAATGGCGTCAACCGATGATGATATCGTGATATCTAAAGCTGAAGAAAAACAAAGTATAAATAAAAATCCATTTGGTAGCGATTTGTCTATGTTATCAAATGAAGAAAAACAAGAAAAACGTCACCAGATTATTGAAACCATTTCAATGTTATCAAACTCAAATCAGGAGGTTGCAGATGGTTTTGGTTTGGGTTCTAAACTATTAGAGAGAATTAGTCAACAAGTTGTAGGGAATGAGGATATAGCCGCTGATAACTATGTAAGCGATTTAGGTGGAGCAAACAAGGCTGTTATTTCATTTGAGAATAGATCAAAGATTGTTGGTAAAGTTTTCAATACCTATTTGCTTGTTGAAATTGATGAGGATTTATTCTTTATTGATCAGCATGCTGCTCATGAACGTGTTCTTTATAATAAATTAAAATCGCAAGTGGATAGTGGAAACATTGCTATTCAACCGCTATTAATTCCTCATATTTTATCTCTATCTGCTGCAGAATATAATATCATTGATGGCAGATTAGATGAAATGCGTAAACTTGGTTTTGAAATAGATGAGTTTGGTAGTGGAAGTTTTAAAGTAAGTGCTATTCCTGCACTTTTAGCTGAAATAAACTTTGACAGGTTTATTGAAGCATTCTTAAATGATAATAAAAAATCAATATCAAATATTTCTCAGTTGATTGCGGATAATTTAATGCAGGCAGCGTGCAAAGCTGCGGTTAAAGGCGGAGATGATTTATCTCTATCTGAAATAGATAAATTATTCGAAGGTATGAGCGCTGATAAAATTCCATTATTTTGTCCGCATGGGCGTCCTATTGCAGTTCGTGTTAAAAAGACTGAGATTGAAAAGTGGTTTAAGAGGATTGTATAATGGCTGAATATGAATTTATAAAACAATGTGAAAATGAATGTAAAAATATATTTGAAAAGATTGATAGCATAGCTTTCGAAAATTCGCAAAAAGTATTGAAGGCCTTTCAAGATTCTTCGGTTGCGCTTATGCACATGAATTTATCCTCAGGATATGGTTATGAGGATTTAGGTAAACCAAAACTTTGTGAACTTTTTGCTAGAATATTTAAGTGCAATAAAGCGATCGTAACTCCTCATATAACCTGTGGAACTCATGCACTTACGCTTTGTTTGCAGGGAATACTGAGACCTGGTGATACTATGCTCGCAATTACAGGAATGCCATATGATACGCTTGAAGAGGTTATTTTAGGCGAGGGGATAGGATCACTTAAAGATTTTAATATCGCTTTTGATAAAGTTGATATGATAGGAAATGACTTTGATCTGCTTTCTATTCGTGAGAAAATAAATAAACTTAATCCTAAAATGGTTTATATACAAAGATCTCGTGGTTATTCATCTCGTGATGCTTTATCCATAGATTCTATTCAAAGTGTCATTTCTTATGTAAAAAACCTAAAAAATGATGTTGTTGTAATGATTGACAACTGTTATGGGGAATTTGTTGAAACCCGTGAGCCTCTTGAGGTTGGCGGGGACATAATGGCTGGGTCAATGATTAAAAATATAGGTGGTGGAATTGTTCCAACAGGTGGATACGTGGCAGGTAGGGCTGATCTTGTTGACCTTGTGGCTGGCAGGCTCACTGCTCCATCACTTGGTCTTGAAGTCGGCTCTTATAATGCAACTTATGCGCCATACTTTGAAGGTGTATTTATCGCTCCTCACGTTGTGGCTGGTGCTCTTAAGGGTGGTGCTCTTCTTGCTAATGTTTTAACGAAAATAGGTTATAAGGTTTTTCCAAATGCAAACCAAATGCCTGGAGATATTGTTCGTTCTATTGAGTTTAATAACGAAAAACAAATGATTGAGTTTGTTCAACTCGTGCAAAAACTTGCACCTATTGATAGCTTTGCTGTACCTATTCCAGACGATATGCCGGGTTACAACGATAAAGTTATAATGGCGTCAGGATCATTCATTCAAGGATCAACTATGGAGATGAGTTGTGATGCTCCTTTGCGCGCGCCATATATTGCGTATTTCCAAGGTGGTATAACATACGAACATATAAAAATCTTAGCATTAGAGATGGTAAAAGCAAATTTAAAGTAGATGGGGAAATATAAATGAATCTAAAAAGTTCAAAAGCAGCTATTGGACATGATAATGCAATTAGAATAAAAAATGAAGCTTATCAAACTTTGGTAAGACTTGGTTTTTTAATTCCTGCAAATTCAAGAACTTTGTATCATGGAAGATCCGATTCCCCTGATAAAGCAAAAGAATGGAAGGTGTTGTCGTCTTTTTCAAATGCAAATAATGAAACTGAAAGACAAAACTTAAATAGAGTTAATGGGCTTTCTACAACTCCTGATAAAGAAGTTGCTACTGAATACGCTGTAGTAGAGTATAGGAGACAGAGAATAAATAACGGAAAAACTAATCATAATGCTTATTTATATAAGATTTATGCTGAAAGTGATGATTTGTTTATAATAAATAATTTTGATTTCGAATTAAAAAATTTATCGGTCGCAGAACAAGACGATTTTGTTTTAGCAATACAAAATCTAACAAAAAGCAAAATAACAAAACTCGCGCCAGTTCGTTTTGAAGAAAGAGGAAATTTGCAAGAAGTAACAAATATCGTTACAGCAAAATATAGAGAAAGTAATAAGTATTTAACTGCTGAAGATGTAATTGAGATTTCAAAACAGCATCCGGAAATTTCAAGAGAACTTTTTATTAAACTTGTAGGTGATTTAAATGCTCGAAGAATGCTATTAACTGATCCTGGTAGAGCTGTTAGATCGTTTTGTTTTAGAGAAAATTGGGATAATAGATTACAAGAGGAAGATTCGTTTGCTATAACTATTAATGGTGAAAAAAGTCCGTTTAATTTTGATTATATTGCGGGTTGGCTTTCAGAAAATAGAATTATAGGTATTTCTCAAAATGTGGGTGGAAATTCGCGTGCTATAAATAATACTTTTCTTTTCGATTTAGAAAAAGTTAATACTAAAGAAGAAATAGAATCAAAATTTCAGAAGAAGAATAATTTATATAATGGTATCAATAAAAGATTGAAATCTTTATCAGCAGATAATGAATTAAATAAATTTTTAGAAGAAGCGACTCCTGAGGAGTTGATTGATTTTTGTTATGAAGACGAGTTATTTAAACAGCTTTTTGATAATTCAGCTGGGGTTTGGGAAAGATTTTCAATTGGTCAGCATACGGAAACAACCCTTCGCGTTTTTGAGAATTCGTACAAATCTGAAATTGTTAAATCTTTATCTCCATTTGTTAAGATGGCTTTAATTTGTCATGATATTGGCAAAGGGGAGGCTGTTGAACTGGGAGACAAATCTTTAATAGATGAGTTAACGCAAAAACGATCAAGGGAGGTTTGTGATTTATTTAAAATACCTAAAGATAAACAAGAGGTTTTATTGTTTGTAATCGGAGAAGCTCAAAAATATACTTCAGATTATTTTATTAAAAAAGATAAACTGGCGCTGCAAACTCTTAAACAAAGATGCTCTGAAGTTCTTGAACAATCATTTAATTCAAAATCAACAAATGACGAGATAAGTGGCTTAATCTCTATTTGCAAAATTGTGCAAAATTGTGACAGTGGAGCTTATACTAGATATGGTGTCACACGTGATGAGAACAATATGTATCATTATAATGGAAATGACAGATTTACCAAATCTTTCGAGAAACCTACAAATCTTACAAAAAATACACAACACATGATTGAACCTGTATAATTTTATACAATTAATTAATAGATGTAGAAAATGTATACAAAAAACATTAAAATGTATAAAAAATTAAAGAATTTAGTTGGCTTTTATTGTTTGTGTTTGATATAATTAATGAAGTAAATTATTTACAAAAGGAAGGACTATTATGGATTTATTTAAAAAATGTGGTGAATATACTACAGCTAAAGAGGCTCAAGCGGCAGGAATTTATCCTTATTTTCATCAACTTGAATCTCGTCAAGATATTGTCGTAGAAATGGAAGGTATTAGAGAGATTATGATCGGTTCTAATAACTACCTTGGATTAACATCTGACCAAAGAGTTATAGATGCTGCTGTTGAGGCAACTAAGAATTTTGGTACTGGTTGTTCAGGTTCAAGATTCTTAAATGGTAACACATCTGCTCACGTTGCACTTGAAAAAGAACTTGCTGAGTTCTTAAATAAAGAAGATTGTGTAACAATGAGTACTGGTTTCCAAACAAATCTTGGTATTATTAGTGCTATTTGTGGTAGAAAAGACGTTATTCTTTGTGATAAGGAAAACCACGCGTCTATTTATGATGCTTGTAGATTATCTTATGCTGAGATGATTCGTTACAACCATGCTGATATGGAAGACTTAGAGAAAAAGCTCGCTGCTGTTGGCGAAGATAAAGGTATTTTAATTGTTACTGATGGTATTTTCTCGATGAGTGGTGAAGTTGCTAAACTTCCTGAAATTGTTAGCCTCGCTAAAAAATATGGCGCAAGAGTTATGGTAGATGACGCGCATGCTCTTGGTATTCTTGGTGAACACGGTAGAGGTACTGCTGAACACTTTGGACTCGAAGATGAAGTAGATATTATTGCTGGTACATTCTCAAAATCACTTGCATCTCTTGGTGGTTACTGTGCTTGTTCTAAGGAAGTTGCTGACTTTATTCGTCACAACTCTAGACCATTTATTTTTAGTGCATCAATTACTCCTGGTTGTGTTGCTGCTGCTAGAAAATCTCTTGAGATTATTAAAACTGAGCCAGAACGTGGTAAAAACTTACTTGAAATTACTGACTATATGAGAAAATGCTTAGCTGATCGCGGTATTAAGTATAAAGATGGAACATCACCAATTATTCCTATCTACACATACCAGCCAGAGATTACTTTAACAGCATGCAAAAGACTCTTTGAAGAAGGTGTTTATGTAAACCCAGTTCTTCCACCAGCAACACCTGTGGGTGAATGCTTGATTAGAACAAGTTATACAGCAACTCATACAAAAGAATTGATGGAGGAAGCTGCTGATAAAATAGCAAAAGTTTTCAAAGAACTTGGAATTTTATAATACTGTTTAAAAAGAACTTTAGTTTTTAAAGTTCTTTTTTTATAAAAATTTTAATTTTGTATTAAATTTATTATTGAATTTTATTTTTCTTTGATATACTAATAGTAGTAAGTTTCCATAGTTAAGGAGGTATTTTATGGATTTAGGATTAAAAAATAGAGTTGTTATTGTAACAGGAGCAGCTTCTGGTATCGGAAAAGCTATTACTATAGCATACGCTAAAGAAGGTGCAAAGCTTGCACTTGCAGATATTAATTTAGAGGGGCTTAAAAAACTTCAACAAGAATTAAAGGGTGTTGATGTTTATATTGAAAAAGTTGATATTACAAATGCAAAAGCTTGCCAAACTTTTATTAAAAATGTTGCAAAAGCGTTCGGTAAAATTGATGTATTAGTTAACAATGCCGGCACAGCTTTAATGGGTGATATAGAAACATTCCCTGAGGAAATTTTTAGACAACATGCAGAGCTTATGATGTATGCGCCAGTTCGTTTAACTAATCTTTGTATTCCTTACTTTAAGAAAAATGGTTGGGGTAGCGTAGTTAACACAGCTTCTATCTTTGGTAAACAACCAGGTGGACTTATTAGCTATGATACAATTAAGGCTGCAGATATAATGATTACAAAAGACTACTCTTCATACTGCGCACCATTCAATGTTAATGTGAATGCCGTTTGTCCTGGTCCAGTTGATACTCCACTATGGCATGCTGATGGTCAACTTGGTGATCAATTAGCTGGCGCTGTTGGTATGAAAAAAGATGCTGCCATTGACTGGTTTGCCAAAGCTAACATTCCTATGGGTAGATATGCAAAACCTGAAGAAATTGCAAGTGCTGTGGTATTCCTTTCTAGTGTACCTGCACACTATATTACTGGCGTTGCACTTAATGTTGATGGTGGAATGGTAAAAAGTATAATCTAAAAATTCAAAAGAAAAAGACCACAGAAGTGGTCTTTTTTTTGTTGTTAATAATTTCTAATTAAGCCGATTACTTTTCCAACTATGTCTACATGGTCGGTGTAGATTGGTTCTAAAAAATCGTTTTCAGGTTGAAGCCTTACTCTTGTGCCTTCTTTATAAAAACGTTTGACAGTTGCATTGCCATCAATCATTGCAACAACAATTTCGCCATTTTCTGCAGTTTCTTGCTTTTTAATAATAATTTTGTCCCCAGATAATATTCCAGCATTAATCATGCTATCGCCAGTAACATTTAAAACGAATTGATCTTCGTCTGATCCAAAAAGTTCAGGTGGTAAAATTAAAACGTCTTCAATGTTTTCGACGGCAAGAATAGGGGTTCCTGCGGCAACACGCCCAACAACTGGAAGTTCGTTAAATTTACGAACAAAACCCTGTAGTTTAGATGGTTTTTCTTTTAGAAGTTCAATAGCACGATTCTTTGTTTTGCTACGTCGAATGTAACCTTTCTTTTCTAGTTTTGTTAAGTAATAACTTACTGTTGCTGTTGATTTCACATCAAATTTGCTACCGATTTCACGAATCGATGGAAGATAGGAGTTTTCTTTAGAAAACTCGACTAAATACTCATAAATTTCTTCTAATTTTTTCTCAGTTGCTTTTGCCATAATTCACCTTTAATTCATTATATCAGTAATTTTATTAATATGCAAACATTTGTTTGAAAAATATTAAACATTTTTACTTGTTTTTTGACATAAATAGTTGTATAATACGTTGTATGGAAAAGAATGTTAAAAAATGTTGTTTAAATGAAAGAAAAAACTGTAATAATTGTGGAGAATGTGATAGGTGTGATCTAGACCCTAAGAAAATTTGTGATAACTGTGGTAAATGTTTAGATCAAATCAAAACTGATGAGAAAGGATTTGTTAAAATTCCTATTGATAAGATAATTTATGATGACGATTCACTTACTGTAGAAGATTTCTTCAAAATGGCTGGCGTAGATGGTGATGATGAAGAATAAATGCATGATAAAAATAGGGAATACAATTGACAATAAAGGTTATTATGTATTATAATACGATTTGTTGGTAGATCCAACAAATATAGGGGCGTAGTTCATCGGTAGAATAAGAGTCTCCAAAACTCCTGAGGAGGGTTCGATTCCTTCCGCCCCTGCCAAATAAAAAAATACCACCATTGTTTTGGTGGTATTTTTTATTTGATTGAGGCCAAGTGACGAACGACAATTTATTGCCAGTTCGCTCAGTCGAGCTAGGTAAAACTTTGCTAAATTTTAGCAAGATTGAAAAAGGGTTAAAGTTGCTTGACTTAAGTTTATGCAATTTGTTAATCTTATCTTATGGAAAAGAAAAAAGTTACAGTATACACTGATGGCGCATGTTCCGGTAATCCTGGTAATGGTGGTTGGGGTGCAATCTTGATGTATGGAAAAATAAAAAAAGAAATGAGTGGGGCAGAAAAAGATACAACAAATAATCGTATGGAACTTACTGCTGTTATTCGTGCGCTACAGGCACTTAAAGAGTCTTGCGATGTTGACTTGTACTCTGACTCAGCTTACGTGGTTAATGCTTTTTTGCAAGGCTGGGTGATTAACTGGAAAAACAATGGCTGGAAGGGTAGTGATAAAAAAACAGTTAAAAATCTTGATCTTTGGCTTGAGCTTGTCCAGTTGACTGCCATGCACAATGTTAACTTTATTAAAGTGAAAGGTCATGCAGATAATGAATTTAATAATAGATGTGATGAACTTGCAACAGGTGCTATTCTTACATTAAATTAATAATAAAAGCTCCCAAAGTAGGGAGCTTTTTATATGTGAAATCTTTTTGAATTGTATAATGCGTGATAAATAAATGTTTGGATAATAGGATAAAGTGAAATAATTGATGGGACAATCCATAACAAATGATTATAATGTTCTTGCGTTAAACTATAAAATCCAAGTTGTAAGTTAACACAATATACAAGTATTAATAATTGTACTGAAAGTAGCATTGAAATAATATATGATGCTCTTGGAATAAACCTTGCAATATGTTTTTTGTGTGGGTTAAATATATAAATTACTGTATATATTGCCGGAATTAAGAGTGTTATACCCATACCGATTAAGAAATATTTAATATCAAAGTTAAAAATAGATGCGGAATTTTCTAATATTAAATATGTTAAAGCTAAAAAGCAGGTTATAAAGCCAAATGTGATCCATGATTGAATCATTTTAATTTTATTGCTTTGTACGTAATTTTTAGTTTCTTTTGATTCCTTAACTAAATGAAGGTGAGGTCTAACAGTAAAACCTTCTTCTGAAAGAGAGTTTTTCAAATCAGCATAATCTTTATTTGTGTTTTTATTAAAAGTATCCGCATTAAACATTTGAATCTTTCTATCTTCTACTGATGATGTATTATCTTTTATATTATCAAGCTGATTTAGCATTTGTTTATATTCTTCATCGGTGTATTTTGGTGTAAAAGAGTCGTAAGAAGGGGTAGTGGTTGTATTAAATGATGTGTTTTCCGTCGAAGCTGCAATGTTTACAAAATTAGTAGTTTGTAATTCATTTTGGTTGTCGTCAAATGTGTCGTCTAAAGAATAAGATTCGTAAGTGTTTATGTTGTCTGATTCATTAGTTTCATCATTAGAAAAATTATCAAACATATATGTAGAATTTGTTTCAGTCTCGGCTGCATCGTTATTATCGTTTTCTTCTTCAGGGTTTATGTAGATTTCGTCGTAGTTTATGTTTGAATCATCAACATAAATGTCGCTTGAATTATTGTTAATTTCATGGCCAACACCTTCATCATCAAATCTTATATAAGATGGGGTAATGGTAGAAAAATCAGGTTTTTCTTCTTCAGGTTCGTTTTCGATAATGTTTAAATCGCTAATTTCATTAGGTTGATCTTCAGTGCTATCCTCATCTATGCCATCTATTACAATGTTTGGTGCAATATAATTTTTAATAGGGGATTTAGCTTCTTCGCTTTCAAAATATGTATCCTCAGTATTAAGATAATCGTTAAAGTTGAAAGCTGGTTCGTCAGACTCTTCTTGTACATCATTTACAAAAGTAGATTGGGTTACATTATCAAGAGTTTCATAGTTTTCATCAGTGTTTTCATCTATAGGTTGATTAAAATTATCGTCTTCTTCAAAAGAATACTTTTTATCAAAGCTGCTAAGTATGTTTTGTGCAGATTCAAGTTCGTCTAAATTTTCTTGAATTGTATCTTCATCTTTTGTATCAAAATGACCAAGCATGCTCATTATGTCGTAATTTTCATAGTCTTCATCTTCAGATTCAGTTGTAAACAAGTCTTCTTGTGTTTCATCTGCATTGTTTTCAATTTCTTGGATAGGGGATTCGATACTTTCACCATTATCTTCGTCTGAAAGAGTTAGTTCTTCGTAAGTTTCATTGTTATCATCTGAATATTTAGACATTTCATCATCAATGTTTAGTGGGGTAGAAGATTGAGTATCCTCGTCAAAACTTGCTGGCTCAGAAATTATTTCAGGCGCATTTTCTTCAGCAATAATGTTTGACTCTTCCTTTTTTACACCATCAGAAATTAAATCGTCGATTATACTGCGAGATTTAATCCATTCTTGTTGATTTTTATTATATTCTTCTTTTCCACTATCGGTAAGTTTGTAATAGTGACGTTTACCGCCGATATCACTATCTTCCCAGTACGAAGAAATAAAGCCTTTGTCTTCCAAACGCTTTAAGCAACTGTATAATGTTGGTTGTTTTAATTCATACGTGCCATTGCTACGCTCTTCAACTTCTTTACAAATCTCGTATCCATATTTGTCGCCGCTGAAAAGAATTTTTAAGATAATAGTATCAATGTGACCACGAATTAAATCACTATCTATTCCCATACCTACAATCTTCCTTATAAGTTTATATATATAATATAAGTTAATTTATGGCTATAAGTCAATTATTTTGGCACTATTCACAAGTTTTTCCCTTTACTTTTGTGACAAATTACAATTTAATAGGGCAAAATGTTTTTAAAATTTTAATTTATATCTGGTTTGAAATTGTTTAGAATTAGTATATATTATTGTGTATGATAATGCCGGATTTAATTCAAAGAGAGAATAGAAAAACCTTAGTTCTTACAATCATGAAAGATGGTAGGGTTGTTGTTAAAGCGCCAAATAAAATGTCAAAAGATTTAATTGATAAATTTGTAGTTGAGAAACAAAAATGGATTGAGTCGAAATTGTTTCTTATCAGAAATACTTATGAAGAGTTTGAAGATTGCATAAATTATAAAAAAATTCTACTCTATGGCGAAAAGTATGAAATTTGTGTTGGTAATACAAAGAGGGTTGTTTGCGATACAAAACATAAAAAACTCATATTACCAAAATGTGGTTCAATTCAAAATGCATTGATCAAGATTAAACAATGGTATAAGGTTAACGCTAAGAATATTTTAGTAAGTAGGGTAAGTCATATTTCAAAACTAATTAAGATAACTTGCAATGATATAAAAATAAGCAATGCGAAGAGCAAGTGGGGTGCGTGTAACTCAAAAAAGAATATAAGTCTAAACTGGAGAATTGTAATGCTTCCACCTGAGATTATAGATTATGTAATTATTCATGAATTATCTCACATTAAGGAAATGAATCATTCGCAAAAATTTTGGAATACGATTGCCATGTTCCTGCCAAGCTATCCGGTCTTGCGTAAAAGACTAAAAAAATATAGCTTTGCCCTAGAGTTATACAGATAAGATTTAGAGGGGAGAAGGGTGTTTTGTCAAACAAAGCACCCGTTTTTATTTGCAAGTTTTTAACTTAGATGTTAACACTTTATTTATTATCTATTCGCAAAAGACAGCTTTTGCGAAAGGATAGTGGGTAAAATCGGGGTAAATTAGGGAGTTTTTAACATTTGTGTTTTGGTTAGATTTTATCAATGTTTAGTAGTTTTATAGCTTACTTATAAGACTTTTGATAAATATCCGCGTTATAAATTAAAAAATTTTATAGCAATTTCAATTTAATTTTTTTGTAATGAAAATTAATGAAGCTATTATGTGTGATAAAATTCAAAGTTGATTTAAACACAATCTATACAGAATCTTTATTAAATTTATTGTTAAAATGTTCTATTAGTTGTCAAAACTTGTTTTAAAATTAAGCACTCAATTTAGGCGCGCTTACAATTTGTGTGATTGCAATCCTTGTTTTTTATTGTCAAAGTTTTGTCAGAATGCGTTAAAATCTAAATATACTTTTACTTACTATTAAAACGTCCTAAGAGGAGACATTATTTAAATTATCTAGGATAAATTTGTTCATAATTTATAAAAACTCACACTGAACGATTGTTTTATCCTATTATAAGCATGTATAATACATTAAGATAATATAAGTTATGAATATATAACTATAATTTTTTAAGTAAATAGATTGTGAAGTTTTAACAAATTTGATTATTTATAAAAATATGTGGTCTATATGGATCAGGCTTATAAAATTTCAAGAAAATTTAAAATTATTGTAAAATAAAAAACCACTAAAAATTTGAGTGGTTTTGTTTAATCGTCTGACATAATACTATAATAAAACAGGATCGTTTTTATCTAGCAATGATATTTGGTTTAAATTTTCACTATCACCCTTTGCTTTAAAGTTTATTTTCTTTCTAAATGCAATATCTTCACAGCCTAATTCTTTAAAATTATGATTATATAATTTACTAATATAATTTTCTAATCCAAACAGAACTGTGTAACCATAGGCTTTGTTTGCAACGCATTTTATAGAATTGTTAGGAGTTTTGATCGAACTACTTGTAAAACTTGTTACAAAATCGTCTGTACTTACACCTATTGATAATGCAGTTTTTCCAACACCCATTGTGCCATATTCGAAATTAGTTGTGATAAATTTGTTTAAGTATGGATCAAATTCTGTTATTGATGCATTTATAGAGTTGTTAATATTTTTGAGTATTTGATTTATTGAAAGGTTTTTGCTAATAATATATTTTGAATCGCCAAATTGAACTTTATGCTCATTTGGGATCTTGTTATATACTTGCAATTCATCAGGATTATCGTCATAAATTTCAAGGTATTGTTTGAAATCAATGTCTTTTTTATAAAAGTCGCATATTGTGTCAATATTGACTTTCAAGTCGTAAGAATCCATTTTTAATACAAAATTAACCCTATCTTTATCTATGAATATATTACCATGTGACTCATTCATTTTGTCAATTAACTCAATATGTCTATTGTCATTAAACATCGGTACATATTGATAGCTTAAAACATGAATTGACTCATTGTATTTTTCAATTAGGTTTAAGATACTTTCAATTTCAGTATATAAATATCCTTCGTGTAAACTTCCCCTAATTTGATTTTTTGCGTTTTCTAAAAATTCTTTTCTTTCCATAATTTCCTCTTAATACTGTACTTTTTCTTCGTTATCGGATTTTATTTCTTCAGAGTTTAATCCATTTTTAATAAAATCTTCTACATTAAATACTATTTTACCATTAACAACTTTCATTTTTGTCATAGGAATAGCTTTTTCTATGTCTGTTTCGGGGATAACTTTAGTAAAAATTGATTCTTTGCCGTCGCTTGTAAGTGTTCTGAAAGTTTTTTTATGATTATATTCATCGTCATATTTATAACAGATCGCTTCATAAATATCTTCATCAGGTTGATTCTTTGCAATGTTGTAGTTAAATACGCTTGCATTAACCTTTTCTAAGTAACCATGTGCAAAAACATCACAAGCTTCAACTTGATGCGATGCAAAATAATAATCTTCATCAACATAGAAAATAATACCATTATTGTGATAAAAATTATTCGCAATCTCTTGCATTAACTCTTCATCGTTTTTATCAATAGGTTGAAGATCTTTATATGTGATTGTTCTAAAGTATTTGTCCTCTTTTAAACTTTTTTTTATATGATATGTGAAATAACATTTGTTATTGTTAAAAAAAGTATTAAATGAATCCTTTGTAATAAAAGATCTGCCTACAAGATTATTGTTTGTATCTGTAATTTTAAAAAATCTATTATCATCATAACTTTCTGCTACAGAAATGTTATAGTTTAAATCATCTAGCACATCAACCAAGTTTAAAGCGTGGTCATACAAAAATTGCTCGTTATAGCTATTTTTTATGTTAGATTTAACCATTTGTAAGAAATTTTGTTTTTCAAGTTGCTTCATATCAACCTCCATACTGTATCTATTATATCATTGCAGGAATGATTATTCAATATATAGTTATAAAAAAGAGCCAAGTTTTTGGCTCTTTTGTTTATTTCTTTGGTAAAATTTTTTCTTGACCGCCCATGTATTTTCTGAGTACTTCAGGGATTGTTACTGAGCCGTCAGCGTTTTGGTATTGCTCCAAAATTGCTGGAAAAATACGAGTAGTTGCAAGGCCTGACGCGTTAAGTGTGTGAGCAAATTCAGTTTTTCCTGTTTTGCTATCACGATATTTAATTTGAGCACGTCTTGCTTGGAAGTCACGAGCGTTAGACGCTGAGCTAACTTCTTTATATATGCCCATTGATGGAATCCATACTTCAATGTCATAAGTTCTACACATACTGTCACTGCAGTCACCAGCAGCAAGTTTTGAAAGTTGGAAATGAAGTCCAAGTTTTTCAACTAAAGTTTTAGCCTTGTTTACGAGTTCGTCAAAAGCTGCATCACTTTGCTCAGCTGTTGTTACTTGAACCATTTCAACTTTGTTGAATTGATGGCCACGGATCATGCCACGCTCTTCTGATCTATATGAGCCAGCTTCGCGTCTATAGCATGGAGTGTATCCAGCAAACTTACGTGGTAAATCTTTTTCACTTAAGATTTCTCCTCTAAAGTAGTTAACGAGCGCCGTTTCGGCTGTTGGAAGTAAGAATTTGCTGTCACAGCCTTGCTTATCAATCCAGTATACATCGTCTTCAAATTTTGGGAATTGACCAGCACCAAGACCGCAGTCATAATTTAACATGTGTGGTAAGAGCATGAACTCGTAACCATCTTTAATATGTTCGTCGATAAAGAAGTTTAAAAGTGCCCATTCAAGTCTAGCGCCGTCGCCAGTGTAAATCCAGGCACCGTTACCTGCAAGTTTTGCACCTCTCTCATAATCGATCACTCCAAGATTTTTAGCCAAGTCTACGTGATTTTTTGGTGTAAAATTAAATGTAGGTTTTGTGCCATAAGTGTAAATAGGTTCATTGTTTTCTTTTCCACCCTCTTTTAAGTCGGCATCTGGAAGGTTTGGTAAACGTAAAAGAAAATCATTGATTTTATCAACAACAACAGCGAGTTCTTTATCTTTTGCTGCAATTGTTTCGCCAAGAGCTTTCATTTCTGATAGCACGGACGATACATCTTTACCTTCTTTCTTAAGCTTTGGTACAAGTGCGCTTACACGATTTCTTTCAGCTTTTAAGTCTTCGACTACTTGTTGTTTAGCTTTTCTGTCTTTGTCCCATGCGAGAAGCTCAGTAAAATCTATTGTTTTACCGCGTTTAGCATATAATGCTACTAGCTCGTCAGGATTGTTTCTAATTCTGTCTAATGCTATCATAATCTATCTCCTTTTATAATTAATGAATTTATTATAAAACTACTTACTAGTGTTTGTCAACTTATGATTAATATCTTTTAAATAAAAAAACTATTCGTAAAATGCTTGCAAATTGTTTGGAAAAGTTGCATAATGTTGGTATGAAAACACAAGATTATTTTAGTGAACGTGCACAAAAATGCACAAAGAAAATTCGTGAAATTTTAAAAGAACTGCCTGATTTTTGTTATGATTTTTTTACTGGTATCGAAAATCAGACAAGTCCTTTAACTCGTCTCAATTATGCGTATGACTTACGTATATTTTTTAATTACCTATTCAATGAGACAAATCTCTTAGAAGGTAAAAATATTTATAATCTTGAGATTAGCGATTTAAACAAAATTCGTGCTACACACATTGAACGATTTATTAGTTATATATCCTCTTATGGCGATGAAAATGGCGAGAAAGTAAAAGTTAATACTGAACGCGGCAAAGCTAGAAAACTTGCCACTGTGCGCTCATTCTTTAAATATTTTTACAATAAGGATTTACTTGCTAGTAATGTTGCTACTAAGGTTGTAACTCCTAAACTTCATGATAAGAGCATTATTCGCTTAGAAAGTGATGAGGTTGCAAAATTTCTAAATGAAGCTGAATGCGGCTTTGACCTGACCGGACACGCAAAAAGTTATCATAAACATACAAGAACGCGTGATCTTGCAATGTTAACACTTATGCTTGGTACTGGTATTCGTGTATCTGAATGTGTTGGATTAAACGTTGAAGATGTTGATCTTAAGGCTAACAGTTTTAAAGTTACACGTAAAGGTGGAAATCAAGTAGTGCTTTACTTCTCTGATGAGGTAAAAATTGCTCTTGTCGACTGGCTAGAAGAGCGTGCAAGAAACCCTATGCTTGAAAGTGAAAAAGCTCTATTTGTATCTCTTCAAAACCGCAGAATTGGCGTAAGAGCTGTTGAGATTTTAGTTAAAAAATATGCTAAACTTATTTCCCCACTTAAAAAAATAACTCCTCACAAACTACGAAGTACGTATGGTACGGCCTTGTATCGCGCAACCGGAGATATTTATATAGTAGCTGATGTTCTTGGACATAAAGATGTTAATACAACTAAAAAACATTATGCCGCAATTAGTGAAGATATGCGAAAACAGTCTGCAGATAAGGTTAAACTTCGTTAAAGAAATTTTCAGCGTTTTTATAAAATATTTTGGCTATGGTTTTGTCACTATAGCCATTTTTTGTTAGTAAAATTTCAACTTTTTTTAAATCCGAATACCTTTTTATCCCTTTTGGTAATTTTTTTGTTCCATAAAAATCTGTTCCTATTGCTAGGTTGTTGTCGCCGTATTTATCAAGAAAATACTCTATATGATTGGCATAGTCCTCTATTGTAACTTTTTTATATGGGGATAAAAAATCATCGCAAAGACATAATCCTATTAATCCCCCGCGTTCAACTATTATTTTTATTTGGTAATCTTTTAGGTTGCGTTTATGGTCAAAAACACCCGAAAATGCCGTATGTGAACAAATTATCTTATTTGATGTGTTTGCCACTCCTATAAATGATTTTTCGTTCAAATGAGCTGTATCTATTACAATTTTATCAGAATTTAATTTATCTATTATATGTTTGCCTAATTTTGTTAGTTCTCCGTTAGAGTATGCGCCACCGGCAAGCATATTTTCATCATTCCAGGTAAGACCTATGTAGACAGGCTTTGTATCGATGACCTTTTGATAATTTTCGGCGTTTACAAAACCAAAATCTTCAATTGCAAAATATAAATTATTGTGTTTTTCTTTTAAACTCATCGCCCTTTGCATTTGTTTTTCAATTTGCCCATTGGTTAGGTTGGTTGTCCAAAGAGCCATAATTGTATCTCTTTCTTTTTCTTTTAAAAGGTACTTGTCTTGCTTGCCATTATTATGTAATGCAGTTAAAAAATCATTATGAAGATCAAATATTTTCATAATAAAAGATATGAAAAAAGGTTAAGCTATATGCCTAACCTTTCATTTTTACGATGCAATATCGGTCGCTCTTGTTTCACGAATAATGTTAACCTTGATTTGTCCTGGATATTCAAGCTCTGCCTCAATCTTCTTAGCGATTTCTTTAGCAAGAATTATCATTGCTGAATCGTCAACCTCTTCAGGCTTAACTGCAATTCTAATCTCTCTACCTGCTTGAATAGCAAATGCGCTTGCAACGCCTTTAAATCCTTTAGCAATCTCTTCGAGTTTCTCTAAGCGTTTTACATAGGTTTCAAGTGATTCACGTCGAGCACCTGGTCTACTACTAGAAATAGCATCTGCTACTTGAACTAGGAGTGCCTCAAGAGATTTAAATTCTACTCCGCCGTGGTGAGCCTCTATAGCGTTTATAACCTCAGGACTCTCTTTAAATTTCTTAGCTATATCAGCACCGATTGAAATGTGAGTTCCTTCCATTTCAAAGTCTAGTGCTTTACCGATGTCGTGTAATAATCCTGCGCGTTTAGCTAAGGCTACGTTTCCGCCAAGTTCGCCAGCCAAAAGCCCTGCTAAATAACTAGTTTCTAAACTATGTTTGAGTACGTTTTGACCGTAGCTTGTACGGTATTTGAGTCTACCAAGGATTTTTACCATTTCTGGGTGGATATTAAATATGCCTGCTTCAAAGATAGCGTTTTCGCCAGATTCTTTGATAGTCTTTTCAATATCTTTCTTTACTTTTTCAACAATATCCTCTACGCGTGCTGGGTGAATTCTACCATCGGTGATAAGTTTTTCAAGTGTGAGACGAGCAACTTCACGTCTGATTGGATCAAAGCTAGAAAGAACTACTGCTTCAGGAGTATCGTCAACGATTAAATCAACACCTGTTGCTTGTTCAATTGCTCTGATATTTCTACCTTCACGGCCGATAATTCTACCCTTCATTTCATCGTTTGGAAGTGGTACAGTTGTAACTGTTGCTTCAGCTGTGTGATCAGTTGCACATTTTTGAATAGCTAAGCTTATAATTTCGCGGGCTTTATTCTCACCCTCTTCGCGCGCTTTGTTTTCAATATCTCTTACAATGATACCAGCATCACGTTTTGCCTCTTCTTCAATAGATGACACTAATTGTTTTTTAGCTTCTTCTTTAGAAAGACATGAAATTCTTTCTAACTCTTTATCAATATCAGCTTTTTTATTTTCAAGATCCTTTTCACGTTTTGTGAGCTCATTAGATTTGTTTTCTAAGTTTGCTCTTGCTTCATCTAATTGCTCCAGCTTTCTATCTGCCGCAGCTTCTTTTTTATCAAGAGTTTCTTCTCTTTGCGCAATACGATTTTCCATTCTTTGAATTTCAATTTTACGTTCTTTTAAATCGTTTTCGCTTTCAGTTTTTAACTTTAAAACTTCTTCTTTTGCCTCAAGTACTGCTTCTTTTTTAAGTTGTTTAGCTTCAGCTTCAGCTGTTTCAACTATTTTTGCAGCATCAGATTTTGCTTTCCCTATTTGATTTTTCTGCACTTTTGTTGTAACAAAATATGTTACCACAGAGCCAAGTAACAGACAACCCAAGGAAAGACCTATATATATGCCTACCATATATCTTTCCTCCTTAAAATATTTAGATAAAAAATATTTACGCCCTAAACGGGTTATTTACTATCTATGCTCCTTAGAGCTACATTAAGTTTAACACAAAGAAGATTAACTGTCAATTTTTATTTTCCTTCTTTGACAGCTTCTCTTACTTTCTTTTCAACTTCTTCTGTTACTTCAGCGTGTGCTGTGAGATAATTTTTTGCAGCTTCGCGGCCTTGAGCAATCTTTTCTCCGCCATACGAGAACCATGAACCACTCTTTTCAATAATGCCTTTTTCTACAGCAAGGTCAAGAATACAACCCTCTTTGCTTACACCAAGGCCAAAAACAATGTCAAATTCAGCTGTTTTGAATGGAGGTGCCATTTTGTTTTTAACAACTTTTACTTTAGTTCTATTACCTACAGCGTCAGAGCCATCTTTTATTGTTTCTGTTCTTCTAACATCTAAACGGATAGATGAATAGAATTTAAGCGCTTTACCTCCAGGTGTTGTTTCTGGTGAACCAAACATAACACCAACTTTTTCACGAAGTTGGTTGATGAAAATAACGCATGTTTTTGTTTTATTTGTGATACCTGCAAGTTTTCTGAGTGCTTGGCTCATAAGTCTTGCTTGTAAACCTACGTGATTGTCACCCATTTCACCATCAATTTCAGCTTTTGGTGTGAGAGCTGCAACTGAGTCAATTACAACAATGTCAACTGATCCACTGCGAACGAGCTCTTCGGCAATCTCTAAGCCTTGTTCACCAGTATCTGGTTGAGAGACATAGAGATTTTTTGTATCAACACCAAGGCGAGCAGCGTATACTGGGTCGAGTGCGTGCTCTGCATCAATGAATGCAGCTGTTCCACCAAGTTTTTGTGCTTCAGCTACAATGTGAAGTGATACGGTTGTTTTACCAGAAGATTCTGGTCCATAGATTTCAACAATTCTGCCTCTAGGAATACCGCCGATTCCAAGAGCTAGGTCAAGTGCTAAGCATCCAGTTGGTATAACATCAACATTTTCAGCGGCAACTTCACCAAGTTTCATAATACTTCCCTTACCAAACTGTTTCTCAATTTGAGAGATTGCTTGCTCTAGAGATTTTGCTTTGTCGTTCATAATTATTCTCCTTTTTCTTCTTGTTGTTTTAATGATTTTACAGCATTTACGCTATAGTTTACAGCAGATATGATTGTAAGCGTTACACCAACTATCATGAGACCAAGACCAAAGCATCTAACGTATTCAACGCTAAATCCTTTAAATATCTCAGCATTTGCTCCACCTTGAAGCACGCTGATTAGTCCCACATAAAGCATAAGTGTCATTGATGCTAAATCTAAGAAAAATGATTTAACCTTTCCAAATATATCTGCAGCAATTACTATTTTCTTGTTTGCTGCGACCATTCTAATTCCACTAATTAAGATATCGCGTAATACTACAATTAAAATCATTAATGTAGCAAGCCACTCGGTTGTAACACCGCTAATTAGTACTAAAATTAATGCAGATGTTGTTATAAATTTGTCTGCTATTTGATCCATAAACTTACCAAAGTCTGTGATCAAGTTGTACTTTCTTGCAATATAACCATCTAAAAAGTCAGTCAAACATGCGAGAATGTAAATTCCAAGAGCAATAAATATGCCTATGCCGTTTGGAATGTCGATAAGAAATAATGCAATCATGATAGGTGTGCAAAACAATCTTACCATTGTTAATTGATTTGGTACATTCATTTTAGCCATTTTCTTTAACTCCTTGTAAATCATAATCTTTTACTCCAGTCACCTTTACATTTATGTGTACTCCAAGAGGTAAAGGATCCTTGGATTTGAAGTATATAACAGTGTCAACCTCTGGTGATTGATACTGAGACCTTCCGAAAAATCTTTGCTTTTCGTAATCTATACCCTCGTAAACAACTTCGAGAGTTTTGCCCACAAATTGCTCTTTATTTAATTTTTGAGCAATTTTCTTTTGCAGTTTTATTAGTTTTATTAATCGTTTTTGTTTGATTTTTTCGTCTACATGGTTTGGATAATTGTAAGAGGCTGTACCCTCCTCTCTCGAGTATGCAAAGAAACCTACGTTTTGCATAGGGTGATTTTCAATAAACTTTACAATTTCTTCAAAATCTTCCTCTGTTTCACCCGGAAAACCAACCATGAATGTAGTTCGCACTGCAACATATTCAGAAAGGTTTGAAATTTTATTTATCAAATCTTCATGCATTTGACTATTCGATTTTCTATTCATCATCTTCAAAATTTTGCTAGATGAATGCTGGAATGGAATGTCTAGATATTTACAAACCTTTTTATTTTTAATAATTTCAGTAAGAAGTTCATCGGTGATTTGTTCGGGATAACAATAAAGTAATCTTATCCATTTGAGTTTCTTAATTTTACTTAGCTCGCGAATAAGTTTTATAAGGCTTGGCTTACCATACAAATCTTCGCCATATTTTGTTACGTCCTGGGCTACAAGTATGAGTTCAGTAGCACCGCCGTCAACCAAATGTTTTGCTTCATCATAAAGAGATTCGATTGTTCTTGATCTAAATCTGCCACGAATATATGGTATTGTACAGAAAGCGCAATATTTATCGCAGCCATCTGCAATCTTTAAGTATGCATAGTGGCTTGGTGTTGTAATAAGTCTATTTCCATAAAAGTTTTGTTCAACAAGTTTGTCTTTTCGTACATATTTGACTGTCTTGTTTGCAAGTGAGTCGGTTATTATTTTTGCAATTTTGTCATATTCATTTATGCCAAGAAAAACGTCTACTTCTGGGAGATCTTTACGCATTTGTTGTAACCATTCGTCTTTTTGTGGCATACAACCAGTAACAATTAAACGTTTACATCTACCTTTTTTTCTATGAGCAATCATTTCAACTATTGTGTCATAGGATTCGTCTCTAGATGCCTTTATAAAACCACAAGTATTGATAATTATTATATCGGCTCTTTTTGCGTCACTCGTAAACGAAAACCCTGCCTCCTGTAAGTAAGAAAGCATGTGTTCTGTGTCTACTCTGTTTTTATCACAGCCAAGTGATATAACTCCCACGTTTAATTTTTTGTTTGACATAATTATCTCCTAATCTTCTGCAATATCTCCAAAGAGCTCTCTATACTGCTCTTCTGTTACATAAACTTCTCTTTGTTTATTGCCTACGCCCTCAGCAATAAACCCACGGCGTTCCATTTGATCAATAATTCTTGCAGCTCTTGCATATCCGATTTGGAATCTGCGTTGAAGCATTGATGTAGATGCTTTGCCTGATTTCATAACTAAGCGCAAAGCTTGAGGCATATATTCGTCCATACGCTCTTCAAAATTTGCTTGTTTTTCTTCCAAACTCTTTCCGCCGCCTTCATCGTCATCGGCTGGTTTTGAAAGTGCATTGATTTGTTTTTGTATCTCTTCATCATATGTTGAGATGTTTTTGCTCTTAATAAATTTAAGTGTAGCAGTTATTTCCTCGTCAGTTACATATGCTGCTTGCAATCTTACCTTTTGGTTTGAATCCTGTGCTGAGAATAACATATCACCTTGACCAAGTAATTTTTCAGCACCACCCTCATCAAGAACTGTCTTACTATCAACAGCACTTGAAAGTGAAAATGCAACACGAGTTGGTAAGTTGTTTTTGATTGTACCAGTTACGACGTCAACTGATGGACGTTGTGTTGCAACAACCATGTGAATACCTGCAGCACGACCAAGTTGAGTAATTCTTTGTATTTTAAGTTCAACGTCTTTCTTCATACGACTTGTCATAAGTTCAGCAAGTTCATCAACGATAATTACTAAGTAAGGGAGTTTCTTTTCTGCTCCGCTTACAATCTCTTGACGTTTATTATATCCTTCGATATTTTGACAGTCGCTTTGTACCATAATTTCATAACGTCGTTCCATTTCTTTAACAGACCAAGTAAGAACGTTATTAGCCCTTTCACAGTCGCTTACTATTTCAGGCAACATCATGTGTGGCATACGATTGTATCTGCTAAATTCTACCCTCTTTGGGTCAATCATTACAAAACGTAAATCTTCTGGAGAAGACTTATACATGAGCGACATGATTACTGAGTGCAAGAATACAGATTTACCTGAACCAGTAGAACCCGCAATCAACATGTGAACAAGTTTTGCAAGGCTTTTTACGATAATTTCACCTGTTATGTTCTTACCTATAGCAATAGGCAGTGGACCTTTGAAATTTTGGAATTCATTAGACTCTACAAGTTCTTTCAAACCAACTGTTGAACATATATCATTTTCAAGCTCTATACCGAAAGCGTTTTTGCCAGGGATAGGTGCCTCTATACGTACACCATGTTTAGCCTTAAGCGCCATTGAAATATCTGGTTCATGAGGGAGCACTCTTGTAACTGAAATACCTGCAGGCATTGCTAGTTCATAGCGTGTAACTTTTGGTCCACGAACTACGTTAATTACTTTTGCAGGAATCTTAAACATATCAAGAGTTTCCTCGAGTATTCTAGATTTCTCTTTATACTCTGCAGTATAGTCGCCCTTAACTTCTTTAAATTCTTTTAGAAGCTTGGTTGTTGGCGGCTCATATTTTGTTGGTAGATTTTTAAAGTTGAGTTGCTCAGGAGTAGTATCTTGAGCAGGTTTTCTATCACGACGTCTACGAACAAGTGGTTCAAAAGTGTCTTCTTCATCGTTATTTGTATCACCAAATATTGATGGTAATTCACTTGGTTCTTCTTTTATTAAATCAATTCCATCTGACCCAAGTCCACGTCTTCGACTAATGATTGGTTCTTCAGGTGAAGTTTCGTCTTCATTTATTGAAGTAAAAGAAGCTGTTGGTTTATATGTTCCCCAACTTGTGGTAATTGAACCGTCGTCGTTAGTTTCATTTTCATCTTCATCGCTTTTGAAAATGTCTGGCGTTGTATCCCTATTTCCAAATAATATTTCGTGTGCAGATTTTGGCTCGTCATCTTCTTCAATTTGAGAGGAAGAATCTTCTTCAGTCGTTGCAAAAAGTGTGTGCTTAGCCTCATCAATTTCAGGTTTTGCTAGAGGATTGATTGTATCAAACATTGATGGTTTGTATTCTGTTTCCTCAGGTTGACTTCCTGATAATCTTTGTTCTAGAGAATAAGCTTCTTCGTTGTTATAATTAATTAAATTTTCATCAAAATCGGCAGTTTTTTGCCATTTTTGAGGATTATTTGCAGCTAAATTGCGTTTTTTGCGTGTGTTTTTATAAATTATGTAATCAACAACTAGACCTACAAATATGCTAGATAAAATCACATACACTACATATGTTCCAACGACACCGATAATGGCTCTGATAGGAAATACCAAAATCCCTAAAATTGCCCCACCTACAGTTATTCCGTTTGGCATGCTTATACATAGTGAAAGATATTTACCCATCTCAGAAAAAGTTGCTGTTGTATTTAATATACTAGTAGTGAAAATTGTGTGGAATAAACACAGTAAACTAGTCATTGCTAGTATTAAATATAGTGTATATTTAGTGCTGAATGTATATTTTAAATTAAGCAATAATGCTGCCCCTATTAAAAAAAGTAATATCATTAATGGATATGCAAGAATGCCAAATAAGCCTTGGAAAAATCTTCCAAGACCTAAAAATGATGGAAAACAACACAGTAAAAATATTAGGCTTGAAAGAGCCATTAAAACTATACCTGTAATCTTTTTACCGCTAATCTTTTTACCCACTTTTTTTTACCTTCTATTTTTTATTGTGCAGTGCCTTTAAAAATATCTTCACTAATTTCTATCGGATTTCCAAGATATGAAATAAATAATGATTTTGGATTTAAAATACTCTTGAAAATTTTGTTAGCATCACTTGAATCTGTCATTTCAATATTCAAAAGTTCACTAGAGAGTGAAATCGGTTGTTTATTTATAGCAATTTCTCTAGCAATACGTTTTGCATAGCTTAACATATTGTCCATATCTAAAATGAACTTAGTGATATATATATTCTTTTCAAGTTCAAAATCGTGTGATGAAATCCCGCCGCCTTTAACAAACTCGCGAATAAAGTCAATAATTCTTCTGATGAAATGTTCAGTGTGCTCAAATTCTACAGCACAGTATATTCCAAAATTACCATTGTTTGCATATTTATTGATAATTATCTCTATGCTATGATAATAATATTCGGTTTCGTTTAAAAATTTCTTAAGACGACTTTCAAAAATTTCTTTTGCAATATTTAAAGCATGTTTGCGAGAATGTTTAAAACTGATTGATGGGAAAGAAAGTAGAATACGACTTTGATTTATTCTCTTATTCTTTGTCCTTATACCACCAGTGAAATCTGTAATCTCTGCAACGAATTTAAGTTTTTTATATTCACTTTCCTCTAAAAATTTCGCATAAAATGATTTCATTACAAAATCATATATATCATCAGGATCAATGTCGCCTGCAACGGATATAATTGTATTCTTTGGTGTTAATATATTTTTTAAATGTTCACGTGCACTATAGGATTTAAATCTTGATACACTTGTTATTGTACCTAGTCCTGGGTTTGACAAACCAGTTCTGTAATAAAGTGCTTGATTTGTCATTCGATTTAATTGATATGATGCAGTTAACATTTCTTTTTGAATGTCATCAAGTTGACCTTGACGCACTTGTTCACCATAAATATATTCAAATTTTGATGTGAATAAAATTTTACACAATAAATCTATGGCAGCTTGAACCTTATCAATCTGACAACATATTGAAAGAGTTAAATTTTCGGCTTCTGATTTTGATTCAAAAATAAAACCTTGCTCTTTTATATATGTTTCAAGAGCTTCGGCGTTTGGGAGTTCAACAGTTCCCTCTTTAAGCATTCGAGAAAGATATTCTGTTATACCCATTTCCTTATTTTTCTCACATTGGCTACCACTTGTAATGTGTACAGCTACTGCAACAAGTTTTTCTTGTTCCTTTGGTGAAATAGCTAAACGTAGTCCATTTGGAAAAGTTTTAAGTGCCATAATTTTTCTCCTTTTGTATAGGTCTTTTTGTTTCTTTTATTATAGCACAAAAAAAATCCGTGTGTAAAACGGATTTGTATGTATTTTTATATTTTTATTAACTTTTTTACAAGTTAGACAACAATACCCTCTATTGTTTTACTAACATTAGTGCAAACTAACTGCTTTTCTTTTATGGTATTTAATATTTTTGGTAAAGCTTCTAATGTATGCTGTGTTGGGTGCATTAATACTAAATCACCACCCATAATATTTTCAGTAGCACGAGTATATACTAGATTTGAATCCTTGTCACGCCAGTCAATAGTGTCACGTGTCCACATTATTGTTTTATATTTAAGAGCGTTAGCTACATTTACAGTTGTTTTATTATATGCACCTGATGGTGGTGCAAATAATGTCATTTCTATGCCTGTTATTTGTTTGACAAGCGTGTGGGTATTATATATTTCATTATAATTTTCATTATAAGATAATTTGTCATGATCTTTGTGGTTATATCCATGGCTTCCGATTTCATGACCTTTTTCAATTATTTTCTTTAAGACATCAGGATTTGATTTTACCCAAGTGCCACCAACAAAGAATGTAGTTGTCATACCTACATCTTCAAAAGACTTTAGAATATCGTCTAAATATTCAGTTCCCCAGTACACATTAATCATCAATGAAACATTGTTATTGTCAGTATTTCCTGAATATATTACACCATTCACCACACTTGAGGCACTGACCGCAGCCGGGTCGATAACCGTACCCATGGCTACAAACAATATTACAAGTATGATCATAAAATTAGAAAGACAACTAACTATTACTTTTTGAGACTTATTCATAGTAGATTATATGCAAAAATTCGCAAATGATGACAAAATTTGATTATTAACTGTAAAAAAGGTCAGGATTGCAATGCTTTGAAGGATAACATGGATTACAACTTGGGCTACAACTTGGAACACATAGCGGGTCGCAATTTGGGTTACAGTTTGGTTCACAATTTGGATTACATTCTGGGTTGCAATTAGGATCACAATGTGGGTAACAACCAGGATTACATTGTGGATCACAAGCCGGTTCACATTCAGGATTACATTCTGAAAATAATTCAATGTTTATAAAATTTTTCTTTATGATTAAGTCTTTTTTTCTATTTAATTTTATAGTCATAAATCCCCCTTATCTTAAATATTATTTTATTTTACATGTAAATGGTTTATCGTAAATTTGTTTTTTTGATTCAGCATATATAGCCCTACATTCATCACACAAATATCTAAATTCACATGTTTTGCAGTGTTTAATTTTATCTTTTGTTAAAAATCTGTAAGAATTTTTTGAAGTTAATGTTTTTATTATATTTTTGATATTACCAACTTTTATTTTAGACATTACACACGGATATATATCACCATTACTCTTTATACATATTTTATTTCCCCAACATGAGTTAAATTCTTTATTGTAAAAATAATTTGAAAAATTGTGTTTTGAAAATTTAGTTGGATTAATGGAATATTTTTGATCAAATAAGTGTTTATTTATAATTTTATCATTTAAAGCACGTCCTATAGGTCGTACAATATCATACTTTTTAATTTCATTAAGATTAAACTTTTTATTCAACCATTCACGTAAGAAGTCTTTTTCTTTCTCATTTTGTTTCATTATAATAATACCAATTCGAAAAGGTATTTTATTTTTTTTCAAAATTTCTAAATTTTTAATTATTAATTTTTGACTTCCTTTTATTTGCGTAATTGAATCATGTATTGTAGCATCCTTTGAATAAAAACTAGTTGCAATGCTTACATTATATTTGGTAAAAATATCAATAAATGAATTGTTGAGTAATGAAAGATTTGTATATATTTCTATTAGCTTTATTGGATATTTTTTTATAATCTTTAATAACTCTTCAATAAAGAATTCTCCTTTCAAAAGAGGTTCTCCACCAGTTATCTGTACACATGTAATTGAAAAATGTTGACAAAGAAGTTGTAAAAGTTTATCATAATCATCTAATGTCATAGATTCGTCAGTTTTTTCTTGTGAAGCATTTTCGTAACAATGTATACATCTGTAATTGCACTTATTGGTTACATTTAACCAGACCATATTTAATATATTCTTTTTAAAAGTGGTAGCTGGTTGATTTTCAAAGTGAGAGTTTATTTGTCCTATTCCTAATGAAGATAACTGGGATAATTTATTTAATAGAAATTCAGTATCATTTGTTATATTTTCTATTTGTTCCCCAGTTTTACATCGCTGTAAAATGTAATAAAATTTTTTATCTATTGAATAAAATAAACAAGATTTAGTATCAATTATGAGATAATTATTCTTACCTTTTACTATATCTATATGTGGATTCAAACAAAAGTACATAAATTACTCATCTTCCTTTGTGATAAAATTTATATATCTTTCAGGGGCATTTATAAAAGATTTATATAATTGAAATTGTTTTGTTTCAGTATAATTCTTTTTTACAAATTTATTATTTTCTATTTCGAATATTTCAGAATTTGGAGTTGTAATTAATATTGGTGAATGCGTTGCAATGATAAATTGTGCATTATAATTAGTAGTTAATTCATTTAATATTGCGATTAATGTAAATTGTCTTTCAGCAGAAAGAGCAGCTTCTGGTTCGTCTAGTATAAAAATGCCATCCTTAAATTTATTTGCAAAAATAGATAAAAACGATTCACCATGAGATTGGTGGTTTAATTTTTTACCACCATAAGCAAATTTTAATGAATTATCCTCATCTATTAATTTATCAATATATTCAGAAAAATTAAAAAAACTTTCTGCTCTAAAAAAGAATCCTTTTTTTGTTTTTATACTCCATGTCAATTTTATAATATCTTCAATATTCTTTTCTACATTATTATTATAAAAATGATTAGAATTCCCCCCATATGGATTAAATCCAATTACATTTGCCAAGCCTTCTAATAATGTACTTTTCCCCGTACCATTTTCTCCAACAATAAAAGTTATAGGTTTTTCCAAACGAATTGTGGCATTAGATTTGTATAATGGTAAATTGTAAGGAAAAATATTTTTATAGTTATTTATAATGTCAATTTGTCTAATATAATTCTTATTCATAATTTTATTATATATTAAGATTCAATTAGTGTCAATAAATATTTATAACATAAAAAAACCAAGGCGTGTGCCTTGGCTTTTATTAATTATAATTTTTTTATGAGTTTAAGATCAACTCTACCTTTCTCATCTTTCTTTATAACTTCAACTTCTACTCTATCACCGATCGCTACTACGTCTTCAACGCGTTCAACTCTCTTATTTGATAGTTTAGAAATATGAATCATTCCATCACAATTTGCAGCAATCTCTACAAATGCACCAAATTGCATGAGTCTAACAACTGTACCTGTATATCTTTCACCGATTTCAGGCTCGAAAACTATTGAAAGTATGATTTCTTTTGCTTTATTACAAGCTTCAATATCTTGTGCAGCAATCATAACTTTTCCTTCATCGCTAATATCGATTTTCACACCGGTTTCTTCGATGATTTTGTTAATAGTTTTTCCACCTGATCCGATTACTTCACCGATTTTGCTAGCATCAATATCAAAAGATATAATCTTTGGAGCATACTTAGAAAGATTTTGTCTTGATGCTGGGATTGTTGCAAGCATCTTATCCATAATCTCTAAGCGACCCTTTCTTGCTTGTTCAAGAGCTGTAGTTAAAATCTTTTCATCGATACCTTTAATCTTGATATCCATTTGAATTGCTGTGATACCTTTGCTTGTTCCTGCAACCTTGAAGTCCATATCGCCGAGGAAGTCTTCAATACCTTGAATATCTGTAAGAACTGCAACCTTGCCACTTTCTTCATCTTTAATAAGACCCATTGCAACACCTGCAACTGGTGCTTTAATAGGAACACCAGCGTCCATAAGTGAAAGTGTTGAAGCACAAACTGATGCCATTGATGATGATCCATTACTTGCCATAACTTCACTAACGAGCCTCAAGCAGTATGGGAATTCATCTTCACTTGGGATAACTGGTTCAAGTGAACGCTCAGCAAGTGCACCATGACCTATTTCACGACGGCCTGGAGATTTTAAGCCTTTAGCTTCACCAGTAGCATATCCTGGCATGTTGTAGTGGTGAATGTAACGTTTTGTATCTTCTTCGTCTAAACCTTCTAGTTTTTGCACTTCAGAAATTGTACCAAGTGTAAGTGCGTTAATAACTTGTGTTTGACCACGAGTAAAACAGCTTGATCCGTGAACGCGTGGAAGAATACCAGCTTCGCACCAGATAGGACGAATTTCAGTTGTCTTTCTTCCGTCTGGGCGGATACCTTTATTAATAATTGTTCCACGAACTATCTCTTTCTTCATCTTATAGATAGTATCTGAAATTTCATTGCTTCTTTCTTCATATTTTTCAGCAAAGTGTGCTTGAACTTCAGCTTCTACTTCATCAACAGCTTCTTGACGAACAACTCTGTTTTTTGTAACTTTTAAAGCTTCGTTTAAAGCTTTTGTTGCATAATCTCTTACGTCTTTTTCAACATCTTCGCCGATGTGGTAAAGCTCAATTTCTTTCTTTGGTTTACCAACTTCATCTCTAATCTTCTCAATGAATGCTACAATCTTCTTGATTTCTTCATGTGCAAACATGATAGCACCAAGCATTTCTTTTTCAGTTAATTCATCAGCGCCAGCCTCAACCATCATGATAGCATCTTTTGTACCAGACACTGTCAGGTGAAGTCTGCTTTTATTTGATTCTTCAACTGTTGGGTTTAAAATATATTTGTCATCAATCATACCGATTGCAACTGATCCTGTTGGGCCAGCGAATGGTATGTCTGAAATTGAAAGTGCAACAGATGAACCGATCATTGCTAAAATTTCTGGTGCATAGTCTGGATCAACTGAAAGAGCTGTTGCAACAACTGTTACATCGTTATAAAAACCTTTTGGGAATAATGGTCTGATAGGTCTATCAATAAGTCTTGAAGTAAGGATAGCTTTATCACTAGCTCTTCCCTCTCTCTTTTTAAAACCACCAGGTATTTTACCAACAGAATACATCTTCTCTTCAAAATCAACTTGAAGTGGGAAGAAGTCCATTCCAGGTCTTGGGCTATCGCTCATACAAACGTTAACCATAACCATTGTTTCGCCACTTCTAACAATACAAGAACCGTTAGAAAACTCTGCATATTTTCCAAGCTCAACGCTAATTGTTTTGTTACCTAATTTTAATTTAAATTCTTTTCCTTCCATTCTTTTCTCCTCTTTTTCAAAAAAATAGGGACGAAAAAAATCGCCCCAACTTTTTTATTCTACTTTCTAATGTTTAACTTAACAATAAGTTCACGATACTTTTCAAGATCAGTGTCTTTTAAGTATTGAAGTAAACCTTTTCTTCTACCAACAAGTTGAAGAAGTCCACGACGTGAGTGGTTATCTTGTTTGTTAGATTTTAAATGCTCTGTTAAGTGATTGATACGCTCTGTAAGTAAAGCAATTTGAACTTCAGGTGAACCTGTGTCGCCTTCTTTTCTAGCGTATGCATTAATAATGTTTTGCTTTTTAGCTTTATCCATTACTCTTTCCTCCTACACATTTATTCGCCGTAAACAAAGCTGTCGGTCGGAAAAATCCTGACACCGTGCCTACGGTACGCCATATATATTAACACACAATTTTGAATTTGTAAACCATTTTTAAAAATTAGTTTAGATTATTTCTTGTTACGTAATCTATGTATGGCTCAGCTTGAATGTTTGTGATTAAATCTTCAAGGTCTTCCCTTTTTCTAATCTTAAGTTTGAGCGTTACTTCAAACTTGGTCGCACTGAGCTTTCTTGAAACAATTTCTTCAAGATCAATGTTTTCGTTTGAATACATTATATTTAAAAGTTTTGCAGTTAAACCATTCTCATCACGACCACCAAGTTTTATACTTACAAAAAAGTCTTTAGTGCTTGACTCATTCCAAATTGCTTGCTTTTTACGATCGTTTTCCACAAATTTCATATTTGGACAGTCACTTCTATGGATTGTGTAACCATTTTGTGAGTATACTCCTACTATATCGTCACCAAGTATCGGTGTACAACATCTAGCAAACTTGACATCGTAAACTTTTATTCCTTCTATATCTACAACGTAGTCACCTTTGTTTTTTTCATAAAGTATTTCTTCATGACGCTCTGTTATATATTTCTTAAGTATTTGGTTTGGAGTAAGTGAACCGTAACCTACGCATGCAAACATATCGTCAATGTTTTCAAAGTTATATTTCATTTGTAAATCTTCAAAACATTTATTTTGTATATTATGTAAATCAAGCCCTTCTTTTTCCGCTTCATCTGACAGTATTTTTTGTCCCTTAAAAATGTTTTCAGGTGTCATGTTCTTACGGAAAAAAGAACGTATACTGCGTCTAGCTGCTGTTGAAACAGCAATAGACAGCCAGTCTCTACTTGGTCCTTTTGCATCATCAGATACTAAAATTTCAACAACGTCACCAGTTTCTAGCTTTTTATTTAATGGTGCAGTTTTGTCATTTACCTTAGCGCCTATACACATATTACCAAGGTCTGAGTGTATTGCATAAGCCATGTCGATAGGTGTTGAGTTTTCTGGCAAGTTTATAGGTTTATATTTTGGAGTAAATACCCAAATTTCACCCGTAGAGAAGTCCATTTTAAGAGCTTTGACAAAATTACCACTATCCTTTATTTCACGTTCTTCATTAATGATTGACTTGAGCCAGTTGAATTGATCCTCTAATATATCAGCCTTATCATTTCCAGATTTATATCTCCAGTGTGATGCAATACCATATTCACAAGCGATGTGCATATCATAAGTTCTGATCTGAACTTCAAACGGCGTGCCATCGTCGGTAATCAGTGTCGTATGGATTGATTGATATCCATTAAGTTTTGGTGCTGCAATATAGTCTTTTATTCGGCCTGGAACAGGTCTGTATTGACTGTGAATTGCACCAAGAATGGTATAACACTCTGAAATTGTTGGAACAATTACTCTGAATGCTATAATATCGTAAATTTTTGCTGTACCATGGCTGCGGAGTTTTTTATAAATACTATAGAAATGTTTAAATCTGCCTGTTATTTCACCAGATATACGTTCGCTTGTAAGTATGCCCTTTAAACGTTTTTTGATATCTTCCATTTTGCTTGTTGTCTTTTGATATTTTCTATCGAGTTCATTTTTAAGCTTGTTATATTCAACAGGGTTTAGATATTTAAAGCATAAATCTTCAATCTCAGCCTTCATTGTGTTTAACCCAAGACGTTCAGCTAATGGCACAAATAAATCCATGGTTTCAGATGCAAACTTTATTTGTCTATTATGAGGGAGATAATTAAGAGTTCGCATATTATGTATGCGGTCAGCAAGCTTTATCATTATAACTCGCACGTCTTTACTCATAGATATAAATAAACGGCGTAAATTTTCCATTTCAGTTACGTTTTTAGAGTATTTAATTGAGCTTATTTTGGTTACGCCACGTACAAGTTCCTCAACGTCTTCACCAAATTTGTCAGATATTTCTTTGAATGTAACGTCTGTATCTTCAACAACGTCATGCAAGAGAGCTGCAATAATTGAAGCTTCGTCAAGGTTTAGGTCAACCAAGATTTGCGCAGTTTGAAGTGGGTGCACAATATAAGGCTCACCACTTGCCCTTGTTGCACCACTATGCGCGTGCTTGGCAAAATTGTAAGCGTCGATTATACGCTCACCTACTTCATATCCATATATATGTTTTACTGCCTTTATAAATTTTTCTTCCATATTTTACCTATAAAAGATTATACATCTTTGAAGATGATAATTCAAGTTTTTGTGTTTTACTTTGATAATTTAATTCACCTAAAAGCAAGTTTCCACCGATTAATCCTAGATCATAGAAAACTAAACAAGAGAAGCATATTTGTTCTAAACCTAAACATTGTTCACACTTTTTAAGTTTTTCAAAGAAATCAAAAAGAGAATTTGCATAGATATTTTTTGAGTATCTTTGAATAGTTTTATATACTGAACCAAAAATTGCTCTATCCTTGTTTATATTAACTTTCAGATCACGAACTGTACCTATCTGTTCTATTGCGTTGTATTGTTTTGCAAAGTGGTCGTGTTCACCTTCAATAAACACCCTAGTAAAGATTACGTTTTTGTAACCATTGAGCTCATTGCTTGAAATTACACCGCTTGGAGATAAAAGTATTGTATTTTGGCGACTTGAAAGCGGCTCATGAGAAAATGTAAAGCCATAAAGATTATCTCCCACTTGATCTAAAGCTCTCTGACTATCTATAACTATTATTGTGCCAAATGCGGATTTTTCTGAGTATTTTTTCATAAGCTCTTTTAATGGCTTAAGTTCTTTTCTGCATTTTTCTTCAGATTTTAATGATTGAAACTTATTGATTAGTGAGTTCATTACATTGTATTCGTTTTTAAATAAAAACTTTTCGGGATTTGAAATATATACTTCACGAAGAATACCTTGTGCATAACTTTTACCCCTAAATTCATTCATTTCAAGATCAACTATAATATTTTTTGAAATAGGACTTTCAAAGAAGTTTTCAAGCCTACCCATGTTAAAAGCGATAATTTTCTTATCTTTACCTATGGTAAGTCTTAAATGCTTACTGTTTTTACCTGAAAGCTGTTCTGCGGATACTGCATTCTCTTTAAGCATAAATATAGGCTTTTCATTCGCACAACCAAAAGGCTCAAGCTTGTCAACTTCGCTGATAAATGATGCGGAAATATCCTTTTCAGTTATTTCAATATCGTAATTAAATTTCTTTAAATATGCATTGTCATCAATATGTTCAAAAGCTTCATTTATGCGTTTTAAAAACTCTTTGAAGTTAGCTTTTGTTACTTCGACACCAGCAGCCTGAGTATGACCGCCAAAACGTACTAAAATATTTTTAGATGGTTCTAAAGCTTTTAATATATCAATCCCGTCCAAACTTCTGCCACTGCCTTTATATGTGTTGTTTGCACCTTCAGTAAATACAATACATGGTCTGTTAAACTCATGCATTACTTTTGACGCTAATATCCCAAGTATTCCTTCATGGAATTTGCCACGAAGTATTATAATTTTATGTTTGCGTAGATCTAGTTTGTGTATTTGCTTTAAAATTTCTTCATTTGCCTCTTCAATACAAGCAAGACGTTTTTCATTATCTTGTTCAATTTGAGAATATAATTCTTCAAGTTTTTTCTCGTCTTTTTCGATTAAAAATTTAAAGACTTTTATTCCTTGATCCATTCTACCACTAGCGTTTAGTTTTGGAACAACTCTAAACGATAAATCTGATGCGTTGACCGATTTAAAACCTAATTTTTTAAGCAAAAATGATATTGAGGCTCTAGCTTTACCACTATTTATAATCTCTAAACCTTTAGTTACAATTGCACGATTTTCATCAAGCAGTGGGACGATATCACCAACTGTTGCAAGTGAGCAAATGTCTAAATATTCTTTTGCCGCACTAGTGCCACCTATTGCCTCTACTACCTTTAGAGCTACACCTGCGCCACAAAGCCCTTCAAAACCATAATCCTGCCCCTTAAATTTTGGGTCTACGGTTATGCAGTCAGGAATTTCACTAGTAGGTTCATGATGATCCGTAATAACAACATCAACGCCAAGGGATTTTAAAAGTTCAACCTCTTTTTTTGCACTTACACCAAGGTCGACAGTTATTATAAGACTTGGTTTTGATTTTTCCATAATCTCATTAATCATGTCACGAGTTAAACCATAGCCATCATCAAATCTACTTGGAATATATACGTCCACTTTTGCTCCAAGACTTGTTAAATATTGATGCATAATACTTGATGCACACACACCATCACAATCGTAATCACCATAAACAACTATGCTTTCATTGTCTGCAACTGCCCTTTTTATTCTTTCAGCTGCTTCTTTCATACCACGGAGTTTATATGGGTCACGCAAATCTTTTATATCAGGATTAAGAAAAGCGGTAAGTGTGTCCCCACTTATCCCTCGTTTTTTCATAAATTCAATTATTCTTATATCTTTCAAATTTTTTTCCATATTAATTAAAAAGCCTATTCAAAAAATGAATAGGCCGAGTTATTTATTTTTTATTTTTTTGTTTTGTTTTTAGCAGGTGCTGGTGAATTGTTCTTTGACAAGTGAGCTTCAAGTCTAATTCTTGATATTTCAGCAAGTGTTATATTCGTCTTTGGGAGTATAAGCAATACTGAGAATGCTAATGATGCAAGACTCACGATTGTAACAAGAGACAACATTAATGTTGAATATACACCTATAAACATCATGAATACTGCGAGGATTGCTATGCCTATTGTTACAAAGATGAATGGCTCAAGTGTAGACTTAACATTTTGTGTCATGATTAAATTTTCTTCACCGTCATCAAGACTTTTGCCAAGTGTTTGCGCACGATATTTTTCAAGCATAATGCTTGCAAAAAGTACTGCGAGCAATGCAGAAACAATTATTACTATAATTCCAGCAAGTGAGAGCTGAATACGAGTAATAAACACGATTGAAAGTGTAAACATTATTTGAACTAAATATGTGAATGCTAATGCTAACCCGCCTGCAACACGATATCTAAATATACCAAATAATAATACTGCTAAAATTAATCCCACAATTACTAGTCCGATAGCAAGATATACATCGTTTTTAATTGTAGATTTAACTACACTTGATAAAATTGATGTTGTTTCAATACCAAGTTTTGATGCAATTTGTGTTTTGATAGTATCAATGTTTGCGATTGATTTATCTGCAATTCTAACAACTAAATATGATGTTGTTTCCTTGTCCTCCACTATAATTGAATCAATAGCAATACCATTGTCACCTAAAACATCTTCAGCTACCACCTTTGCTTGAGACTGAATAGCACTGTTTAAGTCTATTCTAAGCTCTGTGCCGCCAGCCTCCTTGAAGCCAAGGTTGATTCCAAGAACTGCAGTAATAACTATACCTGCAACAAGTACTGTAAAAGTAACTAAGAGTAATGCAAAATATGGGATAGTAAATTTCTTTTTAGCCATTTGTCTTTCCTCCTACCTTGCCATAAAGTTTTTCATTGCCTCTGTTAAATGATTCAAATATATTAACAAGGAATGGAATGAAACCTATGCTCATAATTAATGCAATTATAGCGCTGATAAATATAATCAGTGATGCAATTTGAACAGTTGCTACTGTAAAGATTGCAAACACGCCTGCAAGAATCGCAATAACTACGTTAGATACGAGATTTACAGGAAGTGATTTTTTGTATGCATTTTCAAGTGCTGCAGTTACTGTTTTACCAAGTTTTCTTTCAGATTCGACTTTGCCAAAGTAAACTAATGTTGATACGTTTACTAATAACACACCAGCAATGATTGCTAAAACGCCTGTGATAGACAATTCGATTGTAGGGATTGCCCATAACATGAATATCATTATAATTGCCTCGGCCAAGAATGCAATTAAGTTAAGTAGTCCAAGTACTTTAAATCTTACGATCATATAAACCAAGCCAAGAAGTATTATTACCGCCAAAGAGATAAGTGGCAATAATTTTGCAAGTGGAAGCATGAACTCTGATGCGTTTGGATTTGCAATCAATGTTCCATTTCCGATTGTTGATGTCATTGTGTTGATTTCAACAATGTTAGAATCAAGTTCGATTGGAAGTGAACCAAGCATAACCTTTCTATTGAAATCTTCAGCAGATGCAATATCTTCAAATGTGAGTGGTAATGCATTGTAAGTAGATATTCCATCTACATTAACGCTTGTTTGCATATTTCCACCCATATAAATGTAGATAGAAGACGCTGCAGAAACAACTTCTCTAAACTTAACCACACCTGCGTCATTAAACTCAATGTATGTCATGATTTGACCATTATAGTTTTTAACGCTTACACCACTAACATAGTTTGCACCATCGAGAATGATAGCATCATCGCTACTACTACTGCGAATTTCAAACTTACCTACACCGATTGTTTGAAGCATTTTTATAATTTGTGAAGATGTTTGTCCACCATTTGGAGCTGACACTTCAATACGTAGATTCTTATTTTCAACATTATAAATGCTGGCGTTTGAAAAGCCCTCACTCTCAAGTACGTTGTATATTTGCTCAGACGCATTATTGATTTTTGTGTCTGAGTTACCGCTTACTATTTTATACTCTGCGTAGTATCCACCCTCAATGTCACCAGCAAACTTTAAATCACCTATAAATGAATTATAAGTGTTAAAATTGCCCCATGGCATCGGAACGAAAACAAACAAAGACGCAACTACTAATACGATTGCAAGTATAGCGATGTAAAGTTTTGCAAATTTTTTCTTGATTGGTTTCATATTTTTTGTCCTTTCACTTACGTTTGGAATAATTATAAACCACCTGCGGCTTTATAGTCAATCGCTTTTAGAAATTATTTTAGACTAAACCACGAAAAAAGGCGAAAGCACAGCTTTCACCTTGTTCTTATCTTTTCATATTAACAAGCAACACACCAAGTATTCCACCTGCAACACCGCAAAATACCATATCTAGTATAATACTTACACCTAAACTAAACGCCCCCGCAAGAATGCTAAATATTACAAAGGCTAAAATTGAGTAAATTACACCAAAACAAACTCCTTTAATTAAACCTTTAGACTTGTCTATTTTAAATACAAACACTAAACCAAGTAAAATACTTATCGCTTTGATTACCATGTTTATAGGCGAAATCACACTATCTTTTAACGAAAACCATTTAATAAATAACGCAAATATAATAATAAGAAAAAGCGATGCAATTATTGATACAACTAAACTTATTAAATATTGTATAATTTTATTTTTGTTAATTTCAACTTTATCCATACATTACCCTCTATCAAAAGATATGTACAAAGCAATTAAAAAAGAACAAAAAAGATAGGCATTTGCCTACCTTTTATACTTTATTTTTTTGTTGTCTTTTTTGTTGAAGATTTTTTTGCTGCAGTTTTCTTAGCTGGAGCTTTTTTCTCAACTTTTTCTTCAGTTTTTACTTCTTCAGCTTTTGCTTCAGGCGTTGTTGTCTCTTCAGGTTTCATTTCTTCTTTAACTTCAACTTTTTCAGCATCTTTCTTTACATCTTTTGCAATGGCTGCTGCTTGTGGGTTGTAGTTGAAGTTGAATTGAATAGCTGTTACATCAAATTCCATTGATGTTTTAGCACCCTTTGCACCAGTTTCAATTACAACTGTTGGAATATCTCCATCGCGGTTGATTTTTGTAATTCTTCCGATAACACCACCGATTGTTCTAATCTTGTCGCCAACTTTCATTGAATCTAACATTGAGTTGAACTCTTTGTTTCTTTTTCTTTGTGTAAACATAGGGAAAACTAGCATAACAATTACAAGGCCGATTAATACTAAATAAATCCACCAACTGTTTGAATTGTTTGCTGCACCTGTGCTAGCTGAAGCTAAAATGTTAAATATATTCATCATTATTTCTCTCCTTTTTACTATAATTAATTTTAGCACACTTAAAAATTATTTAGCAAGTAAAAAATTAAGTATTTTGTCGCTAATTGTATTAATATCCTGTTTTTGCAAGATATTCCTTTTTAAATTCTTCGTATCTATCCTCTTTTATAGCTGTACGTATTTGATCCATTAAATGAGTTAAGTAATGCAGGTTGTGGATTGTAACTAATTGTCCGCCAAGCATTTCGCCAGCGTTGAACAAGTGTCTAAGATACGCTTTAGTATAGTTTTTACATACTGGACAATCGCACTCAGGGTCAAGAGGTGTAAAGTCATCTTTATATATTCCGTTTTTAACTACGACCTTGCCTTTACTTGTAAAGGCTGTACCATTTCTTGCAATACGTGCAGGAAGTACGCAGTCAAACATATCAATTCCTCTTTCTACGCCCTCTAAAATGCAATCAGGGCTACCAACGCCCATTAAATACCTCGCTTTATCTGATGGGTACTCTGGAGCTAACACATCAAGCATTTCATACATCTTCTTCTTAGGCTCACCAACTGACAGGCCACCTATTGAAAAACCAACGCGCGCGTAAGGCAATATATCTTTAAGCGATTGTTTACGCAAGTCAGGGTAAAAATTACCTTGAACAATCGGGAAAAGCATTTGTTTTGGATTTTTTTGGCACTCGTAACAGATTTTAAGCCAGTCGTTTGTTCTCTTTAATGCTTTTCTAGCGTATTCATAGTCAACGCCATAATCTGAGCATTCATCAAACGCCATAATGATATCTGAACCGAGTTTGTTTTGAACTTCCATACTCTTTTCAGGAGTAAACAAGTGTTTACTTCCATCTAAATGCGACTTAAACTCAACGCCTTTGTCAGTAATTTTATTCATATCGGATAAGCTAAACACTTGGAATCCGCCGCTGTCGGTTAGAATAGGTCTGTCCCAGTTCATAAACTTGTGCAAGCCGCCTGCCTTTTCGATAAGGTCTGCGCCTGGGCGCAAGTATAAGTGATATGTATTAGAAAGAATAATCTGGGCACCGAGTTCTTTTAAATCCCTTGTCTGTACACCTTTTACTGTTGCCTGAGTTCCAACTGGCATAAACACTGGCGTTTCAATTTTACCATGAGGAGTAACAAGCTCTCCGCATCTGGCAAAGCTCTTACTTGATTTCTCTTTTTCCGTAAATTTAAAGTATTGTTTTTCCATATTTTCCTCTATTTTATAAACATACTGTCGCCGAAGCTGAAAAATCTATATTTTTCTTCAACTGCTGTTTTATATACTGAAAGCATCTCTTCCCTTGAAGAAAGTGCAGATATTAGCATTAAAAGTGTACTTTCAGGCAAGTGGAAGTTTGTAATTAAACTGTCTACAAATTTAAACTTATAACCTGGGTAAATAAAAATTTGCGTCTCGGTATTTACCGGTATAATCTCTCCACTTTCGTTTGCGGCGCTCTCAAGCGTTCTGACTGAAGTCGTTCCTACGGCAATAATTCTTTTACCCGCAGCCTTTGCGTTATTGAGTTTGTCCGCAGTTTCTTTTGTTACAACAATTCTTTCGCTATGCATTACATGGCTTTCGACATCGTCAACTTGAACAGGGCGGAATGTTCCAAGCCCAACCTCCAAGTTTACTTCCATGATTTCCACGCCTTTTCCCCTTACTTTTTGCATAAGTTCAGGAGTAAAATGCAATCCTGCTGTTGGAGCTGCGCTTGATCCTTTAATTTTTGCATAGACGGTATTATATCTATCCTTCTTTTCAAGCTTGGCCTTTATATATGGCGGAAGTGGCATCTCGCCTATTTTATCGAGTTCTGCCTCAAGCGTTCCATCTTTCACTGCAAATCTTACAACCCTGCCGCCGATTTCTTCCACGTTGTCCACAATTTCGCAAGACAAATTGTCTGAAAACGTTAGAATAGTTCCAACCGGTGCCTTTTTAGCAGGCTTTAAAAGTGCTTCATAATCAGTTAGGTTGATTCTCTTTAAAAGCAATACCTCTATTTTTGCACCTGTTGATTTGTTGCCAAAAAGACGCGCCGGAATTACCTTTGTGTTATTCACAACCAAAACATCGTTTGATGACAATTCATCTAATATATTATAAAAATGTTTGTGTGCTATTTGTTTAGTTTTTCGGTCATAAACCAAAAGCCTAGAATGATCTCTAGGTTCTACTGGAGTTTGAGCAATTAGCTCTTCAGGTAAATCATAATAAAAGTCGCTTGTTTTCATTACATCTTTCTTCCTAAGTGTTCATATGCTGCAGGAAGAGGCACTCTGCCTCTTGGCGTTCTTGCTATGAAACCTATCTGCAATAGGTATGGCTCATATACGTCTTCTATAGTTGTAACTTCTTCGCCTGTTGCTGCTGCGATTGTATCAACACCAACAGCTCTGCCACCAAACATATCTATCATTGACAGCAAGATATTTCTATCAACGTTGTCGAGGCCTAGGTCATCGATTTCCATAGCTGCAAGTGCCATTTTTGTAATTGTTAAATCTATCATTCCACTGCCTTTAACTTCGGCAAAGTCGCGAACACGCTTTAAGAGTCTATTTGCAATTCTTGGCGTACCACGACTGCGGCGAGCAATCTCTATACTTGCATCTTTTTCGATTTTTGAGCCAAGTATTTTTGCCGATCTTGTTACAATTTTTGCAAGCTCTTCAGTTGAATACATCTCGAGTCTGCATATTACTCCAAAGCGGTCACGTAGTGGGCCGGTAAGCATTCCAGCTTTTGTGGTTGCGCCGATTAATGTAAATTTTGGAAGAGAAATTCTAACTGATCTTGCAGATGGACCTTCGCCTACCATGAAATCAAGTGCATAGTCTTCCATTGCTGGATATAAGATTTCTTCCACTTTATGATTCATTCTGTGTATTTCATCAATAAACAAAACATCATTTTCGTTGAGTTTAGTGAGAATTGCAGCTAAGTCACTCGCCTTTTCAATAGCAGGCCCACTCGTCATACTCATTTGTACGCCAAGTTCGTTTGCTATTACTGAGCTTAGTGTAGTTTTACCAAGCCCTGGAGGACCATATAAAAGAACATGATCTAAAGCTTCTTTTCGCTTTTTTGCAGCAGTAATATATACCTCTAGATTGTCCTTTACTTTTTGTTGACCAACATATTCGTCCATTGTTTTAGGACGAAGTCCCACCTCAATATCGCTGTCTTCTATTTGCTCTTTTGTTGATACAATTCTTTCATTTTCGTTATCTTTATAACTGGTAAATTTTTCCATGTTTTATCCTTTTTATAAACATTTTTTAATTATATCTTCAGTCTTGTCTGTTGCCTCTGCTTTAGATTTTACAAGTTTTGTTGCCTCGTCTTTCTTTATACCGAGTTCAACTAAAACAGCAATGGCGTCAACCATATCACTAGTTAGTCCAGTTTCAGGAACAAGTTCCACAAAACCATCGGTTGGGCTCTGCGTCTTAATGTTTTCTTCAACTTTTTCTTTGAGTTCAAGTACAATGCGCTCCGCTGTCTTTTTACCAAGCCCCTTGATTTTAGTAAGCATACCTACATTTTTATTAACAACGGCGCTAGCAAGCATTCTAGCAGACATTCCTGACAAGATTTGAACTGCCATTTTAGGACCGATACCTGAAATTGATATCAAATTCATAAACATACGTTTTTCCTCTAGTGACGCAAAACCAAAAAGTGACACCGCATCTTCACGTACGTGCATGTATGTATAAACTTTTGCAGACTCTTTACTTGCAAGTTCCATAATTGAATCTATAGAAGCGCAAACTTCATAACCTACGCCATTCACGTTTACTTCTATTAAGTTTTCATCTACTCTTGTAACTTTACCTGTAAGCGAATAAATCATAATCTCTCCTAAAACATACTATTATTTTTTAAACTATTATTTGTTTGTGCATGAGTAAGTGCTATAGCTAAAGCGTCAGCTGCGTCATCAGGTTTTGGAGTGCTTTTTAGCCCGAGTAACATTTTGGTCATGTATTGCACTTGCTTTTTCTCTGCCTTGCCAGTTCCAGTTATTGCCTGCTTTACTTGAATTGGGGTGTATTCATAAAGACTGCCACATTCTTGAACAGCTGTACATACAATTACGCCTCTTGCCTCGGCTACCGCAATACCTGTTGTTATGTTTGTGTTGAAGAATAATTCTTCTACAGCGATTGCGTCAGGTTTATACCTGTCAATCAAAGCTTTCATACCTTCCTGGATTTGAGCGAGTCTTGTTGGAAACGCCTCGTCCTTGTGAGTCTCAATCGCGCCATAGTCAACCAGGCTACATTTGCCAGTTCTATCATCTTTATTTATTACCCCATAGCCAACTATTGCGTAGCCCGGGTCAATGCCTAAAATAATCATACTACCCCACTATATATACATATATAATATATTTTATAATCACTCATTGTCAAACAAAATCTCTAAAATAAAAAACAGCGGGGTTTCCGCTGCTGATTAATCTGCGTTATTGTAAACATTTTGTACGTCGTCGAGTTCATCTAAGGCATCTGTTAGTTTCTCAATAGTGGCATTTTGTTCCTCAGAAAGTTCAATGTAATTCATAGGAACGTAGTCTTTATTACTTTGAGCTACAGTCATGCCTGCGTCTGCGAAAGCTTTTGACACATCATGAAGTTTGTCAGTTGTACAATATACAACAAAAGCATCGTCCTCAGTTTGCACGTCATCTGCCCCGCTGTCAAGCGCAACCATCATAACATCGTCTTCAGTAAGGTCGCTTTTTTCAATAACAACTACGCCTTTGTACTCGAAAAGATATGACACGCTACCATCAGTGCCAAGGTTTCCGCCAAACTTGTCAAACAAGTGACGAACATCACTAGCTGTTCTGTTTTTGTTATCGGTTAAGCATTCAACAATGTATGCCACACCATAAGGTCCATATCCTTCATAAGTAATCGGTGTATAGTTCTCAGTTGAACCTTCACCTGCCGCTTTTTTAATACTTCTTTGAATGTTGTCGTTTGGCATATTGTTTTGTTTAGCCTTTTGTACAACATCATAAAGTTTGCTATTTGTATTAATATCAGGGCCGCCCATTTTTACCGCTACTGCTATTTCGCGACCTATTTTTGTGAATATTTTGCCACGCGCTGCGTCAGCTTTGTTTTTTGTTGCTTGTATATTATGCCATTTTGAATGTCCGCTCATAATTTTTCTCCTATATACTATCTCTTTTTATTAAATACATTAATACGCTTGCACTAACGCCCGCGTTAAGTGATTCTATCTGCTCTTTCATAGGCAGTGAAACCATTGTTTTTGCTGCAGCCTTAAGCTTTTCGCTTGGGCCATTTGCTTCGTTACCTATAACTAGCGCGCTTGGAGGCTTAACCTTTTCCATTTTAAAAACATTTTCGCCTCTAGCATCTGCAATTATTAAATTATAGCTACGTTTTTCTACAAATTCCAAAAGCTCATCTTCGGTAAGTGGATATATGTCGCAGTAAAATATTCCACCGGCACTGCTACGCACTACCTTTGGGCTGTATACGTCAACCGAGTCTATTGCAACAATGGTGTTATACCCTGTCGCAGCTGCCGTTCTAATAATTGTGCCCATGTTTCCTGGATCCGCAATGCGGTCTAGCACCAAAATGTCGCCATCTGGGTTAAAACTCACAACTTCAGGCATAAACACTGAAGCTAGAATACCCTGAGAGTTTTCGGTATCACTAATTTTTGAAAATACGCGCTCATTTACCGCATAAACTCTATCTTTAACCTTGTCGATAATATCAATGTATTCGCCGATTTTCGAGCTAAGTACAAATAGTTTATCAACACCTGCTCCGCCAAGCACAGCCTCACGCACAAATTTTGGACCTTCAACCACAAATTTAGCATGAAGGCGCCTATACTTTTTTTCATGCAGGCTACGAACTTCTTTTATTAAGTTATTGTCTACACTTGTAATAATTTCCATATGACTCTAATTTTAATTATATATAAATAATTTGTCAACAAAAAAACACTGAACATTTCAGTGCTTTTTTATTTAATTTACTTTGCAGCTTTTTCTAAAGCAGCTTTAGCTTGGTTTACTACAGCCTCAAAAGCAGCTTTGTCGTTAACTGCAAGGTCTGCAAGTACTTTTCTGTTAAGTGTAATGTTTGCAAGTTTTAAACCGTGCATTAATTTTGAGTATGAAAGACCATATTCTCTTGCACCTGCGTTAAGTCTTGCGATCCAAAGATCTCTATATGTTCTTTTCTTTAATTTTCTACCAACATAAGCATAGTTACCGCTCTTCATAACAGCTTCACGAGCTACTCTATAAAGTTTGCTTTTTGCGCCTCTGTAACCTTTAGCTTCTTTTAAAATGGCTTCTCTTTTTTTGTGTGCATTTACGCCTCTTTTAATTCTCATTACCGTTTCCTCCTATATTAGTCTTGGTCACCAACAAGCTTTTTAACTGTTTTAGCTTGAGTTGTTGAAACGTATCCTGTTTGACGAAGTGCACGTTTACGACCTGTTTCTTTCTTTGTTAAAATGTGTCTTTTGTTCTTGTGTGCGCGTTTGATTTTGCCGCCTTTAAGCACTACAAATCTTTTCTTTGCTGCACTGCTATTTTTTTGCTTTGGCATGACTTATTCCTCCTATTTTGCCTTGTTTTTGTTTGTCTTTGGAACGAGCATGGTTATAATGTTGCGTCCCTCAACCTTTGGTTCATTATCCTTGGAACCGAGCTCTTCTACGAGTCCACAAAAAGTATTAACTATTTCAATTCCTCTTGCAGAATATGCTTGTTGTCTACCGCGCATACGGAGTACAACTTTAACTTTATTTCCAGCTGTTAAGAATTTCTTAGCATTGTTTGCCTTTGTTTCCATGTCGTGCATTTCGATTGTCATTGAAAGTTGCACTTCCTTGGTCTCAACGGTTTTTTGATTCTTTTTTTGCTCGCGCTCTCTTTTAGCTTTGTCAAATAAGAACTTGCCATAGTTCATAATCTTACAAACTGGTGGGTTCGTATTTGGTGAAATCTTTACTAGATCAAGGTTTGCTTCGTCTGCAATCCTGTTCGCTTCATCAGCGCTCATGATTCCAAGCTGCTCACCGTTTTCACCGATAAGTCTAACCTCTCTGTCTCTGATTTCTGAGTTAATTTGATGTTCCTGTTTTATAATGGTATCCCCCTTGTAGCTCCCCGCTACGTTATTTTCTTACATAAAAAAGTGAGTGGTTAGCCCACTCACACCTATCTAAAATTACTCAGCAAAATAAGCCCCGCCGAGGTCTAAAGATATGTTAACCAAGCAAAATCTTTCATTCGATTGGTGGAAAGTGGTCTTTCTCTTTTTTATTTAAGTGCCCTTATTCTATAACGAAAAATGCGTTTTGTCAAGCGTTTTTAATAAATTTTAAAACTCGCTAGCAAGTTCAATTCTATGGTCTTCATTCATTTCTTTGCAAACTTCGATAAATCTGTCAAGTTTCATTGAACCAAGCATACGGTTTCCATCACGAAGTCTTACTGAAATCATATCTGCGTCTTGTTCTTTATCACCAACAACAATGATATATGGAACTTTTTGAACTTCAAAGCCGCGTACCTTTTGTCCCATACCATCGTTAGACGTATTAACTTCACATCTAATTTTAGCTTTTGCAAGCGCTTTTCTAATTGATTCTGCATACTCTGCATGTTTATCACCTACTGGCACGATACCAACTTGAAGTGGCGCAAACCAGAATGGGAATGCTCCGGCAAAGTTTTCAATCAAGATACCGATAAATCTTTCAAGAGAACCATAAACAACACGGTGTATAACTACTGGTGTTTTTCTTGATCCGTCTTTGTCTGTGTATGTTAAGCCGAATCTGCCTGGAAGTTGCATATCAAGCTGGAATGTACCAGTTTGCCATTCACGGCCAAGCGCATCATACATTTTAAGGTCAATTTTTGGACCATAGAATGCACCGCCCCCCTCGTCAACTTGATAATTTCCTTTACCATATCTTTCGTCTAAAATCATGCGTAAAATTCTTTCAGCTTCGTCCCAAACAGCTTTGTCTCCAACAAAGCTTTCTGGTCTAGTTGATAGCATAGGAACATACTTGATTCCGAATACTTTGTAGAAACTGTCTGCTAAATCGAAAAGGTGTCTGTATTCACTTTCAATTTGATCAAAAGAAATAAAGTTATGTGAGTCATCTTGTCTGAATGCACGTACACGAAGTAAGCCATGAAGTGTTCCAGATTTTTCATTTCTATGCAAGATATCACAGTCTGAAATTCTGAGTGGAAGGTCACGGTAACTTCTAACCTTATTTTTAAACACAAGCATTGCATTTGGACAGTTCATAGGTTTAATTGCGTTATCAATCTCTTCTGGTTTCTCATCGCCAGCTACTAGGAACATATCATCTCTATAGTGATCCCAGTGTCCGCTTGTTTTCCAAAGAGTAGTATTATTGATAACTGGTGCAGAAATTTCTTGATAGCCATTTTCCTCATGCACATCTCTCCAGAATGATAAAAGTGTGTTGAACATTTTTAATCCTTTTGGGAGCCAGTATGGCATGCCTGGCGCTGTATCATGGAACATAAACAAATCAAGAGCTGGGCCAAGCTTTCTATGATCGCGTTTTTCAGCCTCTTCAATCATTTTAAAGTAAGCTTCCATTTCGCTTGCTTTTTCAAAAGCAACACCATAGATTCTTGTTAACATTTTATTCTTCTCATCGCCTCTCCAGTATGCACCTGCAAGCTTTGTAAGTTTAAATGCTTTAACTAAACCTGTGCTCTTGAGGTGTGGACCACGACAAATATCAGTAAAATCACCTTGAGTATACATTGAAAGTTTTTCGCTATCAGGAACAGCGTTTACAAGTTCAATCTTATAAGGCTGATTTTCCTCTTTCATCATTTTTGTTGCTTCTTTTTTGCTGATTTCACATCTTTTTATCTCAAAGTTTGCTTTAATAATCTTTTTCATCTCAGCTTCAATCTTTGGAAGATCATCAGCAGTAATCGGTGTTTTAAATTCAAAATCATAATAAAAACCGTCCTCAGTTGCAGGACCTATTGCCATTTTAGCGAGTGGATATATTGTACGCACTGCTTGCGCCAAAATGTGTGATGCAGTATGACGAAGCACCTCTTTTGCCTCACTATCTTTAAAGGTTAAAATTTCAACCTTTGCATCGCTGTCAATTCTATAAGATAAATCAACAAGCTTGCCATTTACTTTTCCGCAAACAGCATTACGTGCTAAACCTTCAGATATGCTTTTAGCAATATCTTCTACGCTCACACCTTTGTCGTACTCACGTACTTCATCTCTTAGTTCGATTTTCATAAATTTTCCTCCTAAACAAAATAAAAACGTCCCTACAAAACGCACTTGTAGTTGCGCTTTATAAGGACGATTAATTTTAACCGCGGTTCCACCTTATTTGCTAATAACTTAGCCACTCTTTTATGCCATCAAATGTTTTTATTAAAAGTGGTTTCATTTATATCTCGTTTCTTGTAGGCTTCCAGCCACGACCCACACTCTCTCTTAGGCGTGTATATAAACTACTTGTCTTTTCACATCTGTTAGCAATATATTACTGCAAATTATTATATACTACATTTTGCCCATTGTCAACGTTTTTAAAATAATTGTTAACTGTTTGATGGTCTAGATTTTGGCACACTTTTCCTTCAAAAATATTAGTTATATGGTCAACCAAATCTGACGCTCCGTCATCTAAATCTAATACAATCCGTCTTGGACACAAGCAAACAAGTTCGCTTAAAATTCGCATAGAATCATTAACATCTTCATCAAAAAAACACAAATTTGTAGCCTTTTTAGTGTCATTAATCATAACTTCAAGCGTGTTTTTGCAGTTTTTTACATAAACTGTGTCAGCTTCGGGTTCGCTTGCTGCAATTAAAAACTTCATCAATTCAACAAAACTTTCACGAGCAAGTAATCCCGACAAATTTTCTTCAACAAGACTTACAATTTCCTTCCATCTATTTTTAACTTCCCACATTTTAAAATGAAAGCTACTATCTATTAATAAGTCATCATCAAACACCAAACTTTTTTTGATTAAATCTTTATCCGTTTGTTTGTCAAATACAGTAAGGGCTCGTAAGAATCCACCCCAAAGTGTTTCACTTGCCATTTTATGTTTTAAATTTGTTTTTATATATTCATATTTATAATCCATTACAATAATTTCACTGACGAGTTCAAGCACAAATGCTTTATAAAACTCTTTTTCTTTCTCCGGTACTGCGAGACTTATAACAAGTCGCCCGTCCATTTCTTCAAATATAATAAGCCCCTTGGAATTATCTACATGATTTTTTAGTTTTTTGTATACAAAATCCATGAACGGTACTTTTTTCTTCTCATTACTAATTGTTAATTCAAACATTACTTGCTCCTCTCGAAATAGTTTATGCTTTCCTTTTTACAATTAATCATACAAGAAGAATTTTTGCATAAAAAAATCCACACTAAATCATGTGTGGATATTTTTGTTCTAGATTTCCAAAAGTTTCATTTGAACCATACTTACTCGTTTGCATAAGCGGACTAGCAGAATTATCTATAGAAAGTTTTTGACAAATCTCTTTACTCATTTCAATAAGTTCATCGCGATCAATGAGTCTTACCCTATTTTCTTTTGCGATTTGTTCTGCTTGATCGGTAAAATAACTATTTGTTATAACCCAAGCCTCTGTTGCCATGTAATGCGTAGCTGATGCTAAAATCTCTTGAACAGCTTTAATCCCAACTGCTTTTTTATACCTCTTAGCTTGAACAACAACTATTGCATTGTTTCTTCTTAGCACTAGGTCAGCGCCATAGTCACGACTCTTACTTGTCACCTCAACATCAAAGCCTGCATAAAAAAACATGGTTTTTAAATAATTTTCAAACTCGTATCCTTCCATGATATCAATGGCTGTGATATCTGATGAAAGTAGCAGTTTTTTTCCATTTATTTCTTCTTTCTGCCAAAGCTTATACCTTGCGCGTTTAATTATTGCACGAACAAGTAAAAAAACTAAAATAGCCGGCAATAAAACAATAAAAAGTATAATGGATACCACTCGCCTAAAAGGACTTACTCTTTTCTTCTCTTTCTCGAGGAATTTTTCTCTATTCACTTGTCTCACCTCTCATTGAAAAACTACAGCCGCAATAATTTTGGCGATACAATCCATACTCTTTTGAAAGTTCGATTGAACGCTTGAATCCATTTTGTTTTTTAAAGTTGGCAGGAACAAATTGTACACCATATTTACTAGACAAAGCCTCACCGATGCTGTTTATTAGTTCTGCATTTTTATGTGGACTGACTGACAGCGTTGTAGTGAAGTAATCAAAACCTAAATTCTTTGCAATTTCTGCAGTCTTTTCTAAGCGCTGAGTGAAGCAAACTGTGCAGCGCGCCCCGCCCTCAATTTCGCTTTCAAGGCCTTTAACCCTTTCAAAGTATTTTTCTGCATCGTAGTCTGAATCTAAAAAGGAAACATTTTCATTGTTTGCCGCATTAAATTTAGCAATAAGTTCCATTTGTGTCAACTTTCTTTTTATATACTCACTCTCAGGGTGAATGCATGGATTATAATATAAAACCGTGACAGAAAAATCTGCCACTATACGCTCTAAAACTGCAGACGAACAAGGTCCACAGCAGCTATGTAAAAGAAGTGTTGGTTTTTTATTTTTATCCAAAATTATCACCTTATGTATCAAATTTTCAATAATTTTGCGTTTTTACATTCGATCCGGCATTTCAATAGCTAGACAATAAAATGCTTGTTTTAAGCTTTCAAGCACAAGTTTTGATAAACTGAGCAAACTTGCTTTTTTATCGGTATCAGAATTAGTTAATATCTTACAATTATTGTATAATGTTGAATAACTACTTGCTAAATTGTAAACAGCTAAGCATAATGCGTTCATGCTGTTTTCGTTATAACAAACCTTATAACTATCAATAAGTTTAAGCAAGTGTATAATAATATTTCTCTCTTCCAAGGTGTCGATTGTTATCTTGCCAAACTTTTTGTCACTCTTCTCTAAAAGTGATTTAATACGAGCTCCAGTGTATTGAAGATACGGGCCAGTCTTACCTTCAAAAGACATAAATCTTTCAATATCAAATATGTAATCTTTTCCTACGGCGTTAGAAAGGTCACCGAACTTGATTGCTGCAACACCTATGTCTAGGGCAAGCTTTGGATTGTTATCTATATTATTTTCAACAAGTTTGCGATTTGCACTGCTTGTAATCATATTGATAATATCTTCAAGCTTTACAGTTCCACCACTTCTTGTTTTAAAAGGCTTTCCATCGGTTCCATTAATTGTGCCATAACCGATATGGACAAGTTCCTGATGAACTGGACTTATTCCCGACATTTTAGCAGCGCGGAATACCTGTGTGAAATGCTGTGATTGACGATGATCAGTTATATATACAATCTTTTCAGGATTAAACATTTCGTTTCTTTGAAGGATTGTTGCTAGATCAGTTGTTGCATAAGCGTCCGCATCGTCACTCTTTTTAAGCATTAGTGGAGGCATAGGGTTTTTGTATAATTGTACACCGTCTTCGGTTACCTTGCCCGGAATGTTCTCACCTTCAACCGCAACGTCTACAATGAGAGCACCGTCAGAAGTGCGCGCTAATTTTTGGCTAATAAACGCCTCGACTGTTCTATCAACGTAAGGCTGTGCATCACTTTCACCATACCATAAGTCAAAATAGCAGTTGAGTTTTCCATAGTTTTCTTTGATTTTTTGAATAGAAATATCCTTAATCCTCTTATATATTGTAAACCATGGCTCTTCAAATTTTTGAAGTTTAGCAGTAATGTTTAATGCACGTTTTTTAAACTCACCATCATTCTCTTTTCTTTTAGAAGCTTTTGGATATTCTTCGTTTAGTGTATCAAGCGTGATTTCCACCTCAGGAGCATCTTTCTTAAAATAGTTATTTAAATATCCGTCATCTTCCATCTGTGCGATTGTTAAACCCATTTGTGTTCCCCAGTCGCCCAAGTGTGTATCGGTAATTACTTTATGTCCAAAAAGTTTATAAAGACGCGCCAAACTCTCACCAACTATAGGAGATCTAAGATGCCCGATATGAAGTTCTTTTGCTACATTTGCGCCACCGTAGTCAAACACAACAGTCTTTGGATTTTTATCAAGTGGCAAGCCTAGTCTATCGTCTGAAAGACTTTCATTCGCAATTATTTCTAGTGCCTTTTTTGTAAGCTTAAAATTAATAAATGCAGGGGCGGCAAAAGAAACCTCAAAGAGTTCTTCGCTATTATCAAAATTCTCTATGATTTTGTTAGCCACAAGCATAGGAGTAACTCTAAGCCTTTTAGCAAGTACAAATGCTGAATTACATTGATAATCCGCCATTTCAGGTTTATTCGAAAAAGACAATTGTACGTCTAAAACATCATAGTCGCATTTTGTAAAACTTTCTATTAATTTTTTATGTAATACTTCTTTAATCTGCATGAGTTTTCTCCATTTTGTTTGATTATAAGTAATATTATAACAAACCTTTACTCGTTTGTAAACGAATATTTGATTTGAAATAAAAAAAGCCAGGCAAACCTGGCTTTTTAATTTATCTATTAATTGTTTAAAAATTGCATTATTGTTTCGTAGCGAATAGCAAATCCTATTCCGTACACAACTTTTCCTATTATATCTTTTGTTCTAAAAGTAGTTATTCCGATTAGTTCACCCTTTTTATTTAAAAGAGCTCCTCCACTATCACCTTCGGTAATAATTATATCGCATTGAATAGCATTAATAACTTTTCCATTGTTTTCAATGTTTACAGCCTTTTTAGAAATTATACCTTCCGTTACTGATACGCCATAATTTTGCAAATTGCCTATTGCAAAACACTTTTCACCTGTAGAAAAATCATTTGTTGATCTTAAAACATTTAGTTTTCGATTTAACGTCTTTAACTTTACAATAGCCAAATCTTTCTCTACATCATATTTTTAAAGCGTTACATCAACATACTCATCACTGTCCGGAAATTGTATTGAATAACTATCAAAAGTATGTAACACATCTTCGCCTCCGCCATCTTTTGCTGTATATGTTACAACGTGTGCATTAGTTAAAAATTTACCATCATCAGACACGCAAACAGCTGACCCAAAAGACTCTCCATCATTAGAATAAGCCTTAATCTCAACTATTGCATTAAAAGAACTTTTATATACGCTATCGGCAGTAACAGTTGGGGTGTTTATAAAAAGAATGGCTGTGAAAAACCAAACACAATTTGGGTTTCAACGTTTATTTTATATTAAAATTTTCTAGTTTTTTAAGCAATTCCTGTATTTTACATTTTAATTTATTAAAATTTGCGGTTTTTATGTTGTTTTTGTCCAGGTATAAATTTTTATTTATTTCAATCATTACACAATACAAATCATTCGCTTTTTCAGCAAAAAACCTGTTTGGAATCATTGCGCCTGAGTATGGGTGGTTATGTGCAACCTTATAACCCAAATTAGTAAAGAACAATTTTATATAGTCCACCAAGTCTTTGCTGTAATACATTTCATTATAACCTATGCAAATATCTGGCAAATTTTCTTTTTTATCATCAAACATGATAATATTTTCTGAAAAACTATGACAATCTAACAAAATTGTTACACCTTTTCTTGAAATATTTGAAACGCATTTGTTTAATTTTTCGTGATAACGGCTATAATATCCTGTTTTAATTTTATTTTTATACTCGCCCGTTATATTTATAAATTGTTCACCTTTGTTTGTATGTGTGTACACAAAACCCATACCAAACTGAGCCATAACCTCTTTGTTATCATCAGCAAACTTTTCAACATCACAGTAAATTCTAGAAAATTTTGCAACAATCTTTGGATATTTATTTCTACCAAAGAGTTCATTCGTATACAAATCGGTTATTTGTGTATTAAACCCATTCACGGTCCCCCTGTCAATAATGACATGTTTATAAAATCCCAAAGGCAATTTTGTGCTACTATGTGGAATATGTAAAATTATATTGTTCATATGCTTATTATATACTGCATTTTTTATTTTGACAAATACTTAACTCCATTTTACAACCTTGTTTCATTAATTCTTTTACTTTCTTTATTAAATAAAAAAAATCAAGCAACTATGCTTAACCTACATGAGAGCGGGAAACTCATCATAACTCTCGCTTTTGTGTATTTTGCTAATCGCAAAAGTAACACTCTTTGCTCAGTTGGTAATCCATTCCCTCAGTTCGCAAATGTTTCGCTTTTGGGTTAAACCAAAGCTCAACTTGCTTACTGACTGCGATGCTCGGCTATTATGTCCACTGGACATGCCTCGCATTCTCGTCCTCTTCCCAAAAACTTTTATAACTAAAGCTTTTCGGGAGCCCTGTTATTCTGGGTGGTGCATAAAAAAATCGACCGCAAAGGGTCGATTGTTTTGTGGAGGCACCACCCAGAATCGAACTGGGGATAAAGGTTTTGCAGACCTCTGCCTTACCGCTTGGCGATGGTGCCACATAACAAAATATAATATATCATATATTCTTTCCAACTGTCAATGATTTTATAAGAAAAATAAATTTGAAATAATTAAAAAAAATAAAAAAATCTCTTGACTATTACATTTTAGTTTGATATTATATGTAGGCATTCGCAAGGAATGTCACAAATGTGGGAGGTTAGCTCAGCTGGGAGAGCATCTGCCTTACAAGCAGGCGGTCGTAGGTTCGAGCCCTACACTTCCCACCACACTTTTGCGGGAATGGCTCAGTGGTAGAGCGTCGCCTTGCCAAGGCGAATGTCGCGAGTT
>JAZUAE010000029.1:0-25309 GCA_045637805.1 Clostridia bacterium
CTCTTCTTGCAATTATATTATTCTAAAAATATTTTCAAAATGCCTTGCATTTTAAATAAAAATATAGTATATTAAAACAGTTCCAACAAGGAACTGTTATTTGGAAGGATGGCTGAGCGGTCGAAAGCGGCGGTCTTGAAAGCTGCTTGAAACCAAACAGTTTATACTTGGGATTTATCTTTTAGATATTTCGCTAAATCCCTTATATATAGGCACATTTCAGCAATTCAAATGTCTAATGTAAAGTTTGAATAAACTAAAATGTCTAATGAAATGTCTAATGAATTTAATATAGGCAAATTTGTGTAAATACTCAAAAATGTCTAATGTGGAGAGTTGGCTGAGCGGTCGAAAGCGGCGGTCTTGAAAACCGTTGAAGTGCGAGCTTCCTGGGGTTCGAATCCCTAACTCTCCGCCAATTAAAAGCACCAAATATGGTGCTTTTTTCTTATTTTTAAGCATATTTGCACTATATATTGGGTTTTAGAACACCACCAAGCGAGCAGAAAATTACACAAATTTACTAAATGTCTAATGAAAATCACTCAATTTTACATTAGACATTTGCTATTTTTTATTAAAAATACAACAGTTTTTTGGTCTAAAATTGTCTAATGTAAATTTCTAACCACTTTTAAGTGCTTATATTAGACAAATATTAGACACCCCTATAACGCAAAAAAGAAGTGAGATTAACACATCTCACTATCTCTTTTTTTATTTAATAAAGCTTCTTTCATCTTTATCAATCTATCTAGTTCTGCAAGTTCTTCATCAATACTTGGAATAGTTTGTTCCATTTCTATATCACGAGTCCTAGTATTATCCCTATGCTTATAGCTATTAAGACGTCTAGGTTTTGGAGTATCAATTTCTTCATTTCTTTCTTGGTTTTCTTCTTGGATTTCTTCAAATAAGCGTTCTCCTTCTTGTTCTTCAAATATCTTATTCATTACATTACCAACTTTTTTCTTGGAAGAATAATCTAAATGGGAATAGATGTCAGCAGTTGTATTGTAAGTTGAATGGCCTAACCATTCTTGTATTTCTTTCATAGAAACACCTTCTTCAAGCAATAAACTCGCACAACTGTGTCTTAATTCGTGATATTTAATAATAGGAAGATTATTGTGCTTTAAAACTAATTTAAAGTGAGCGCTAACCGTGTCTGGATTTCTTCTATAACCTAAATCATCAACACAAATATAATCTTTGTATTTATATTCGTATTGGTCTTTATAAAGTATTTTGTTTTCTTCTTGCTTTTCTTTTAACTCTAATAAGAGTTTTTTTACAGCTGGAAGTAAAGGTAATGACCTTAAACTTGATGAATTTTTCATTCTATCTTTTGCTACAATAATGGATTTACCATTTAATCTAGTTTGTATAACTGTATGATTTAAAACAATCATATTGTTTTCAAAATCAATATTTGACCACTTAATACCCATCATTTCACTTCGGCGAAGTCCATAATATGCAGTCATTTTGTAAATGTAAGCATAGTCATCTTCTTCTAAACAAGCAAATAATTTATCTAATTGTTGTCGGTTATAATACTTCGCAACGTGCTTTGGGCTTTTAGGTCTATCAATTCTATCAGCGGGATTAAAAGGTATTAAACCTGCTTTTAGAGCCGATTGTAATGCTTTTCTAATGTTAACGTGGTAATGTTCGCATAATTGAACACTTTTGCCACTTTTCTGCAAGTTAGAGTAAAAGTTTGCTATATCTAATGGTTGTAAGTCAATTAAAGAGATTTGCCTATCTCTAAAATATTTCGCTATCTTTTCAATTTGCTGTGCGTATGTTGAATAAGTAGATATTTGTAGGTTTGGTTTTGTTCTTTCAAGCCATTGTTCTAAATAATCAGCAAATAAAATCTTATTGCTACCACGTTCTAAATATTTATAATTGTTTTGATATTCTTTTAGTTTTTCTTCTTTAATTTCTTCGGCTTTTTTACGATTTTTCTTTGTATCATCTAAACCTGTGCCAAACCATTTTTGTTTGGATTGGTTAAATTCGTCTTGGTAAGCAATAACAACATATAATTTATCTCTTTTAGCTTGGATTGATGCTTTCATTGTTGTCCTCACTCATAATAAATTTTAAAAGGTTTGACTTGGCAATAATCCAATTATGGCCTAATTTCTTTGCAACAATCTTTTTATCAGCAAGTAATTGATATGCTAAATTCCTACCAATTCCTAAAATCTCTCTCATTTGTTCTACATTTAAAACTTCGGGATAATTGGATAATTGCGTCATCATAAATCACCCCTTAATTAACAATCTTCGTTATCGTGAATAAGACCTTCGTCTTCTTCATCAATTTCTTCTTCGTCACAGAATTCGTCATCATAGAACTCATCACAATACATACAATCTTTTATAATGCCTCTATGTGATTGACCTTTAATGAAGAAATCCTTGAAAACTTTATCAAGGACCTGTTCCATATCAATATAACTTGTAAAGATATTATAAGCTGTTTCTAGCGGTTTTTCATATTGCGATAATGCTTTGAAAATCTCGCTTTCTTCGTCATAATTATCTTCAATGTGTTGTTTAATCATAGATAGGATAAAGTATTGTTTATCCATAATTTCACTATTAAATAGTTCATCATTCATTTTTTTAACTAATTCTTCTTTATTCATTTTTTGATTCCTTTATTAAAATTGGTTTTAATCGTTCCGCAACTCGTTTAATCATAATTGGCGGAACTGACATTCCACAAACATAGGATATTGCGTCCAAACTTTCACTCATAAAGTCAAAGTCCTGTGGGAATGTTGCCATTGAGATAATATCTTGTTTAGATAATAAACTTTTAGTATCCCAACGTAAGTTATTGCAATGTGCGGTCATTGTAGGCGCGACTAACTCATCATAAACAAAGCAATAATTGAAAAAAGAACTCTTACCACGTTGTCGTCTGCAAGCGTTCTCTAAATTTCTATCACCTTTTTTAGCATAGCTTATTAAGTTGTTTAAATTTTCACTTTCAATTTTAGTTCCTTCTGGGCTTTTTATTTGGGAGAAAATAATAGGTTTATACAAAAAAGACATATCTAATTTCTCTAAATCTACATTTAATCGTGTAGCAATAAAGAAAACTCTATGCCTTCGTTGCGGAACGCCCATATTTTCGCCCTTTAAAAGCCAATGTTTGACTTGATAGCCAATCTCGTGAAAGTGTTTATATATTTTCTGCACGTATTTCCAAGCATTGCCAGTCATTATACCTTCAACATTTTCCATAACTACAAACTTTGGTTTTAATTTGTTGACCGTTTCTATGAAAACAAAAGACAAATCATCAAGTGTTTGTTCTTTTTGACCTTCACGAAACTTCTTCAACTTGCCCCAAGTTTTCTCTCGTAGTCCTGCCATTGAGAAGGTAGTGCAAGGCGGTGATCCGTCCAGAATATCTAATTCAAATAATTCTTGTGGTAATTCATTGTTTGGGATTCTATTAAAATCTCGTATGTCCATTAAGTAATTATGTTTTGGATTGTGGTTTTTTGTATAAATACTATTCATTCTTTTGTCAATCTCTAAACAACCAATCACATCATAGCCAGCGAGCTTATAGCCCATAGATGAGCCACCACCACAAGCAAAGCAACTAAAAACTTTTAAATTGTTTTTTGGTGGATAGTCCTTAAAATGCCAATACCAATCATTGCTTTCTTTTGGTTTGTAATCGTTATATTCAGCGCCTAGCAAATCAAATAAAGACATTTGTTGCATAGGCATTTCCTCGTTAGTTTAGTTCGTATTTGTGGACAACAGAAAGGAACACATCTTCCAACTCAACATCTTCTGGAACATAAGGTCTTTCTTTATAGAATTTATAGAAAGTATCATAGATATTTTCCATATCCATAAATTTATGATAAGTTATGTTATCCATAATTTGATGTGGGTAAGTTAGCATTCTTCTAACTTTCTTCGCAAGTTCAATCTTTTCACTTTGTTGAAATACTTGTTCTTTGCCCAAGTGCATTAACCTTGCTTTGAATTTAACAAAATCTTCATTTGCTTTGTTGATTAAATCTTGTTGTTTAAGCATTTTTTCTCCTTATAATTCGTAATCATCATTGTTTCTATAACTTACATAACCTCTTTGATTTAAGTGTTCTAAATCTCTTGGCAATCGTTTAAGATTGGTATAGAAATTTCCTTTACCGTGCCAATCTTTCTCGTGTTCCATTTGTCTTATTAAGATATGGTCTTTCCAATGATTATGACCACCTCTAACATCATCAATAGAGAGATATATAAATTCATTTGTATTTGATTTAATTACACAACTAAAACAGAAGTGATTTCCACTAAAAGAGTGGAGCGAATAGCCATCTGGTAAAATCTTTTTTAGATGATTTCTATATTTTCTCTCAAAAGAGATATATTCTTCTGTTCGTGTTGTGCTGCTTTCAAATTCGTAATCTGTGTAATCTTCTAATTTATTCATATCACATCTCGTTTTCTTGTGTTTTAAATTTTTTATTTAGTTGTTGTATTAGTTCTTTAATGCTTGTTTCAAATCGTTCTTTATCTTCAACAAGTGCTTTGTTTGCGTCTTTAAATCCACAATTATCAAACACTAAATATTTAAAATTGTTCTCTTTGAAATAAGCAATAAGTTCTTCGGTTGTCATTTTGCCTCGTTCGTCATTATCTAGGGCGAGAATAAGTGTCTTGTTTTTATCTTTTTCAGCGTCTTTTAATTTGCTAATGTTGTATATTCCGCCAAGCGCAATAGCATTAACACCAAGAGTTTCAAAAGATAGACAATCAAACTCGCCTTCGGTAATAACACAATAAGGAGTTTCATTTTTTAACGCATTAACATTAAAGATTTCACTTTGACAACCTGTTGGCCTATAATGTCGGTTTTTAGAGTCGCAATTAGTGTCTATATTTCTTGCAGTAAAACAATTTTTACTAGCAGGAATAACAACTGAATTAAATTCAACATCTCCAAACTTAAAAGTATTAAAACCAACATTAAATCTTTCGGCGGTTTGTAAATCAATTCCACGATTGATTAAATAGTTCTTTGCATTATCATTTTTAGAAAAGTTCTTTTTCCATACTTCGTATGCTTTTGTATAATCTTTTGGAGTGCCATTTTCTTCTTTTCTAATGTCTTTCGGTTTTGGCTTATATATCTTTGGCATATAGCCATTTGTATAGTAGTTTATAGCTCTTTTAACCGCTTCGCTTCTGTCAACATTTTCCATAGCAGAAATAACACCAAATAGGTCATAACAAGCCCTACAACCATAACAATAAACTTTATGGTCTTTGAAATATTCCATTGATGGATTATTGTCGGTATGGTCTGGATTAACACATCTAAACAATTTATTTGTATCAATTCCGTGTGATTCTAAATATGATTGCAAATTTGTCTTTAAATCTTCAATTTCTGTTTTAGTCATATTTACATCTCATTATCATTTTGTTTTTTCTTTTCAATTTCCATTTGGTCTTTAAAAAATTCTTTTAAATCACTTCTGGTTATGTCATAGTTAGTTTCGGTAAACTTTTCATAGTAATAATTTAAAATATCCTTTGTTTTTAGATATTTTATATTCCAATCGTGATGTTCACATAAAAGATAATCATAAAGCTGGTCGTAAGTGTAAATCATTTTGATATTGTCAAACATCTCATATTGACTTTCACTACAACACATAGATTTAAAACTTTCATAATTATCAGTTAATTCGTCAAGGAATTTTCTGTGTTGTTCTAAATTCATTACATCTCCATATCTTCTTTGTTTTTTCCATTGCTTTCATCTTCGTAATCTTTCAATTTACTCATATCAAAGCGATATTCTGGGTAAGAACAGAAGCCAGAAATTCCGTATCTACCAGTTGGTTGTGCAATTTGATTTTCTTGCAAGAATTTTTCTGCCCATTTGATATTATTAGTATCAACAAAAGCACAATCTTTGCTGGTAGGATTATCTTTAAGATTTACTGTTAAAACTTCTTCAAAATCTTCATTTTCAACAACAACTGCTAAATTATCGTTAGTAGTATAAGTTGTTTTGAAAGTTTCGACTTTTATTTTTTTATTCATAAATTCTAATTTATACATATTTTACATCTCCATATCGGCGTATCTTTTATTAGAAATCTCGTCATCTTCGTCATCAATATCTCGTTCAACTTCAATAACAATCGGCTCTTGTTCTTTTTGTAATTCTTCATCATCTAAAACAAGAGTTTCTTTTTTATTTAAGTCAAGTTCAGCGTCTAGTTCTGCAAGTTCTTTCGACATTTGCTCAATTTGTTCAGCATATTCAAAAGGTTTAAGAACTTCAACCTGTGCGGATTCTAATTGTTTTTTCAAATCTGCATTTATTGTTTTATTGCTTTCTAATCGTTCATCAAGGGAAGATATAAAGTTTTCTAATCTTGTAATACTACCAACTCCACTAGAAGATATTTCAACTGTGTATTTGCCAAGTCCTACAAGTTGCACTTGTCGATTGTTTGACATAAAATTCATAGGCAAAGGCACAATATCAAATCCACAAATTCTACCGATAACTTTATACTCATATTTATTTGAATTAACTACCGCTAAAAGCATATCGCCAGCGTCTTTACGTTCTGTATATGCTTTATTTCCAATAGTCATTAAGAATTTGTCAGTTGTATGACCATTTCTCATAACTATATCAGCAGTTATGTTTTGAATATTGTTTTCAGTTATGTTTATTCTTTGTGGTAGTTCTTTTGATATTTTATCTTGCAAAGCATATTTGTTGTTTCTATATTGGCTTTCAAGTGTGCGTAGGCGTGAAATCTCTTGTTCAAGTTCCATTTTCTGCTTAATCTTTGGATTAGCAGTTGTGATTGCTTTAATTTCAGCATAAGAGAGTGTTGTTTCGTCAATATCACTAGCTTCACGAATTGTTAAATCTCCATTATCAATTTGAGCAATAAACTTTTGTTTGTTTTCCAATATTTGATATGAATAACTATCAAATGTTCTTTCCGTGACATAGGTGTAAATAAACACTTCTTCGTTTGAATTGCCTTGTCTTACAATACGACCTTCGCGTTGTTGTAAATCACTAGGTCTATAAGGAGTGTCAAGGTGGTGTAAAGCAATCAATTTGTCTTGTATATTAGTTCCTGCACCGCATTTCTCGGTGGAGCCAATAATAACTCGCACATAACCATTTCTAACTTCGTCAAAAAGGTTTTGCTTTTGCAAATCGGTCTTTGCTTCGTGAATAAAACGAATTTCTTTCTCTGGTATGCCTTTATTAACTAACTTTCTTTTAATATCATTGTAAATATCAAAGTTTTCTTCTGGTGAATATTCATTAAAGTTATATTTAGGAGTTGACATATCACAGAAAATAACTTGTGTGCTTTTCTTATCAGTTGTCTTTTCCCAAATATCATAAACATTGTCTATACACAAATTTACTTTGTTTTCTTCATTATCAAGTGCAAATTCATCAAAACAACGTGGGTCCAGCGCAAGTTTTTTACCATCACTTGTAATTTTAAGCATATTATCAACTTCTGGTTTAACCCTGCCATCATTGATAGCTTCTGCACGTTCTTGTATAACTTCATTAAGTCGTAATACTTCGTCAGTAGGTTTTGCAGTAATTGTAATCTTGTTTGCTTTTGGAGTGGGAAGATTAAGCATATCGGCAGTTTTGACATCTGCAAAACTACGATACATCTTCATAAGTTCTGGTAAATTAGTAAACTTGGCGAATCTTGTTCTTGTTCGATAACCATTTCCACTTGGCGCAAGTTCTAGTGCGGTTTGAGTTTCGCCAAAGGCAGCAGCCCAAGCGTCAAAGTAATTAAGTCCTGCTTTCGCAAGTTGATTTCTTTGCATATAACTTTGCATTGTAAACATTTCCACCATAGAGTTAGAAATTGGCGTTCCAGTAGCAAAAACAACACCTTTCTCGGTGTTGTGTAATTCGTTTATATATTCACATTTCATATCAAGGTCGGTTGCTCTATAAGACATTGCTTTTGAAATACCTGCAACATTATTCATTTTTGTAAAGATAAATTTGTTTTTATATTTATGTGCTTCGTCAACAAATAAATAATCAACGCCTAAATCTTCAAACTTTATTAAGGTATCTTTTGTGGAGCTATCAGTTAATTTTTTTAATGTTGCTTCCTTGTTTTTCTTTGCTCGTTCCAAGATTTTAATAGTCAATCTATCATTATCACCATCACGAGCTTCTAAAATGGCGGTTTCTATATTATCAATTTCATCTTGAATTTTCTTTTCTTGTCGTTCTTTTGAAAGTGGTATTTTTTCAAAACTACTTGCGGCAATAACAACCGCGTCCCAATCGCCAGTAGCAACACGACTAACAAACTTTAATCGGTTTGTTTTTTCTAGGTCTTTTTTAGTTGCCATTAGCACATTTGCATTGGGATATAAATGTTTAAATTCTCTTGTCCATTGCATAACCAAGTGATTAGGCACAACTATCATTGGTTTATGAGCTAGTCCATATTGTCTTAATTTCATAGCTGCAGCTGCAATTTCAAAGGTCTTTCCAGCACCAACAACGTGGTGTAAGAGAGTGTTGCCACTCGTTATTATTCTTTCAACAGCGTCCTTTTGGTGCTTTTTAAGTTCTATGCAAGGATTCATAGCAGGAAAGGTAAGGTAATCACCATTGAAGTTTTGTAATCTTGTATTGTTAAACATTTCATTATATTTAGCAACAAGTTTATTTCTTCGTTCTTGGTCATCAAAAATCCAATCTTTAAACTCTTGTTCAATTTTCTTTTGTTTTTCTCTCGCTGCAATAGTTTCGGGTTTGTTTAGAACTCTTTTTTTCTTTCCGTCATAATCTTCTTCTTCGTCATAGATATTTATTGTTTGTAAGTTCAAACAATGCTCTGCAATTTTAAATGCGTTCATACGATTTGTTCCGTAAATACTTGTTTGTTCAACACCGTGTTTACACCAAGCAGGAGCAGATATGCTCCAACTACCTTCGTATTTGCTATATTGCACTTTAATTTCATCTTGGTAATATCTATGAATATTGAATTTTTCTCTTAAAAATTGTTCGTAATATTCTTTATCAATCCAAGTAGCGCCCATTCTAACAGATATATCACTTGCTGGTATATCTTCTGGTTGTGCCATTTCTAGCGCTTTAACATTACTTTCGTAAATTGGATTGTCTTTGCTAGCCATTTGGGCTATTCTTAACTTTTGTTTAACATTTCCACTTAAATACTCGTCAGCAGTTTCCCAACCATTGTATTTAATATCTTCATTTGCATTAAAGGTTTCTACAACAGGATTTTTATATATGGCACCTTTAAGGTCATTTATAATCGTGTCGTAATCTAGTCCAGTAAGTTGCTCAATATAGCGAATATCAACTTTACCAAGTTCATTTTTGCTAATTTGGAGAGCTTCTTGGGCATTATTTGCCGATTTAACGCGTTCGTGAATTCTTATTGTTCTCTTGTTAAAAATGTCTGTTTTAGTGGCACTTTTAGAGCTCTCATCATAATTTTCCAAAGATACTAATAGCGCATAGTCAGCGTCTTGTCTAAACAAGTTTCTATTAAACTTGCTATTTAGATAACCATATTTTTTAACAAACTTATCATACATTGTATTAAGTTTAGATTGTTCTTGTTCAAGTTCTTCATCTTCACAATTATCAATTTGTCGTTGGAGTAAATGTCTAACTTGATTTCTAATATCAATCATTTGCTTAAATCTATCAAAATTGTTTTTTGATACAGATTGTTTTGCCATTTGGTCATCAACTCTCATATAGAGATTATCATTGATAATAGTATAGCAATAGTTTCTAATATTATAGTCAGCAGGTAAGAAATCTTCATCTTTAATTTCTGCAACTTCAACTTGTTTTTGGTATATATCTTTTGGTAAATTTTGAATAGCTTGTTGTAAGGCCTCGCTTAAAGTTCTTTCATCGGGAGCAAGGTAGGTTTCATCTTCGCTACCATACATACTAACGCCCATTTTCATTGTGCCAAGCAACATTTCTGGGTGTTCAATGAAATACTCGTTCATTGGGATTCCTTCTTCATTTTTTCCTACATAAATCCAACTATCGTTAGAATCTATAATTGTGCCACGCTTTTTAAAGAATAGAATATCAGCAGTCACTTCGGTGCCTGCATTTTCTTTAAAAGCATTATTTGGTAAACGAATAGCTCCAACAAGTTCAGCACGGTCGGCAATATATTTTCTAAAAGAAGATGATTGTTTGTCCAAAGTTCCTTTTGATGTGATAACCGCACATAGTCCATTAGGTCGTATTTTATCTATTGATTTAGCAATAAAGTAATCGTGAATAAAGAAATTATGCTTGTCATAATCTCTATCATACACTTTAAAACTACCAAATGGGACATTGGTTATAACACTATCAAATTGATTATCTTTAAATTTAGTATTTTCAAAACCTGTAATTTGAATATTTGATTCTGGGTAAAGGTGTTTTGCTATCTTGCCAGTAAGTTCATCAATCTCAACACCATAAATCTTTTTCTTGTCAAAACTCTCTGGTGCAAGTCCTATAAAGTTTCCTGTGCCGGTTGCTGGCTCTAATATAGTGCCTTCCTTAAAGCCCATTTGCTCTAAGCCGCTGTAAATTTTATCTATAATGGTTTTGCTCGTGAAATGTGCAGTAAGAGTAGAACTTCTTGCAAGGTTATATTCACTTTCATTTAAAAGTTCTTTTAACTCTGCATATTCTTTTTCCCAACTTGCATTGTCTTTATCAAAAACTTGCGGAATGCCGCCCCAACCAACATATTTAGCAAGAATGCTTTGTTCTTCGGGAGTGGGCTGGCGTTCTTCTTCATCAAGTTGCTTTATAAGTTTTATGGCTTTGACATTGTTTTTATACTTTGTTTTAGCACCACCTAAAAACTCAAAATCACTATCAGTTAGTTTATAGTTTACTAAATTTGGTAAATAATCTCGTTCAGTATTATTTCTTCGGTCATCTGGTATATCATTTGTTCTTGTGTCAATCTCTCCAAGAAGTTCGTTGCTGGTTTCAAGTTCTTGTATGCTTGTTCCGTTAGCAATTTCTTCATCTTGTTGCATTCGCATTGTATTTTCAACAAGAATGTCGATATAGTTTCTGTCATCATCAAATAAAGATATTTGGTTTGTCGATATTCTTTTAGATGTTTTAGGGCTATCAGCCCGTATTTGTCTAATTTCTGCGAGTTGTTCTTGTTGTTTGTGTTCATTTTCAAAATTCCTTTCTTCAAAAATATAAGTTGAAATTTCTTTGGCAATTTCTTCTGCTTCTTGGCATAATTCTATCTTTCGGTCTAATTCAATTTCGTCAAGTTCCACTTTGGGTATATCAAGCGAGTTTGAAAAGGTTGCATTGATATAGATTGCAATAAAGCGTTCTAAATACTTATTTTCAAGTTCAATAGGTTTAATATTGCCATTTTCCACATTAAATTGGTCAATGGTCTTTAATAAACTATCGTATTGATTAGTTAAATCGTTATTTTTAATATAATTTAGCTTGTTTAAGTCGGCAACCAATGTATTTCTCGCCGGATATACTTTTGGTGGATAATCCACGCCATAAGTTTGCGAAATATCAAATACATAATTCTTTCTAGTAGGATTGTCAGCATTGATAAATGACAATGCTTTTGAGCTTCTTATAATTCTTCGTTGAAGTGCGTTCCACTCATCAAAAGTTTTACAAATAGTCACTCGTGGATTACTAGAAAATATTTGCATTGATTGTGCAAAATCAAATTCGGGATTATTAACTCTAAATTTAAAAAAGTTTGCAAGATATATAGCGTTTTCAAGCACATTGCCAACTAAATCATTAACTATTGCTTGTCCTATCATCTTTTTTCTTCCTTATTTACATTTCAAATTCTTTTCGTTTCTTAATTTCTTCTTGTTTTTTAGCCATTTCGGCTCGTTTTTTGTTTTCTTCTTTACAGAATTTACGCAAATCATCATCACTATCTACATAGTAGCCAGAGCTTAAAAATTCATCATAGTAATGGTCGATAATATCACTCTCTGGAAATCCTTTAAACTTTAAATCTTTTGCTTGATGAAAAAGATTGTGGTAAAGAGCTTCAAAAGCGTGAATTTTATAATATCTATCATAAATTTCTTTGCGTGGCTCTTTTTGCATTGTGTTTCTAAATTCTTCAATTTCTTTGTTGATTTTTCCTAAAAAAACTCTGTATTCATTATCGGTCATAGTTCATTTTCTCCATCAAGGGCCTTTTTTAAGTCCTTTCTAGTTTCTTCGGGCATATATTTAACAATATACCTTTTTATGCTGGTTGTATCCCAACCATAAGCAGTAAGAACTCTCATATCAATGGAGTCCTTACAGATTTCAATTTCTTCAATAGCAGTTTGTAAATCTAATTTACAATCTTTCATTTCAGTTTTTTTAAACTTTGTATTATGTTCGCAAATTTTATCCACGAGTGGATCAATGAATTTTGCGTCAAAATAATCCATTTCGATAGTCATAACCTTTAAAAAAGCATTATTAACTAGCCATTTTGTATATTCTTCATTTGTCATTATGCACCTAATTCACTCATCATACGAATATATGGCCAGAAGTATGACCAACTGCTATTATTCATATAATCTTCGTAAAGTTGGTCTAAAACATATATGTCATAAACAGAACTTGGGAATGCTGAACTTCCCGAAATACTTGGAACACTTGTGCTGTTTAAGATGATAGTTCTTAAAGCATCACAACGATAAAATGCTTGTGAAGCAAGTTGTCTAAATGTTCTTGGTAAAGTAATTTCAGTTAAGTTGTAGCAGTTATAGAACGCTGCACTTGAAATATATTGCAATCCTTCGTTAAATTTTACATTTTGCAAATTATAGCAATAGTAGAACGCTTCAGGTTGGATATTTCTAACACTACTTGGAATTTCAATTTCAGTCAAACTTGTGCAATATGAGAAAGTCATATTGTAAATAGTTGTTATATTGTTTGGTAAATTAACTTCTTTTAAGTTTCGACATTCTGCAAATGCTTGTGTTCCAATATAATTTACAGTGTTAGGAATTTCGATTTCTTCTAGCACACGACAATTATAGAATGCTGAATTTTCTATTCTTTGTAAGTTTTGAGAAAGAGTGACTGACTTTAATTTAGTGCAGCCAGAAAATGCAGACGCGTCAATGGTTTCAACACTTTCTGGAATAACAACAGATGTTATCTTTTGATTATTCATAAAAGCATTAGCGCCGATTGCGGTGACTGTATAATCAGTTCCTTCAACAACTTTCTTTTTCTCATAAGTCATTACATATTTTTCTTGGTAATATACATTTCCGTATTCATCTTCATAATTACCAGTTTGGTTTTCTATTTTGTAGTTTCTAATTCCTAAACTTGTTGCTCTATCTACAAGTGTATAAATTGAGCTAGATGTCATTTGCACTTCTTCATAAGTAGGAGCGAATGAGAAAGTTGCAGGAATAACAAGTTCGTTCATATCACCAGAGTAAGATAACAATGTTCCGGATTCATCAAAAACATAGTTTGATATTTCACTTTCTTTGTTATTAAGGTTATTGGCACCGCTCGTTTGAGTTAAACCAATTACAAAGCCAAAACCTATAACAATCGCAAGTAAGATGACAGCAATAGATATGCCGGCACCTTTGCTTTTACTTGAATTTTCGTCCATTTAATTCTCCTTTATATAGTTTTATATTTGCTTGAATATAAGCTCCAAGGGGACGTAGTTTTATAATAATTTAGATTTTGTGCAGGCACATAAATACTTTCTAAACTCGTGCAATTAGAAAATGTATGATATACATTTGTATACCACGCTTCAATTTCGTGTGGAGATAGAATAGTGACGGTCTTTAAACTAACGCAAGCGTTAAATGTTCCAAGTGTCATATCTTTTACATTTTCTGGTATGATAACCGTTTCTAATTTACTACATCTAAAAAACGCATAAGGATATATAGTTTCTAGTGTTGTTGGTAGTTTTAGTTCTGTTATTGCACAACCCCAAAATGTGCTATCTCCAATAAAGGTAAGGCCTTCATTAAATTCAATTTCAGCAAGGTTAGAACAATCTTGAAAAGCAAAGTTTCCTATGCTTTGAATTGAGCTAGGAATAATCACTTTTTCTATTGTTTCGTTATCTTCAAAACAACGAGCAGAAATGCTAGTGACTAAATAATCATCACCTTCAATAAAGGTAGGAATGTCAATAGAATATTCATATACCCAAGGATATTCGTGTGTCATTAGTTCGTGGTAGAAGTCATAATAACCTTCGGCACCAATCGCGTAATGGTCTATAAGGAAGTCAAACGCTTCACTTTCGTTGTAAAATGTGACTATACCAACATCTTTTTCGTTAGAAGGACCTATTGAATAGCTGCTCGGCAAGTTTAAAATAGTATCTTCGCCAGTGTATGCAATAATCTCACCACTATTGAATTGATAGTCGGTAATATAAACAATTTCTTTTGGTTGTTCTTCTTTAAAACTTACTCTTGTTGTAAGTGCAAACAAGAATAAACAAGCTGTGCCAAAAATTATAAATAACTGTCCCCAAGAAATTATATTTTTTGATTTTTCCATAATTTTTTCCTATTAAATTAAAAAGTCCATAAGCGTGAACTTATGGGCTTTTATGTTGTTTTCCATAATTTATCTTTTCTTGTCATTTGTTTTTTGTATTGCAATAAAGCATATTCACTTGTGTAAAATGCTTGTTGAATAGCAACGTGTAAGAAAGATTTAATCTTTCTTCGTTCTCGTTTAGGATAATTTTTCAAATCATCTCGCATTGCTCTTAATTTATCTAAAAGTTCTTGTTTTGAATTGTAATCAATATCTTTTAAAAGTGATAAAAGTTCTCCACCAATAGCCATATTACATTTCCTCGCTTTCTTGTTGTTTTGCATAAGTTTTTTGTGAGTAATTGTTGTTTTCGGTAGCATTTTGATTTTGACTTTCTCTTTCTTTTTTACGAACATCAATATCAATCGTGTTTTCCATATTTTTAGATACTTGATAAACAACAGAGCGGACCGTTTGTAAATTATCTTTAAATTTTATCATTTCATCTTCACTTAATTTTGCAATTCCACTAAAATCAAAGTTAGGTTTTTCAAAATTGTATTTAGATTTTAAAGTATAGACAGTTGCGTCGTGCATTATTTTTTTTATATTTTTATCATCAAGCCCAACTTGTCTGCGTGCATTTAACAATACTGTTGAAACTTTGTCAAAAAGTTCTTCAATAACTTCGCTTAAATAAATTCCGTTTTGAATAACAATTTGCTTGTTTTCAATATCAATCTTTGATTTCTCTGGGATTGTATCATATACAATTTTATAACCTCGTGCAGTATGTTCTAGTGAATTTTTGACAGAATCAAAGTGTTTTGCTAGTTTTTCTTTGTCAATATCTAATGGCAATTCTTTACCTGTGGTTTGCGATACATCATATAACACATTTATCTTGGTTGTGAGTTTATCAGAGCCATTAAGATAAGTTGTGCCTTTGCTATCGGTATAACCTAAATCATTTTTATAAATACATAATGCAATGGTATTTATATATTTAGGGCTTTCAACAAGGTTGCGACCTTTCTTTTCCCAAACTTCTTTCATATCAATTTTTGTAGCTTCTGGCATTTGAGCTAGAACTAACACGTCATTATCAATAGAAATATTTGGGAATTTAGCAACAGCGTCTAAAATATCAGTTATTTTGCCTTGTTTTAGATATTCAAAGTATTTTTCTTTTGATAGATTTTCCAAATCTTCAAGTGTTGTATAATAATTTTTCTTTTCTTCTTGTTCCATTTATTTACTCCTAATTCTCGAAAATATCTTTAATGTGTGGAGTGGCAACAACTCTAATATTTGTCCTATTGGTAGGACCTGTAATTAAGAAAGCACTTCCACGTGGTAAATTTACAATGTTTTCCGTTTCGCTTTCATTGATTTGACCTGCTTTTTCATAAAGAACACACAAGTCAGCCATATCATTAGGAGAAAGTGAGAAGATAAACGAATATTGACTTACATTTATAATTGCACAAGATTTTCGTGCAATCTCTGGGCTTCCTACAAAGTCCTTAACGTTTTGAGTAATAACAATTTGCATTCCGTTATATTTTCTAATACGCTTTGCAAGTTGATACATAAAGTCAAGTGCTATTGGGAATTTTTCATCAATAAAGACGTGTGCTTCGTCAATAGCAATAACAATCTTTCTATCAGCATTATTCATAATGTTATAATCTCTATTTCTAATGACTTCGTTGTCTAACCATTTTAGAACTAAAAGCATTTGTGCATTTCCAATCAAATTGTTTTTGTTAGACAATAACTTTTGAAAGTTAAACACAACAAAGTTTTCAGTAGGATTGAATGTAGTAAATCCGTTCCATAGTGCAGAGTTTCGACCTCCGCGCCTAAACTTGCTAATATAGTTAGATAAAACTTTGTAGCAAGAAAGGTTGTATTCATCTTTTTCATTTTCTATTCTTTTGTCGATTTCTTCTGCTAAATCTTGGAATATTGGATAATCCTTTGCTCTTAAAGTGGTTAAATCAGTTTTAGCTGAAATACCTTTTTTATTGTAGATTTCCACAATAATCTTATTTAAAAGCTCCAAACTATCTGGATTTATTCCTTGAAGAATTAATCTAAAAAATTCTTCCAAGAATTGCAAATGGGAGTAGAACGAGTTGCTTGTTCCGTCACTATTCTCATCATCTAAACTCGCAATAATGTGAAATGGGTTTATACGACCATTTTTAGAAGATGATACATCTAGCACACGACCTTTAAGGTTGTTTGCCAAGTTGTTATATTCGTTTTCTGGGTCCAAGATAAATACTTTTGCATTATCACTTGCAAGATTAGCAAGCAATGTTTTTGTGCAATAAGATTTACCAGAGCCAGATTTTCCAATAATAACAGTGTTAGAGTTTACACGTTCATCATCTCTTTTAAAGAAATCAACAAATGTTGGTAATTTGTTTTCTCCAATAAGTAATCCTTTATCATCAAGTATTGCATTACTAACAAATGGGAAAGCACTAGCAATAATAGAAGAATTAAGACCACGAGAGATATTAACTTTGTTATATGTGTTTATATTAGTAGAAAAATAGCTTTCTATTTGTCTGCCAAACATTTCACTAAACTTAAAGCCAAGTTCTCGCAATTTTCTTCTTACATATTTCTTGTTAGTTGTTTCTTTGCCAATATCGTATGCGGTAATGATTAGTGTGCTATCAAAGAAAACTTCATTGTCATTTTGTAGGCCTTCAAGTAAAACTTGTAAAGATTCCAAGTGTGTTTGCTTGTCAATTTGAGAGCTTGCTTTTCCAAGAGTTGTTTGCGACATCAATTCATTGATAGCATTATCAATTCGTTTGATTGCTTTGTATTTTTCAACAGGTTTGTTTTTCATAACAACTTTGGTGTTTGGCAAGTCAAAGAGTTCTTGTGCCCACGCGTTATCAACTTTTAGTGGATAATCTGTGATTACAAAGTGAGTAAGTGTTTTGTTATTTTGTTTAGTGCAAAGTGTTTTAAATTGCACTTGCTCTGGATAGATGTGTCTAATATAATCTTTTTGAGCATACTTATCAAAATCTCTTTCGTCAAAATCTCTGTCATAGGAGTATTTTAGAAAGATTGCTAATTCCTTACTATTTAATCTTTTTGCCTCTAAATTGTTGTTCTTTAAAGAATTTTCTAATATTTCAAGAGAGTTATTTAAACTATTCTTGTCTATATCGTGTAGCGCTATATAATAAGCACTAGCATAAATTTTGTCATTTGAATTTAAACTTTCAATTAAATTCATTCTATCTTCAATGATTTCAACTCTTTTTCTAAACTCATCTTCATTTAAAATTCCATTCTCATTTTCTTCAACTAGGTTTTTAATTCTTGTAAGTTCGTTTTTAAGGTAATCATCAAAGATAATTGGTTTTTCTAATTTAATGATGTCATACTCTTGGAACTCTCCAACATTTTTAAGAGTGTTAGATATTACACCATCAATAAAGTAATTTTGTTTATTCATTGACAAAAGGTTAAATTCTATTGGTGTGATTTGAACTACACCTGTCATAATTCCGTCTTTTCCGTTAATAATGTCATCGTGAATAGATGAGTAAGGAATGATAGAACTTATATGTGCATTTCCTTTTGTCTTTTTAGTAAAAGTTTTTCTAGCAATAGCGAATTTAAAACCATAACCAACTGCTTGATATAACTTAATATCTCCAAGCGGTATATACATTGGCGCGACTAATATTAAAATGATTAGTGCTATTGTATATTTATTTGGTAAATTGCTCGTGACTGCTAATGCCAAAAAGGCAAGAGCTATGACGCCAATTATGACGTCATAGATTCCAATACCTTTATAAAACTGAACTTTTACCTTTGTTCGTTTAGGTATTATTCGCATTGTCTTGCTCCTTATTTAAAATTGATTTTCCTTGTGCGTGGTTAATAAAATTATCTCCTTTCACAACATTCTTCGCTCTTGGTATGAAGTTCTTTCCAACACCAACAATACCACCATTAGCAAAGTCCTTAATCATTCCTATTGGCATAGTTGCTAAACGAGTAGGAGTTCCTAGATATTTAGCAACCTTGCTTTGCTCATTGGTTTTGTTTAAATATGGTTTACTTGTAGGAGCGGCAAAGGAATCTTTAAATCCTCTTGACATAGAGCGAGTTGATTTCTTGGTGTCGATAAATCTTTTTCCACCAAGAGCTGCACCAACTGCGGTTGCTCCAACACCTGCGGTCATTTTTGCTATATGACCACCAGTTTGCATATTTCTAAATAATTGTTGGGTTTCGTTTTGTCCGGCGGTATTGCCAGTTAATTGTGCAATCACTAGGTTTGCCTTCGTGACTGCAAAAGCACCGCCGATCAAGAACAGAATTTGAACAATTCCATTTTTAAATGAATTTGTGAAGAAAGTAATGCTACTCACTTGCGGTATAATTATGAAAAATAAATTCATAGATAAGATAATTCCATAAGCACCAAGCACTTTCGATATTATCATATCACGCCATATTCGAAATCTATTTCCATCGTCAATAGGAATTGTGCTTACGCTAACCGGCGAGATAATGTATAAGAGCACTATGTCAAAAATTCTTTGAATAAATGTCACAGCGCTCATAACAAACATAACCATAATTACAATGGAGCCAAGTATTCCAATAAGGAAATCCATACTACGAAGATTGTAATATTGACTAACAACACCAATATCAAAATAATCTAATTGACCGGTTAGGAACATTTGCTCAATGGCGGCACGTTCTCCTAAATCTCCAATGTAAGCGTGTTGTCCGCTAGTGACGAGTATTTGTCCACCAATAGTTGCTTGTCCTCCTGCGGATAAAGCATAAGGATTCATACTCGTGTTAATTGCTCCCATGACAGCGTTTGTCAATGTTATACCTGCTATCAATATAAAAGGCACCATCAAGAACAAAGCAAAACTTTGAAATGCTTTGCCAAGAATTTGTGCCTTTGATTTTTTGTTTTCGCCATAAGCATACTCACTACGAATAATTGCTATCATAACGAAAACTGCAAGCAAGATAGTTGCAATTAAGAAAATGTAGAAGAACGTTGTTCTAACCGTATCACTTAAAATAAAGTGGGATAAGAGTTCGGTTTCTTCGCCTTCAATGGTTATCGTATCTATTCCTGCAAGGACATAGAATATCTCTCGTATAAAGTCAATGATATAACAAATCGTTTTTTGAAAACCATAAAGTAATTCAAAAATCCAATTCGTTAACCAATCCATAATTCATTACACCTCGTCAAAGAAGAATAGTATAGTATCAAATGTGAAAGCACATTCACCAGATTGTGTGAACGAGATAGTAAATTCATCAGTTGGTAAAATTTCAACCGCTTCATTTAAGAGCAAGTTTACATTTCTCATTTGTCCGTCTTTAAACTCAACAGAAGTTGTAGTTAAAGATGTTCCATTTTTTTCAAGAGAAACGTTTAGTGTAAATTCTTCGTTTGACTTAACAATAAATGCAAGTCCCAAAGAGTTAAAACCTTTCTCTTTGTTAATTGTAAGTTTTGTGTATTGTTTGTTTTGGATTTCGCTATCAAAGCTAATATCGTTTGTGATTGTTGAAATATTGTAATCAATGTTTTCTTCATCTTTCACTTCACAAGTAATTGTTGTGAGAGTGACGTCTAATTCTTCTTTCGTCACTATCTTATTTGTGCTTGAACTTCCACCAAGCATAATAAGGAATAGGATAAATACTGCGAGCACAATTCCGGCTCCAATAATAAGTTTTTTCTTCATAAATTTTTTAAGTCCTTTTAATTAAATTAAGCAACTTGACTTGTCACCCAATCTTGTAAGATAGGCATTGCAATCTTCAAGCCAATGATTAAAACGAATATACATACAAAACCTATAATCGCACCAATCAAATCTTTCTTGGCTTTCTCTCGTGAGCCGGCTTCATCAGCTTTCGCTAACTTAACTCCAAGAACAATACAGTAAATGGTTCCGATAGAACCTACAAGGCCGATTGCTGGCCACAAGATTGCATTTAATACTTCCAACACCGGAGCTAAAATCGGGTTGAAATCTATTGCTGCTAACATACTACGCATAATAAATATTTCCTCCAAATTTGTTTATAATTTTGTTTAAAAAATGCCTATCGAAATAGGCATAAAAAGAAGTGGGTATCCCACTTGCTTTAAGATATGGGGAGTGAGTCAAAATGAAACTCGGGGGTGTTCGCACTGAAACACCGAAAATCCCTTATTTTATAGGGGTTTTTCGCACCGAATTTCCAATTTTGAGTCCGCTCCTTATCCTGCTCCCTAAAATAAATAGCAAAATCCTATTCATTTTCTGGGTTTTCACTATCACCATCATTAAAATCATCTTCAATAATGGTTTCTTCTAAATCTTCTTCGATAACTTCGTCTTTGTAATAATGATGTCTTGATTTAATCAATAAAACTATTAGTAAAACTACCAACGCACCAAGCCCTGCAAGAACTGCAATACTAGGTCCGTTAAGAGAATAAAGTCGTTCAAAAGTGTAAGTTGTAGAGTTGCCAGCTTCGTCAGTTAGCACTACAATAAATCTTCCACATTTCTCAATTTCTTCTCCAATCTTATAGTCAAATGGAGCTCCGTCAACAGTTATATAAATGGTGTAAGGTTGCTCACTTACATTCTTCATAACAACAACTTTTTTTGTTGTTCCGCCATTTTCAACACCGACCAATTCTAGTGTTGGTGGTGTGGTATCAAGCGTGATTTCAAATGAATATTCTTTGCCAGTTCTCTCATCTAAAATGTTTACTAAATAATGTCCTTCATCATAGAGATATAGGTTATTTTCTAATACTTGATATTCGTAATTCTCATCATCTTTTAGAACGCTTTTAACCGATATATCTTCTTGCAAAATATGATTTAGGTTTTGTTTTCGTTTAGTAATAATTGTAAAGAAAGAGCTTGTGCGATTTTGTAATTCATCTATGATTGTGTAAGAGTATTCGCCTTCATCTTTTAATATCTGCTCGAAAGAATAGTCAATAGGTTTTCCGTCTTTATACATCACAATTTTAAGATTTTCATAAGCAATTAATCTAACATCTCCGTTAGAAATTCCACCACGATAAACATTTATATCGTATGAAATTTCTTTATCAATTTCAAATTCAAAAGTGATAAAGTTTTTGGCTAAATCTACAATATAGACAACATATTTTCCGTTGGTTGTGATTTCAGTTCCAAGATGGTAAACATCTTTGAAATTGTCATTTCTTATATACCAACAAGACAAATTACTTTCGTTTGAAATAATCCAAGCGGAGCCATTTGTCTTACCAAATTCTTCAACTCCATACAGAGTTGCAGTTGGTGGTGTTTTATCTATTGTGAAAGTGAAATACAACGTGTTTGTGTATTCATCTTCAAGTTTAACAAGATATTCGCCTTCTTCTGTTATCATCAATCCAAACTCATAATCCATTTCAACATCGTCTTTGTATAAGGCAACATTTAATGGCTCTTTTTCTATTAGTCGCACATCAAAGTTGATGTATCTTATATCTTCTATTTCGTAAATGTTTCCATTAGTATCTGCTATAATAAATTCTATTGTTTTGTCTATTTCAAAAGTTGCTTGTGTTTGGTTAAATATTTCATCTTGAAGTGTAATTGTGTAAATACCTTCAATGGTCAAAACTTGACCTTTTCTATATTCTTGTGTTTTGCCATCAAGGGTGTAAGTTGCGGTATATTGCTCCTCACCAGAATCCCAAGTTGCGTAAACGCTACCACCAGTTTTGCCATTTGGCTCAACTCCAAATAGATGTAAAATAGGTTTAATTGTTTTGATTGTGAATGAGTAATTGTTGTAATTTTCGATGTCAGTTTTATCTACCAACTGAATAGAATATACAATCTCGCTTTCTTCAACCGGTGTGAAAACAAGTGTAGTTAAATTCTTATCAGTAGTGGCTGGGGCTTCAAAAGAAGAATTGTCTTTATTTACTACCACAAAGTATTTATTGCTATCATAAATAAATTTGACCTCATCTTTTGTCTTGCCATTGTGAGTGACGCCAACAAGAATACCAGTTGGCAAATCTTTCTCGAATTTGAACTCGTAAGACAAAGTTCTACCGAAGTTATCTGTGATTTCAACAACATAAATTCCACCTTTGTTAAAGGTGTATTTTAAGGTGTTTGGGTTTATATAAATAAGTTCATTTGTATTATCATCTGGTTTTTCGTCATAACCATTTTCACTATTTAGGCAAGTGCCATTCCTATATATTTTTAGGTCTGTGATAGAGTTATAACTTTCGCCAGTATTGATTGTTATTTTTAATTGTGTATTTGCATTTATGGTTTCAAATTTGACTTCTGGTGCTTTTCCAAGCAAATAAACTTTAAAGGTAAAAGGTGTATTAACTCGGTCGGCAATAGTTATTGTAAACTCACCAGAGCCCATATCTTCAAAGTTAGGAAGTTCGTCCAAATAGGTATATCTTGTTGTTTTGCCTTGTGGATTCTTAACTTCCAAAGTCCACCATTTATCATCTTCAACAACATTGATTATTTTAAAACTTTCATAATAGAACACTAACTCGTTATTTGCAGGAATATCTGCTTTTGATATTGTTTGAGTAATTGTCTTATCTTTGCCATATATTTTGGCCTCTATGTCCAATAAAGGAGCATTTAAGTCCAAATACACATAATAAGTTGTTTCGTGTCCTACAAAGTCAATTTCTTTGATTTTATATAATCCGTGAGAGTTGACTTGTGATATAAAAGGTAATCCATATTGTAGTTCTTTCCAATTTTCATTGTTATCTTCTTGATAATCACAATAAATCTTGTAAGTATCATTATTATCACTAAATCTAAAAGTAAAGTTATTTACAATACAACCTTTAATACCATTTGAAGTAATAAAACAATCTATAACACTATCATCAATAGTATTTCCATAGTTGTTGGGAGAAAGAGTGGCGTTAATCTTGTTGATTTGTTCACTAGAAACATAATTTTTAGCATAATATTCCACAACTTCATCTAATGCCTGTGCATTAAAGTAATACACATACAAATTAGGATTTTCGCGGGATTTATAATACCAATAATCTCCAACTTTAACTTCTTCGCCAGTTGCTAACAAATTAGTGTAAATAAAGTCATCAACATTAGATAAAGTGTAGGAAGTGACTAGATTATTGTATTCGGCACTTTTCGCCAAAGACAATGCCATATTATATTCCGCAAACGAGTAAGAGCCATATTCTTTGTATCCACTAGGAATATTTGCTAAATACCATTTAGAAATTTTATATGACTTATCACTTTCCAATCTACCAAGATTATAACTTGGAGCGCTTTTATCTATTGTAAATTTACTTGTTGTTGTGTTGCCGGCAAGGTCTTTAATAGTCACTATATAATCGCCTTCTTGTGAAAGCCAAGTTCCACTTGTAAGTGGTTGTGTAGTTCCGTTATAAGTGTAAGTTGCAGTTTCTGGTGATTCCGTATCGGCATTATAAGAAAAATTCACTTGCACTTGGTCTTTAAAGACGCCTTCGGTTATTGTTTGAAATTTGGCACCACTACTATCGGTTGTTATTGTTCCAACTTTTCTATTTGTTAAGGCATTAGCATTATGATAAACATAGCTAACATCTGGTAAGGTGGTATCGACAACGCAATAATAGGTTGTATAGGCACCTTCGCTACCATTTTCAATAGCAACTTTTGTAAAACCAGATTCGTCAATGGTTATATGGTGACCATCAGCAAATGGCACAACAGAAGTTCCATATTGTGATGTAGCTTGCACATCATTGATTTTTACATAGTTATTTAAGTTCGTTGCAACAACCGTAAATGTTTTTGGGGAATAATAAGTTGTTAGTCCTTTATATGTTCCAACAGCTGCGTTTGACTGCAAACTATTAGACCAATCACGACTTCCAAGCTTAATATAGTTTGATAGGAAATGATAAACAGTAGTATCACCACCAGTATTGCCCCAGAACGTGTTTTCGTATTGTCCTGTGCCTTGCAAAAGTATTAACATATACTTTTGATTAGCAAGAGTGAGTGAGAAGTCATTTCCCATAACTGTTGTTAAAGTTCTAGTTGTATTGCTAGGATTTGTTGGAATGCTTACACTCACAGTTTTAGATTCGCCGGCTGTTGAATAAATGCTTTTTATATTTGTGCTTTTAAATTTGGCTTGTTGATTAGTCCACATAAAGCCAGCATTTGGTTTGTTGGGTAAAGTAGTTTCATAAGAGTAAATATAAGAAGGATAGTTTATAAGTTCACTTGCAAGAGAACTTGCTTTATCAGAAACATCTAATATTCCGTCATCATCATAGATAACACGACCATCAGTTCTTTTAACTCTCATAGCCCTAACAAAACCTGCATATCCAAAGCCATTATCTGTTGCGCCACGATTAACATTGTAAATTCCAAGAGTGCTATATGCTCTTAAAGCGCCATTTGTATAAGGTGTATCAGCAGTTAGATTATAACTACTATAATCACTTGATGAGCCACCACCAGTGCTAATGCCGCCATTTAACATATCGTCATTTGGTAGAACAATAGGACCTAAAATCATTCCCATTGTGGACATTCCGCCCATTCTTTGAACTACCAATGT